>NZ_CAWMCN010000091.1:0-69059 GCF_963865925.1 Vibrio sp. ZOR0018 | reverse complement strand
AATCCGCGTGTTGGGAGTTCGAATCTCTCCACCCCTGCCATCTATCAAGCCTCCGCAGAAATGCTGAGGCTTTTTGCTATTTTTCATCTCCTTATTATTTTTTAGAACATTCCTGTTCTTCAATAACTTCAATAAAAGTATCGCCCCCATACTGCATTAAACCGATCTTTTCTGTGCTAATTTTAAGTTTGCATTTTTACGGCGTCAGTAGGTAATGCTTGCTAAGATAGTGGCAATATCCTCGTAGGGAAAAATATAAGATGAATCCAGTCATTGAAACTATTCTTGCACATCGTTCTATCCGATCTTTTACCGATCAGAAGATAACTCCAGATCAGCTGAGCACAATTATTTCTGCTGGTATTGCGGCATCATCATCGAGCCTATTACAGGTTAATTCAATCATTCGTGTTACGGATAAAGATAAACGCGAGCAGTTGGCTATACTGGCGGGTAACCAAGCTTATGTTGCAAGCGCTGCTGAGTTTTTAGTGTTCTGTATTGACTACCAACGTCATTACGCCATTAATCCTGAGGTAAAACCAGAGCTGATTGAACTCACTTTGATTGGCGCTGTAGACGCTGGGATCATGGCACAAAACTGTTTATTGGCGGCAGAATCGATGGGATTGGGTGGTGTTTATATTGGCGGCTTAAGAAATTCACCTAAAGAAGTGGATGAGTTATTAGAGCTTCCTCCATATTGCGCAGTGTTATTTGGTATGTGTTTGGGGTATCCGGCTCAGAATCCACAACTAAAACCTCGTTTATCTCCTGAGGTAATTGTTCATGAGAATACCTACCATGCTTTGAGTTATGCTGAAATAGAGCAATATGATGAGACGATGAGGGCTTATTATCAGACGCGTTCTTCCAATACCAAGAAAGTGGCTTGGTCTACAGAGGCAACGGCTAAATTAGCACAAGAATCTCGACCTCATATGTTGAACTATCTCAACAGTAAAGGCTTAGCACACCGATAAAAAAGAGCCCAATCTTAACGATTGGGCTCTTTTACAATGATTAGGCTAAACCTTGAATAACGACGAATTTTTCAAGTAGTTGATGTTCAGTTTCTATGTGTTCTGGATCGGTAATGATGCAGTTTGTTATCGGACATACGGATTGACAGGTGGGCTTGTCGTAATGTCCTTTGCATTCAGTACATAGATTAGGATCAATTTCATAGATCCGGTTGCCCATAGAGATCGCGCCATTTGGGCATTCCGGATCACACATATCACAGTTAATGCATTTACTGGTGATCAATAATGCCATAACTACTTGCCTACGGGATTACGAGTATCTTGGCCAGCATTCAAGTTACGCATTAACAGAGCAAAGTTTAAATCCAACTCTTCAGGAACCGGGATATAAACAAAGTGACCGTTTCCTTTTGCGTCATCAACAGTTTCACCTTTGCGGTTTTCCATTGCTTCAAGTCTGAAGACAACATTCCCTTTTGGGGTCATCAGCTCTAAACTATCACCTAAGATAAACTTGTTTTTAACTTCAACTTCAGCCATTTCACCACGACGTTTACCCGTAAATTCGCCAACAAATTGCTGTGAATCTGAGACTGAATAGCCATAGTCGTAGTTTTGATAAGTATCGTGTGTATGGCGTCGCAAGAAACCTTCGGTATAGCCACGGTGTGCAAGGCTTTCTAAAGTACCCATCAGGCTTTCATCAAATGGTTTACCTGAAACTGCGTCATCAATTGCTTTACGATACACTTGAGCTGTGCGAGCGCAATAATAGAAAGATTTAGTACGACCTTCTATTTTTAATGAATGCACGCCCATTTTCGTCAATCGTTCTACATGCTGTACGGCTCGTAGATCTTTTGAGTTCATAATGTAGGTGCCATGTTCGTCTTCAAAAGCGGCCATCTTCTCTTCTGGACGATGGCTTTCTGAAAGCAAAACCACATCATCAATCGGTTTGCCTAAACCAAGTGTATTATCAGGGCGCTCTTCTTGTATCTCGATAGTTTGAACTGCTGCTGGATCAAATTTCTCGACAATTTGACCGGTTTCGTCTTCTTTGGCTGATTCAACTTTGTATTCCCAACGACATGCATTAGTGCATGTTCCTTGGTTTGGATCACGTTTATTAATGTAGCCAGACAATAGACAGCGACCTGAATAAGCCATGCATAATGCGCCATGAACAAAAATTTCGAGTTCGGTCGTTGGACATTGCTCACGAATTTCTTCAATTTCTTCCAACGAAAGTTCGCGTGATAGAATCACTCGTTCAACGCCTTGAGATGCCCAGAACTTAACCGTTGCCCAGTTAACAGCATTGGCTTGAACTGAAAGGTGAATAGGCATTTCAGGAAATGCTTCACGAACCATCATGATAAGCCCAGGGTCAGACATAATGAGCGCATCTGGTCCCATTTCAACCACAGGCTTTAGATCTCGGATGAATGTCTTAAGTTTTGAGTTGTGGGGTTGAATATTACAAACCACGTACAATTTTTTACCCAAAGCATGTGCTTCATCGATACCGATTTGCAGGTTTTCATGGTTAAATTCGTTGTTGCGTACACGAAGGCTATAACGAGGTTGGCCGGCATAAACGGCATCTGCACCGTAAGCAAACGCATAACGCATGTTTTTTAGACTGCCCGCCGGTGATAGTAGCTCGGGGACAAAAGGGGTATGTGTGCTCATTGTTTTTCTCTAATCTGATCTCAAGTCAGGCCAATACCACCTGATGGTATTGGAGGGGCGCAAATTTTACGTTAAAAATAACCTTATGCCTAGTAGGGATCGTAAGTGATACAAAAAAGCCCAACACTTTTAAGGGTATTGGGCTTTTGCATGATGCTTTTGTTAAGCGTTCGGGTGAGGAAGGCCGCCGAGAACGTCAAATAAGTTAGGCAAAAATGCCGACATTTCACCACACATTAATGAGAAATCGGCATCAAAGCGAGCCGCTTGCTCTTCTCGTGGAATATCTTCATTTTGTTCTTTGAGCTCATCGCTAAATGCCAAACGCTTAATGCTACAATCTTCAGCCAGAATAAAGCTCAGGCGATCTTGCCAGTTCAATGCCAGTTTAGTGACGACTTTATTGGCTTCAATATGGCTTAAGATCTCATCGCTTGTCAGTTCTTGTTTCTTACAGCGGATCACTGCGCCATCTTCTAATAACGACTTTAATTCAGCTTCATCTAACAAGCTAAACCCTTGTGGTAGTTCGCCACTTTTAACCCACTGAGTAAGTGTTGTTTCTACCGCTTGTTCTGGGATCGCAGGTACTACGGGTAGGCTACCCATGGTTTTGCGTAGCAGCGCCAAAACGTCTTCAGCTTTTTTGTAGCTTGCGGCATCGACTAAAATGAAGCCTTGCTTGGGTAGGATAAGCACAAAGGTGAGATTGCTGCGGCTAAATGCTCTAGGTAGGAGATCGATGACAATATCTTCCTTGAGGCTTTCCTTCTCCTTTTTCTTGAGAGGTCGCCCTTCTTCCACTTCCATCGCTTCAACTTTGGCATTCAAAGAATCTTTAATGACCGAAGCTGGTAACATCTTTTCTTCTTTTTTCGCGCAGATCAGAATACGGTCTTCAGAAACGTGGGTCATCATGTCGCCGTGTTTACCCATTGCGTTAACCCAACCAAATTTTTGCTTATCTTGGCTGCCGCATGGCGTAAAACGAAATTCGGCCAGTTGTTTTTCGAGCTGATCGGCGTTGAATTCTACATCGCGATTAACACGATAAACCATACAGTTTTTAAACCACATATTCTTTCTCTTACTTAATTAGAAGACGCAACATGATAGGGGATTTGAAAGCTAAAGTCTTAAATCAATTTCAAAATATAATCATGAACTTGATAAGAAACTTATATGAAAAATTGTTTGCAAAGGTCACAAAAGTGTCATAATTGTTTCCCATAATGCATAGCGTTGATTACATAGAAAGGTTATTCAAATGTCTAGAAGGATTCTGGTTGTTGAAGACGAAGCACCCATTCGCGAAATGTTGTGTTTCGTGCTTGAGCAAAAAGGTTATCAAGCTGTTGAAGCGGAAGATTACGACACGGCGGTGAGTAAACTGGCTGAACCCTTTCCCGATCTTGTGTTATTAGATTGGATGTTGCCCGGCGGGAGTGGTATCAACTTTATTAAGCATATGAAGCGTGAAGAATTAACACGCAACATTCCTGTTGTGATGTTAACCGCCCGTGGTGAAGAAGAAGATAAAGTTCGCGGCCTTGAAGTGGGTGCGGATGATTACATAACCAAACCTTTTTCGCCTAAAGAGTTGGTTGCTCGTTTGAAAGCGGTTATCCGGCGCGTCACACCGACAGCACTGGAAGATGTGATCGACGTGCAAGGATTGAAGTTAGATCCTGTCTCTCATCGAGTAACGGCTAATGATAATGCCTTAGAGATGGGGCCGACGGAATTCAAAATGCTACACTTCTTTATGACGCACCAAGAACGCGTCTATAGCCGTGAGCAGTTATTGAACAATGTGTGGGGTACCAACGTTTATGTTGAAGACCGCACTGTCGATGTTCATATACGCCGTCTGAGAAAAGCGTTAGAAGAGGCTGGCCACGATAAATTAATTCAAACAGTACGTGGTGCCGGTTATCGCTTTTCATCCAGAACATAAAGGATTAATTAAGGTACGAAATGGTTGAACGTTTAACGTGGAAAAGGCTGGCTTGGGAGATGGCTTTTTTTTACTCTCCTTGGATTATCGTTGGCTGGATCTTTGGCCATATGGCTTGGCTGCTGCTAGCGGCTACAGCGTTGCAACTGATTTGGCATTTGCATAACCAAATGCGTTTGTCGGCTTGGTTGTGGGATGAAAAACGTTTAACGCCGCCTTCCGGGACTGGAAATTGGGAATACCTGTTTAATGGGATTTACCGTTTACAGCAACGCCAACGTAAAAAACGCAAAGAATTGACCAATTTGATCCGCCGCTTTCGTAACGGGGCTGAATCGCTACCCGATGCGGTGGTGGTGTTCCGTGACGAAGGGAACATTGTTTGGTGTAACCGACTTGCACAACACCTGCTCGGTTTTCGCTGGCCAGATGATGCAGGTCAACCTATCTCAAATTTATTGCGCGCCCCTGATTTTATCAAATATCTGCAAAAAGATGATTTCACAGAACCACTTGAAATGCGCTCTCCACTTAATGTTGAGCGCATGTTAGAGCTGCGTATTGTGCCTTACACAGAAGGTGAGCATTTGATGGTTGTGCGTGATGTCACTCAGTTGAAACAGTTAGAAGGCATGCGCCGAAATTTCTTTGCTAACGTTTCTCATGAACTGAGAACGCCGATGACGGTGTTGCAAGGGTATCTTGAGATGACAGAAGACCCTGACATGCTGGTAGGGCCGATGTGGCCTAAGGCACATGGAGTGATGACTGAGCAGTTAAACCGTATGAACAGTTTAGTCAATCAACTGCTGACGTTGTCAAAAATTGAAGCGGCGCCTATGCATGAGCTGGATGAAGTGGTTGATGTTCCGGCTATGTTGGAAGTACTTGAAAAAGAAGCGATCAGTTTAAGTGGCGATCATCATCACCGACTGCATTTTGATGTCGATAAGCGACTTAAAGTATTGGCCGATGAAGATCAACTGCGCAGTGCTATATCAAACCTTGTTTATAACGCCGTCAAATATACGCCTCCGGGAGCGGAAATTAATGTGCGTTGGTATCAAAACGCGCAAGGTGCTTGTTTAGACGTGGTAGATAAAGGGGAAGGGATTGAGCCACAGCATTTACATCGTTTAACAGAACGTTTTTATCGTGTCGATAAAGCACGTTCGCGAGATACCGGAGGAAGTGGGCTTGGGCTCGCGATTGTTAAGCATGCATTGTCACATCATGACACGCATTTGCAGATTCACAGTGAAGTGGGTGTTGGCAGCAAATTCTCTTTTATTTTGCCTAAACGTTTGGTTGTGCTGTCATGATACATCGCATATTTACAGCCTTTCTCTGTTTTTACTTACTGATTACCACGAACGCCGTGAGCGCTCAGCCGCTCGTGGATTACTCAAAAACTAACGGTGTTGCAGGTAGTCTGCTATCGGTGGGTTCAGACACACTGGCAGGAATGACGACGTTGTGGGTTGAAGAGTTTAAGACGATCTACCCCAATATCAATGCTCAAGTACAAGCCTCAGGTTCTTCCACCGCGCCTCCTGCTTTAACTGAAGGAACGGCGCAATTTGGCCCAATGAGTCGCCCGATGCGTGGTCGTGAGATTGAAGCATTTGAACGCGCACACGGTTATAAGCCGACGGCATTGCGGGTTGCGATAGATGCCATTGGTATTTTTGTACATCGAGATAATTCAATCAAAGGGCTTAATTTTACTCAATTAGACAGTATTTTCTCATCCACGTTGCGCTGCGGTGCTACACAACCGACCAATACTTGGGCGCAATTGGGCGTTGATGAGGATTGGGCCAAGCGGGGAATTCAACTGTTTGGCCGAAATTCGGTGTCGGGAACTTATGGCTATTTCAAACAAAACGCACTGTGTGGTGGCGATTTCAAAAAGGGAGTAAACGAGCAGCCGGGATCGGCATCGGTTGTACAATCGGTTGCCTCATCGATCAATACTATCGGTTATTCTGGTGTTGGTTATCAGGTTTCTGGTGTGAAATTGATTCCGATAGCCAAACAAGGCGATCAGTTTATTGCCGCAAGTTATGAAAATATTCTATCAGGTGCTTATCCGTTATCTCGCTATTTGTATGTGTATGTGAATAAACATCCTAATCAGGATCTGCCACCCATGCAGCGCGAATTTATCCGTTTCATTTTTTCTAAGCAAGGACAAGCGATCGTTGGGAAAGATGGTTATGTGCCTGTCAGTGCCGAGTTTGCTCAGCAAGAACTAGCTAAAGTGGGCATAAAATAACGAGCTGTTCGCTCGCTATTTTTAATCAAACCCAATTCAAATTAAACATTGAGCTGCCAACCGACACTTCGCCAATACTGTTGTTCGCACATCAGATCCGCATGTAATAATTTATTATTTTCTAACCAATTGGCATCTTCACATTCTAGTTTCCACTCATCATCTTTTGCGCTGAGCGTTAACTCAGGAAGAGGATCATCATTACGTTGGCTATTGACAACAATCGCTAAACGCAACACGCGGATGAGGCCAATAATGTGCTTTTTCTTAAACAAGGTGAAATCATTCATTTCTTGCAGCTTGAGGGATTTGCGTTGAAAGCGCGCTAAGGTCGACAGTACCTGTTGCTGTTCGCTGTTAAAACCGGGCATGTTGGTGTGACGCAGAATATAAGCAGAGTGTCGGTGAAAGCCTTGTAAGTTGATGCTCAATCCCACCTCATGCAATAACGCTCCCCATTCCAAAAGATCAAACAGTTCGCTGCCTTTTTTCAATCCTAGCTCTGGGGTCACATTCTGTAGAAACTCTTTTGCATGGCCTTTGACTTTAGCGGCATGCTCTAAGTCGACTAGATGCTTCATCGCGAGGTTTTCAGTGGTGCGTAAACGGATATCGGAATACTTGAACCGATCTTCCATCTCATAAAGCAAACCTTCTCGTAATGCACCATCAGAAAAATGCATCTCTTTCACACGCAGCGATTTTAAAACCGCGCTTAAAATGGCAACTCCCGCAGCAAAAACGGGTTTTCTATCGTCAGTCAACGCGCTGAGTTCGATCTCATCAATACTTTGCCATTCACAGAGTTTTTCGATGAGTTTATTGACTCGCTCAAGCGTGATGATGCCATCATCAAAGCCCAAACCAATCAGTACTTCGTGAATGGCTTTGATGGTTCCTGACGAGCCGAAGGCGACTTCCCACCCTTTTTTGCGATATTTCGCCGCAATAGATTCGATTTTTTGCTCGGCGGCTAATATCGCATGAGCGAAGTTTCTGCTTGAAAGCCTACCATCAGCGAAGTAACGGTCGGTATAGCTGACGCATCCCATTTGCTTGCTGTTGATTAGGTCTGGATCAAACCCTTGGCCAATCACCATCTCGGTACTGCCGCCACCGATATCCACCACCAACATAGACGCTGCTTGAGGTTGAGTATGTGCCACGCCTAAATAAATTAAGCGTGCTTCCTCAGCTCCGGGAATGATTTCAATAGGGAAAGGCAGTACCTGTTTGGCTCGTTGTAAGAATGTATGAGCATTATTGGCTTGACGCAGCGTATGCGTGGCCGCGATGCGCACGTTTTCAGGTTCGAAACCTTGCAACCGCTCGGCAAACATCGCTAAGCATTCAAGCCCTCGCTCTATGGCATCGGCATCCAAATTTTTTTGTTCATCTAACCCAGCCGCCAAGCGTACACGTTGCTTATGGCGGCTCACCAGTTGCAGATCTTGATCGACGACTTTGGCCACCACCATATGAAAGCTGTTAGAGCCTAAATCGATGGCCGCAATATCGCGAATAGTATTAGTTGGGTTGATTGTCATGTAAGGGTTCTTTGCTCTTTCTGGTCTGTCTTTCTACATTCTTAAGATAGTCGTAGATGGCAAATTGCGAACGCACTTTTTTACGGTTACCACGTTCTACATAATTATTGCTCATCTCTTTGTCTATCCAGCGCGCTTTCACTGTATCGGTAAATTGTAAATTCATAATGTCAATCATACGCTGTTTCAAACGTGGGTCACGAATTGGTGTCGTTACTTCGATACGATGATCGATATTGCGCGTCATCCAGTCGGCAGAGGAGATATACACCAGCGGGTTGCCATCATTGTGCGTAATAATGACACGAGGGTGTTCCAAAAAGCGATCAACGATGCTGATGATTTTGATATTGTCACTCACGCCCTCAATTCCCGGAACCAGTGAACACATGCCCCGGACGATCATCTTAATTTGTACGCCCGCGCTACTCGCACCATACAGTTTATTGATCAACCCTTTATCCACTAAGTTATTTAACTTTAAAGTGATTGCGGCTTTTTTACCAAGTTTCACATTGGCGATTTCACTGTCGATTAATCGATAAAGCTGAATACGAGAGTTTCTTGGCGACACAATGAGATGGCTAAATTTAACTGGGCGGTAAGGGTTTTCAATATAGCCAAACACGTTTCGTACTTCGGTAGCAATTTCATTGTCGGCGGTCAGTAGTGAAAAGTCCGTATAGATACGGGCGGTTTTTTCATGGAAGTTGCCCGTGCCTATGTGTGCGTAGCGAACGATGTTGTCCTGTTCTTTGCGGCTAATGAGCAGCAATTTAGAGTGAATTTTTAATCCGGGAGCACCGAAAATTACTTGGACCCCCGCTTCGGTTAAAATACGTGACCATTCAATGTTGGCTTCTTCATCAAACCGTGCTTGTAACTCAACCACTACCACCACTCGTTTGCCATTGTGTACCGCATCGACGAGCGAGTTCATTAAGCGAGAATCTTTGGCAACACGATAAATATTGATTTTGATGCTGATCACTTTGGGATCAAACGAAGCTTGTCTTACCAACTCGGTAATGTGTTCAAATGAGTGATAAGGATAGTGAAGTAGAATATCCTGAGCGCGAATCGCATCAAATGCATTGGCAAAACCTTCAAAGTCAGCACATTGCATGGGTGGTAGCGGCTTGTTTTCTAAATAGTCACGCCCCACGTTTGGGAACCCAATAAAATCTTTAAAGTTATGGTAACGACCACCAGGAAGAAGGCTATCATAGTGCGATATTTTGAGTTTTTCGCACAAAAATTTAAGCATTTTTGTCGGCATTTCTCGTTCATAAACAAAGCGTACGGGCATAGCACTTAAGCGTTGATTCAACCCTTCTGACATCTGTTCTAACAAACTGTATTCGACTTCCCGTCGCAAGTCATATTCCGCATCACGTGTCATTTTCATCGCGTAACCCGTGAGCTCTTCATAGTCAAAAAAACCGCGGAAAATCTCATCGAGGCAGTGGCGAATGATGTTGTCCAATAAGATGATGGTTTTGCGGCGTTTGCCCTTTTGCTCCGGCACCATGACAAAGCGCGGTAGGTGGTCTGTCGGGATTTCAATCAGCGCATATTGGCTGCGGTCATTGTGTTTGAGATCAACGGCAATATAGGCGTATTCATCTTTCAAAAATTGCATGACATCAATGTCGTCAGTCATGAGCAGCGGTGTAATATGCGGGCGCACTTCTTTATGGAAATACTTAGTGATCCATTTTTTCTGAGTCTCATCCAACTGCGTTTCATTAACCAAGAAGATACGGCGACGTGCCATTTCTAAAATAAGCTCATTATAGAGATTGTCGAAATCTTGGTTGAGTTTGAACGCCTTACTTTGCATTCGTGTCAGCAAATGCTTGGTAGTATCGTTACCACCACGTTCTCGGTTGATCAAAATTTGCCGTTTTACATCGGAAAAGCGAACTTTATAGAACTCATCCAGATTGTTAGAAAAAATACCTAAAAACCGTATTCTCTCGATTAAAGGCACGGTTTTATCTGCGGCTTCTTGCAATACGCGTTCATTAAACGAAAGCCAGCTCAATTCCTTGTCGATATACAACTTGTCCGTACTCATTCATGTTACCTTTTAACTCAATTGACGTTTTTTACTGACTCACCCTCTGTGTGCTGATTGTGCGATTCTGCACAGCAATCAATTCGGGTATTGATGATTATGCAAACTATGCCTTTTATGTGACATTTTTATTTCAAGTAGGCAAGTTGAGTATAGTTGTTTTATTTTCAGTCGTTTATTGCGAGTTGTAATATACTTGTCACGAAAATTACATATTATACGCAGACAAGAAAAAGGGTAGAGAGAGCAATGGCACCAAGTGAATTTTCATTGAAGGAACGTGACAGAAAACGGTTGATAAAAGACCGTTTGGTTCGCCTTGCAGTGAGTTTTGGTGGCGTGAGTGTACTTGGCGCTTTAGTGCTGATTTTTGTCTATCTTGCGATGGTTGTTTTCCCTCTGTTTGGTAGCGCAAAAATTGAAAGGAACGTGGCGCAAGTGAGTATAACCACTTCCAATCCTCAATTTTTGGCCATAGATGAATACGGCGAGAATGCCTTTGTTGTTGACCTTGACGGCAGCATGAACTTTTGGCCCTTGGACGGCAAAACGGAACACGCATTGTGGTCGGATAGTCTCCCTATTCGCGTTGATCTTTTTAGCCAAGCTCCCCCGCTGAATGGGTGGTTTGCCGCTAGCAATGCGGCGGGAGAGGTCTTTATTGCTCGCCCTAAATTCAGTTATCTGCATAGCGTGGAAGGTCGCCAGTTTTCTCCTTATCTTGAGCGCG
The DNA here is from genome assembly GCF_963865925.1 of Vibrio sp. ZOR0018. Classification (NCBI taxonomy): domain Bacteria; kingdom Pseudomonadati; phylum Pseudomonadota; class Gammaproteobacteria; order Vibrionales; family Vibrionaceae; genus Vibrio; species Vibrio sp. ZOR0018. The sequence goes on along the minus strand of NZ_CAWMCN010000091.1, from coordinate 57,786 downwards.
TCAGTTTACCTTCTACATTTCGGCTGACTCATAAAACGCAAACGTTACGCCAGTTTGCCTTCGCCGTTACTGATGAGGCACTTTTCTTTGCTTCTTATCTCGATAATGATGAGGTGATAGTACAAACCTTAACGAGTGATAACGTTGAGCCAATTCAGCGCTTTGTGTTTCAAGGCTCATTTCCTTCTTTGGACCAATTGCTTTTTACGCCAGATGGTAAAACGCTTTACCTTCGCTCTGGGTCCGAATTGGTTGTTGCCGTTAAGAGTCGTCAAGGTTATTTCGTGCGAGAAGTGGTTGATTTAAGCCAAGGTAATTCCGATCGAGCCGTGACACAAATCAACTTATTGTCCGGTGCTTATTCGCTACTGGTGACTCACCGTAACGGCTTAGTGTCACAATGGTTTGATGTGCTGCAAAATGAAGAACGTCAACTGACTCAGATTCGTAAGTTTAAATTAGCGCCGCAGGTGACGCTGTTACTGCCGGATACTTATCGCAAAGGTTTTTACAGTTTCTACCCTAATGGCACAATCCAAAGTCACTATACGACCAGTGAAAAACTGGTGTTGTTTGAGAGGATGTACAACAAAGCCCCTCAATTGGCCGCCATGTCCAATAATGAGCTTTATCTCGCTACGTTAAGCGAGCAGAAGATCAGCGTGGCAAAAGTGGATAATGATTATCCTGAAATATCACTCTCATCATTGTGGCAAAAAGTGTGGTACGAAAGTTATCCAGAGCCTCAATATGTGTGGCAATCGACGTCAGCGAACGATGAATTTGAGCCTAAGTTTAGCCTAGTACCGATAGCCTTTGGCACTCTTAAGGCCGCAGCATACGCAATGTTATTTGCGATACCGATTGCGGTGTTTGGCGCGATTTACACGGCTTATTTTATGTCACCGAGAATGCGCCGAGTGGTGAAGCCGTCGATTGAATTGATGGAAGCGTTACCAACCGTCATTATTGGTTTTTTAGCGGGGTTGTGGTTTGCGCCATTAATTGAAAGCCATCTCGCGGCGGTCGGAGCCCTGCTGCTATTTTTACCCATTGTGATGTTACTTGTTGGGCTAGGTTGGCACCTATTACCGAGAGCATGGGTGCGAAATTTTTCAAATGGGTGGCACGCATTGATACTAATCCCCGTATTAGTCGTTAGTGCAGTGGTTATCTTTTCGTATAGCAGCCAAATTGAAGTTTGGCTATTTGATGGCGATATTCAGATTTATCTCGCGCAAAACGGCATCGATTTTGATCAGCGTAATGCGCTGGTGGTTGGTTTTGCGATGGGCTTTGCCGTCATTCCAACCATTTTCACTATTGCGGAAGATGCGATCTTTTCTGTACCTAAACATCTTTCTGATGGGTCATTAGCATTAGGCGCAACACCTTGGCAGACATTAACCAAAGTCGTGTTGTTAACGGCAAGTCCTGGCATATTCTCGGCGATCATGATGGGTTTGGGGCGAGCCGTCGGAGAAACAATGATCGTTCTTATGGCGACGGGTAATACACCCATTTTAGATTGGAATATTTTAGAAGGGATGCGCACCTTATCGGCAACGATTGCAGTTGAGTTACCAGAGTCGGAAGTGGGGAACTCCCATTATCGGTTGCTTTTTTTAGCGGCACTATTGCTACTCATGTTCACCTTTTGTGTGAACTCGATTGCTGAATGGGTCAGACAAAGGTTGCGTGCCAAATATCGCGCTTTGTAATCAAGGTGCTTTGTAATCAATTGGGAAAAATCATCACAAATGTTTAAGTGGTTTCAATCAGGTTCACCTTGGATATGGTTAACAGGCGGTGCTGTCAGCATCAGCCTGATTTCGGTATTGGGCTTGCTCCTGTTTATTGGTTGGAAAGGATTAACCTATTTTTGGCCGACGCCACTTTATCAATGGCAAACTCAAGAGGGGCAAGCACTGGTTGGTCAGCTCTACTCTGAGGAAAATGTGCCATTAACACACTTAAGAGCATTAGACATTACGTGGCCCAAAGCCATACTGGATGCTGGGGAAGTGAAGCGGCTCAGTATCAAAGTCGCTAACCGAGAACAAAATCATGCGGACTTTGTTTCGATACTGGATGTTAAACTGTCGGATAAACAAATGCCTAGCGGGTGGGCGGTAATAGAACGTAAGAATAACGGACAGTTTTATGGCAAGCCGATTGCTTATGTGCAAACCGATGGAAGCGAGAGTTCGGATGTTCAAACCATGCTCGCTGCAGGAATGCAGGATGTCGCGTTATTGAGAGAGCAAATTGACGATGTGATTGACCAAGAGATCAGAGTCATTGGCTTTGCCGCCGAAAAATTACGTTTAGAGAAGCGTCGTAAAGAACTCAATGGAAAGCTAGAGCGAACCTATTTAGATCACTATTTTCATAAAAAGCAGGATTTGGATAGCCAATTAGCTATTGCCGAACAAAAGTTAGATGCGCTGCGCCAGCAAATGAATGGGCCGTCGTTGATTGTTGAAGAGATGAGTGGGCAACGAGTGGCGATTCCACTTAGCCAAATTCTCGATATTTGGTATCCCAATGATATGACTTTGGGGCAAAAATTGGTCCAGTGGGGAAAGCAGGTGTGGCTCTTCCTATCAGAAGATCCCCGAGAATCGAACTCTGAAGGCGGTGTATTTCCAGCCATCTTTGGTACAGTGCTGTTGGTGTTGTTGATGTCGATTATTGTCATGCCACTTGGTGTTGTGGCGGCTATTTATCTGCACGAATACGCAAAAGAGAATCTATTTACTCGTATCATTCGTGTTGCGGTTATCAACCTTGCTGGTGTGCCATCGATTGTTTATGGGGTATTTGGTCTTGGTTTTTTTGTTTACACCATAGGCTCATCGATTGATACGCTACTCTATAGCGAAAGGTTACCAGCCCCCACTTTTGGTACGCCTGGCTTACTGTGGTCGGCGCTCACATTAGCGGTGTTAACTCTACCCGTAGTGATTGTGACGACGGAAGAAGGGTTAACACGGATTCCCAGCGCAGTACGCCATGGCTCGTTAGCATTGGGCGCTACCCATTTTGAGACGATTTGGCGCATAGTATTGCCAATGGCAAGCCCTGCGATTATTACTGGGCTTATCCTCGCCATTGCGCGAGCCGCGGGTGAGGTTGCCCCTTTGATGCTGGTGGGTGTGGTCAAACTGGCGTCAAGTTTGCCTGTGGATGGCGAATTTCCCTTCGTACATCTTGAGCGAAAATTCATGCACTTAGGTTTTCATATTTACGATGTTGGTTTCCAAACGACCAACATCGAAGCGGCTAGGCCACTGGTGTACGCCACTTCATTTTTATTGGTGACAGTGATTGTGGCACTGAATTTAACGGCCATCAGTATCCGCAATAACTTGCGTGAGAAATATCGAACGTTAGGGCAAGATTAATTATGTTTTCCATCAATCAAACTTTGGGTTATCACGCCCCGTTAGATGTTAATAATCTGAGCGATCAACAAACGGCGATTGCGATTGAAGATCTGAATCTGTTCTATAAACAGACTTGTGCGCTGAGCCATATCTCAATGCGTATTCCCAAAGGACAAGTAACGGCGTTTATCGGCCCTTCCGGTTGTGGTAAATCAACCTTACTGCGCTGTATTAACCGGATGAACGATCTGGTCGAAGGGTGTCGAGTTGAAGGTGAAGTCAAACTTCATGGTAGAAACGTCTATCACCCAGATGTGGATGTTGCCACGTTGCGCCGCCGAGTGGGGATGGTATTCCAACGACCTAACCCATTTCCGAAATCCATTTATGAAAACGTGGTGTATGGACTTCGTCTACAGGGAATTAAAAATAGCCGTACTTTAGATGACTCCGTTGAGCGAGCTTTAAGAGCCGCTGCGTTATGGGATGAAGTGAAGCATCGCCTACATGAAAATGCATTTGGCCTTTCGGGTGGGCAGCAGCAACGCTTAGTGATCGCCAGAGCGATTGCTATTGAGCCAGAGGTGCTGTTGCTTGATGAGCCAACGTCCGCGTTAGACCCTATTTCTACTTTGACCATCGAAGAGTTGATTAACGATCTCAAAACCAAATACACAGTGGTGATTGTGACGCATAACATGCAACAAGCGGCAAGAGTGAGCGACCATACGGCTTTTATCCATATGGGGAAATTGATTGAGTATGCGGATACTGACTCTATTTTCACCTCCCCATTGAAAAAACAAACGGAAGACTATATTACTGGTCGATATGGTTAATACTTTCGTCAATAGCGATATTCAAAAGGAACGATGATGCATCTAGGTCGCCACATTTCAGGACAGTTCAATGTTGAACTTGAATCGATTCGCACTCATGTATTGACGATGGGCGGGCTGGTGGAGCAACAACTCTCTTTTGCGATGCAAGCATTGCATAAAGATGATGCCGATCTGGCCAGAAAAGTCGTTCGGGATGATCACAAAGTGAATGCGATGGAAGTCTCTATTGATGAGGCTTGCACGCGTATTATCGCTAAGCGACAACCGACAGCCAAGGATCTACGCTTGATCATGGCGATCATCAAAACCATTACCGACCTTGAACGAATTGGTGATGTTGCCACCAAAATTGCCTACGTCACTATCGAAAGCCCTTCACCTAAAGAGAGCAAATTTCGAGTTTCTCTTGAACCTTTATGCCGACAAGCCATTGCAATGTTGCACCAAGTGTTAGACGCTTTTGCGCGGATGGATCTTGAATCGGCTGCTGAAGTGTACCGCTTGGATGACAAGCTGGATGCCGAATACGAAGCCGTGATCCGCCAACTAATGACCTATATGATGGAAGACCCTAAAAATATCCCACATATATTGCAAGTCATGTGGTCTGCACGAGCCATCGAACGCGTGGGCGATCGCTGCCAGAATATCTGCGAATACATCATCTATTTTGTCAAAGGTAAGGATGTGCGCCACTTAGGTAAACAATCGATTGATGACATCCTCAAATAGCCTTTTGGGTAAAGTAAGGTGAAGGAAAGTTATTCACCTTACATCAAGACATAACGGTCGCCGAAGTTAAGAAAGCTGGCGTAATACCTCTTGGATTTTAGCCGGATCGGTAATTGGGATGAGGGTGTCATCGACAGACTCTTGGCCCATTTTCACCGCATTGGCGATCATATCCATGCTACTTGCACGCGTGGTTTTGCCGGACAAATGCACTTCAGTGATGCCCGTTTCACGGATAATGTCAGTCACGTTTGATGCGTTTAAGCCAGCCCCAGCCATAATAGAGAATCGGCCATTCGCCAGTTTCACCATGTGTGCAATTACGGCTCGTCCAGCATAGGCATCTGGCGCTAACCCTGAAGTAAGTACACGCTCACACCCTAATTTTGCAATGTCTTCAATCGCTTGTTCATAGCTGTGGCATTGATCAATCGCACGGTGGAAAGTGGTACCCAACCCTTGCGCGGCTTGCATCATCAGTAAGCTTGCTTCAAGGTTGATGGTGCGATTCGGATTCAAAATACCAAAGACGATGCCGTCTAGTCCCGCCTGTTTTGCCATCTCGATATCGATCAACATCGAATCGAGATCATCCTGATCATAAAGAAAGTCGCCTTGACGCGGACGAATCATCGCGTAAACAGGAACGCTCGATATTTGTGCGGCCTTTTTCATTAAACCAAAGCTGGGCGTCAGTCCACCCAATGCGAGCGACGAACACAATTCAATGCGAGTAGCCCCGCCTTTAATGGCGTTGTGTAGCGATTCAATATTATCAATACACACTTCAACTTGAATATTCATAGCAAAATCCTGCTGGAAAAATTTGGTTAATGTTAGCAAGTTAGAGTAGTGACGTCTGTGTGATTGAGGTGAGAAATAGGGGTAAAGTTTACCAACCAATGCTGCCTCATTTTCACTAAATGAACGCCAACGAAAAGCCCAAAGCGTTAGCTTTGGGCTTGGATAAGGACTTTACTTCTTAACTGATTGGCGATGCGTTTTACGCTTTATTATATGTCCAACCATTGACCCGAGTTGAGCGCGGGCTAAGGAGAATTATTTCTTGCCTAGGTCGTCTGAGTGCTCAGCTAGGAATGCTGCAACACCTTTTGGAGATGCATCCATACCGGCTTTGCCTTCTTCCCACTGTGCTGGGCACACTTCACCGTTCTTTTGGTGGAAGTTAAGCGCATCAACCATACGTAGCATTTCGTCGATGTTACGGCCTAGTGGTAGGTCGTTCACAACTTGGTGACGTACAAGACCATCTTCGTCGATGAGGAAAGAACCACGGAAAGCAACGCCTGCTTCTGGGTGCTCAACATCGTACGCTTTACAGATTTCGTGCTTCACGTCAGCGATTAGCGGGTATTTTACTTGGCCAATGCCACCCTTTTCGATAGCGGTATTACGCCATGCGTTGTGAGAGAATTGAGAATCGATAGATACACCGATTACTTCAACGCCTTTCGCTTGGAAATCTTCGAAGCGTTTGTCAAAAGCGATAAGCTCTGATGGGCAAACGAAAGTGAAGTCTAGTGGGTAGAAGAAAACAACCGCTTTCTTACCTTTAGTAAATTCTGCGAAGTTGAAGCTATCAACGATTTCACCGTTACCAAGAACAGCTGCTGCAGTAAAATCAGGGGCTTTACGACCAACTAGTACCATTTTTTTGCTCCTAAGAATAAGGTTTAGTTCCAAACCAGTGATGAGCACTGGTCCAGTCCGTTTTTGAACGAGACAAACTATAGTACAGATTGTAGGATAGTAAAAAGCGAAATAAATAGATTAGTCTCATCGAAAAAAGCGATGAGCTCTAATGACGGAATCAGAAACGGTACTCAAACAAGATAGTAGTAGAACGATGAATAAATGGCCCAGTTTGAAGCAGTTGCACTATTTAGTAACACTCTACGAAACACGGCACTTTAGTGATGCCGCTGAACGTTGTTTTGTTAGTCAATCTACCCTAAGTAAAGGGATCCAAAATTTAGAGGAATTAATAGGCTGCCCGCTTTATGAAAAGGATAAGAAAGCTCCGTTAGTGTTTACCCAAGCGGGAGAGCTGGTTGTTAGCCAAGGAAGAGAGTTACTTGCCAAAGGACAAGATTTAGTGGAACTCGGCAAGGTTTGCCAAGGCGATGAGATGCAAGGTCAGCTTAAGCTGGGTTGTATTCCAACCATTGCTCCATTTTTACTGTGTGATTTAGTGCAAGAAGTGAATGTCCGCTTTCCGAAGTTGAACTTATTATTACGAGAAGATACGACGACGAACCTTTTGGCTGCACTGCGTCATGGAGAGCTTGATGTGTTGATTTTGGCTTTGCCTGTCGATATCGGCAAAATGGAGAGCCGAGTCGTGGGGATTGATCCATTCAAAATGGTGATCAGCCGTCATCAAATGGATAGCATCCGTGTGCCAATCAAGTATGCTGACCTGCCTGATGAATCGGTGTTTTTGCTCGAAAATGTGCACTGTTTAACGGATCATGCTGTGTCGGCTTGCAAGTTAACCGCTAAAGAGAAAATTAATCCATTTACCGCAACCAGTTTACATACCTTAGTGCAGATGGTCGCCAATGGTTTAGGGACGACTTTCATTCCACAAATGGCAATCAATCATGGCTTAGTTGAAAACCAAAATTTAGTGGTCATCGAGCCTCCTGGCCAGCAAGCGTATCGAGAGATTGGTTTAGTCTGGCGGCCAAGTTCATCGCGAACTCACACTTTTAAGCAGTTAGCGGATGTGGTTTCTGGTTTACTTTAGCGATTAGTCTTACTCTTTCCTTTGCCTAAAAAATCAAAAAGTCACTTTTAATGTGGCTTTTTTCAGTTTTTTATTCTGTTAGTGTTTTTAAACTTGTAAAATTTTACAAACAATTCTTGATGAAGTTTTCATAAAATCAAAAATCTTTACAGCCACAATTTTACACATCCTATTTTCTCTTGCGTTTAAAAAGAAGCCATCTGTCTCGCTCGGTTAGTCGTAAATTCAAGCCTTACTGCGTCTCACATCATTTCGAACGTCTGTTTAAAACTAAAATCTGCCTTTTTGAGTCATGTAATAAAATAACGTAATAACTTTCATATTTAACAAGGAAATCAAACATAGGTTTGAAACGGGATAAAACTTTGTTTTTAACCTTTCATTAACTTTGTCTCTTTTGCTGAATGATGAGTTGATGTAAGGTTTAATAAGGTTTTGTAAGACTTATGTCTAGCTTGGTTAGGCTTGAAATATTGGATTGACTGAGAGAAAGTGTCGGTAGAGATAAGTCAGTGGATAGCAAAAAATGAGCATTTGAATTTGTGGTTTTTAAATTACAAATGTAGTTGGAATGGTTTTAAGGAAGAACGTTATGTTTGCACAGACCCCAGAAACAGAGTTAGCACTCAGCAAAGAACACCACGAAGCCAAGCTTGAGGTTGTTGGTGCCGTTGGCTCACATCACCAAGCTATTTTCCCTTCAGAAGCCCAAATCTTCTTGTCCACTCTGTGTGCTAAATTTGCAAGCCGTGTTGATTCGCTGCTGGATGCACGAGAAGAGCGACAAACACGTATTGATAACGGAGAACTGCCGGATTTTCTCAAGGATACGCAAGATATTCGCGAAGGTAGCTGGAAAATTCTCGGTATCCCACACGATTTACAAGATCGCCGAGTGGAGATTACGGGGCCAACCGACCGAAAAATGGTGATCAATGCATTGAATGCTAACGTCAAAGTGTTCATGGCGGATTTTGAGGATTCGATGTCACCAGCATGGGATAAAGTGCTGGATGGGCAAGTCAATTTGCGTGATGCCATTGAAGGAACCATTAGCTATACCAATCCTGACAATGGTAAGTGCTACCAGCTTAAAGATAACCCAGCGGTGCTCATTTGTCGGGTACGCGGTCTGCACCTTAAAGAAAAGCATGTTAAATATGCAGGGCAAAGTATTCCGGGTTCGCTGTTTGATTTTGCACTCTACTTTTACAACAACTATAAATCATTGCTTAAAAAAGGCAGTGGCCCTTATTTTTATCTTCCAAAACTTCAGGCCTATCAAGAAGCAAAGTGGTGGAGTGACGTTTTCCATTTTACTGAAGAGTATTTTGGGTTAGAAACTGGCACCATTAAAGCCACCGTATTGATTGAAACCTTACCCGCCGTGTTCGAGATGGACGAAATATTGTTCTCGCTTAAAGAACACATTGTCGGCTTAAATTGTGGCCGCTGGGATTACATTTTCAGTTATATCAAGACATTGAAAAATTATCCGGATCGGGTGCTACCAGATCGCCAAGTTGTCACAATGGAAAAGCCGTTTCTTAACGCCTATTCACGCTTACTGATCTACACCTGTCATAAGCGTGGCGCATTTGCGATGGGCGGTATGGCCGCGTTCATTCCAGCTAAAGATCCCCAAGAAAATCAGTTGGTTCTCGATAAAATTCATCACGATAAATTGCTCGAAGCCAATAATGGTCATGACGGTACTTGGGTTGCCCATCCCGGTTTAGCGGATACGGCAAAAGCGGTCTTTGACCAAGTACTTGGCGAGCGTTGTAACCAATTAGATGTTACGCGTCTGTCTGATGCGCCGATTTATGCCAATGAGCTATTGACCCCGAGTGAAGGGGAACGTACCGAGCATGGCATGCGTCATAATATTCGAGTTGCACTTCAGTACATCGAAGCATGGATCTCCGGCAATGGCTGTGTCCCCATTTATGGGTTGATGGAAGATGCGGCGACCGCAGAGATTTCTCGAGCGTCAATATGGCAATGGATCAAGCATGGAAAAGCCTTGGATAACGGTCAGATTGTTACCAAAGCGCTTTTTGAGCAGTATCTTGCGCAAGAAATTGAAGTCGTGAAACAGGAAATCGGCACGCAGCGATTTGCACAAGGACGCTTTAGCGAAGCGGCACAATTGATGGCTCGCTTAACTACCAGCGATGAGCTGACACATTTTCTCACCGTTCCGGGTTATGACTACCTAGATTGATGAGATTTGAAACCAATAACCAATAACCAATTACTGACAACCAATAACGTGAAGCTGTTTTCAAAAGCAGAATAGGTCGTACTGCTGAGAAAAGGATGACAGTGCGCTTGCGCATCAAAATAAGAGGGATAGACCATGACATTAACTCGCCGCCAACAAATCGAAGCTCTAGAAAAAGATTGGGCAACCAACCCACGCTGGAAAAATGTAAAGCGTACTTATACTGCTGCTGAAGTGGTTGACCTGCGCGGTTCAATCACTCCAGCCAACACCTTGGCCCAACGTGGCGCTGATAAATTGTGGTCACTGGTTAACGGCAGTGCCAAAAAAGGTTATGTGAACTGTTTGGGTGCATTGACAGGTGGTCAAGCGGTACAACAAGCCAAAGCGGGAATTGAGGCGATTTATCTCTCCGGCTGGCAAGTAGCAGCAGACAACAACACCGCTTCCACCATGTACCCAGACCAATCGCTCTATCCAGTCGATTCTGTTCCATCGGTGGTCAAGCGCATCAACAACTCGTTTCGTCGTGCCGATCAAATTCAGTGGGCGGCCGGAAAATCACCGGAAGATGAAGGTGGTATTGATTACTTCTTACCGATTGTTGCTGATGCTGAAGCCGGTTTTGGTGGCGTACTCAATGCTTACGAGTTGATGAAGTCGATGATTGAAGCAGGGGCGGCCGGTGTGCACTTTGAAGATCAGTTGGCGTCAGTAAAAAAATGCGGACACATGGGCGGCAAGGTTCTGGTTCCGACTCAAGAAGCGGTTCAAAAATTGATTGCGGCACGTTTGGCCGCTGACGTATCAGGGACAACCACTTTGGTCATTGCTCGTACTGATGCAAACGCGGCGGATCTACTGACCTCGGATTGCGACGCATACGATCGTGATTTTATCCAAGGTGAGCGTACTCAAGAAGGTTTCTATCGCGTGAATGCTGGGATTGAGCAAGCGATTTCACGCGGTCTCGCTTACGCGCCGTATGCTGATCTCGTGTGGTGTGAAACCGCTAAGCCTGATTTGGATGAAGCCCGCCAATTTGCCGAAGCAATTCTAGCGCAATACCCAGATCAACTGCTGGCTTATAACTGTTCTCCCTCTTTCAACTGGGAGAAAAACTTAGACGCAGACACCATTGCTCGTTTCCAGCAAGAGTTGTCGGACATGGGGTACAAATATCAATTCATCACCTTAGCGGGCATTCATAACATGTGGTACAACATGTTTGAGTTAGCACATGCTTACGCGCAAGGCGAAGGTATGCGTCATTACGTTGAGAAAGTTCAGCGTCCAGAGTTTGAAGCAGCATCAAGAGGTTATACCTTTGTTGCACACCAACAAGAGGTGGGAACGGGTTACTTTGACCGGATGACCAATACCATCCAAGGTGGCAGCTCTTCCGTGACCGCGTTAACGGGCTCTACTGAAGAAGACCAATTTTAATTAGCGATACTTCCCAATCATTATCTGTGTAACACCTTTGAGCGGCGTAAGCCGCTCTTTTTTATGTGAGGCACTTATATTAGGGAGTGAGCGTTATTCAATATCGACTTCGTCCGGTTCACTCTCTTCTTGTAGCTCAAGTAAGGTAACAGCTACCCCAATAAAGTCCGTGTCAGTAATAATGCCCACTAGTTGGCCTTTATCTACAACGGGTAAGCAGCCTACTTTATGTTTTTGCATGTAGATAGCACTCTCTTTTAACCCCGCTCGCGGGTCAACCGTCATAATTTCAGTATGCATCACCTCATATAACGGCGTTGTCAGTGTATATGATTGATCTTCAGGGATGTTTTTTAAGCTCGACTCTTGCGCGGCAAGAATATCTCGATGAGTAATGATACCGAGTAGTTTTTTGTGTGGATCGACGATAGGGATATGGCGAATATCCAACGCTTCCATAGTGTGCTTAGCATCGGCTAACGTGTGTGTACGCAACAGGGTATGGGGGTTGCGAGTCATCATGTCTTCAATTTTGATCATAACGAGCTCCTTTTTATTATTGACCTGATTCAACTATAGTTTTTTCTGCGCAAAATATCTGAGAGCTCCCGCTATTTTTACTTTGATTGATGCGTAAAGATTGGGTGCCATTTTCATGTTTAATTACATTAAATTTAGATCTGGGTCTGACGAGCGAAGGTGTTTACGTATATACTACGGCGCTTAAAAAAATTACGTCATCCACTCAAAACGAACAAGATAAGAACTATGCAAGTTTCAGACTTTCACTTTGAACTTCCCGATGAGCTGATTGCTCGTTACCCAACGGCTGAACGTACGGCGAGTCGCTTACTGCAATTAGACGGTAACAGCGGTGAACTGGCGGATGGCTCATTTAAAGACGTTCTTGACCGAGTTCAGCCCGGCGATTTATTGGTTTTTAACAATACACGTGTCATTCCGGCTCGCATGTTTGGGCGCAAAGCTTCAGGCGGTAAACTGGAAGTATTGGTCGAACGAATGTTGGATGAACAGACGATTTTAGCTCATGTTCGCTCATCTAAGCCGCCAAAACCGGGCAGTGAGTTGTATTTAGGAGAGCATGACGAATATCATGCACACATGGTGGCTCGCCATGACGCGCTGTTCGAGATTCGTTTTACAGCGTCAAATACGGTACTGGAGATCTTAAACGAGATTGGCCATATGCCGTTGCCGCCTTACATTGACCGCCCTGATGAAGATGCTGATAAAGAGCGTTATCAAACCGTATACAACCAAAAACCGGGAGCTGTCGCTGCACCGACCGCCGGTTTGCATTTCGATGAGGCTCTGCTTGAGCAAATCAAAGCGAAAGGCGTCGAATTTGCTTACGTAACTTTGCATGTTGGCGCTGGAACCTTCCAGCCAGTACGAGTCGACAATATTCACGATCACCATATGCATGCAGAATATGTTGAAGTGCCACAAGAGGTAGTCGATGCTGTCAACGCGACGAAAGCGCGGGGTGGCCGAGTGATCGCTGTTGGAACTACGTCGGTGCGCTCACTGGAAAGTGCCGCGCAAGATGCGCTTAAAAAGGGCACTGAGCTGGTTCCTTTTTTCGGTGACACTGAAATTTTCATCTTCCCTGGTTATGAGTATCAGTTGGTGGATTGCTTAATCACTAACTTCCACTTACCAGAGTCGACACTGATTATGCTCGTCAGCGCTTTTGCAGGTTATGAGCATACTATGGCCGCGTACGCGCATGCCGTGAAACATCAATATCGTTTCTTTAGTTATGGTGATGCGATGTTTATCACCAAGAACACCAATTAACGAGTGCTAGCATTACGCTAGGAGAAGAAGCTCCGCTTCGTTTTTCGCTAGGAATTGGCGACCGCTCTAGAGGGGTGCTTGCACCTAATCATGATACGTCAGACTGTTTCTCTGACATTGGAGGCTTCGTGAAGTTAACATACGAACTTAAAAAGAAAAACGGAAATGCTCGCCGTGGGCAATTAACCTTTGAACGTGGCACTGTGCAAACACCGGCATTCATGCCTGTAGGTACTTACGGCACAGTAAAGGGCATGACACCGGAAGAAGTAAAAGAGACGGGCGCAGAAATTTTGCTCGGTAATACTTTTCACCTGTGGCTGCGCCCTGGCCAAGAAGTGATGAAAATGCACGGCGACTTGCATGATTTTATGAATTGGCAAGGCCCGATCCTCACCGATTCAGGTGGTTTCCAAGTGTTTAGCTTGGGTGATATTCGCAAAATCACAGAAGAAGGGGTGCATTTTCGTAACCCAGTCAATGGTGACAAGATTTTCATGGACGCAGAAAAGTCGATGGAAATTCAAAAAGATCTGGGCTCTGACATTGTGATGATTTTCGATGAGTGTACGCCGTACCCTGCGACGCACGACGAAGCGAAAAAATCAATGGAGATGTCTTTACGTTGGGCGCAGCGTTCACGTGACCATTTCGACAAATTAGAGAACACCAACTCGCTATTTGGTATCGTGCAAGGCAGTGTTTACGAAGATTTGCGTGATGTTTCCGTGAAAGGCTTAACCGAGATCGGATTTGATGGCTACGCGGTTGGTGGCTTAGCGGTGGGTGAACCTAAAGAAGACATGCACCGTGTACTTGAGCACACTTGTCCACAATTGCCAGAAGACAAACCACGCTACCTGATGGGTGTCGGTAAACCTGAAGACTTAGTAGAAGGGGTACGTCGCGGTATCGATATGTTTGACTGTGTGATGCCAACGCGAAATGCACGTAATGGCCATCTATTTGTGACGGGTGGTGTGATCAAGATCCGTAATGCAGTACATAAAACCGATACAACTGCGCTGGATCCGCATTGTGACTGTTACACTTGCAAAAATTATTCGAAGTCGTATTTACACCATCTGGATCGTTGTAACGAAATTCTGGGTGCGCGTTTAAATACTATTCATAACTTACGTTATTACCAACGCCTGATGGCAAGTATTCGTTTAGCGATTGAAGAAGATCGTTTCGACGCGTTTGTTGAGGAGTTTTATGCTCGTCGCAATCGTGAAGTTCCACCAATGGGCCAATAACGGTTTTGCTGCGTTTTGCTTGATTTGTGAAGTGATAAACTTGAAATTAAGCCAACGCAGCCCAATTAGAATTACATTACACAACAATATTTTAGAGGACGTTTTCAATGAGTTTAATTTCTGTAGCACACGCAGCAGGTGAAGGTGCATCACAAGGTGGCGGTTATGAAATGCTGATCATGCTTGGTATGTTTGCGGTTATTTTCTACTTCATGATTTACCGCCCACAAGCCAAACGTGTTAAAGAGCATAAAAGTTTGATGGCCGCCATGACTAAAGGTGATGAAGTGTTAACCAGTGGCGGTTTAGTGGGTAAAATCACTAAAATCGCAGAAGACAGCGATTACATTTCTATCGAACTGAATGTGAACAATGAAATTGTGATCAAAAAAGATTTCATTACAGCGGTGCTACCAAAAGGTACGCTTAAGTCTTTATAACAGCTAAAGGATCCTTGCTGTGCTAAACCGTTATCCGTTATGGAAGTATTTGTTAGTGGTGTTCGCCATCACTCTCTCTGCTTTATATGCACTTCCAAATATTTACGGTGAAGATCCGGCAATTCAAATTACAGGGGCGCGTGGCGCCTCTGTTGATATGTCAACGCTGGATGCTGTCACCAAAGCTCTTGATAAAGAGAGCCTTTCTCATAAATCCATTGCTCTAGAGAATGGATCAATTCTTGTTCGATTTAACGATACCGATACTCAAATCAGTGCGCGTGATGTGGTGAGTGAAGCGTTAGGCAAAGATACAATTGTTGCACTTAACCTTGCTCCTTCAACGCCTTCTTGGTTGGAATCGATTGGCGCGGCACCGATGAAGCTTGGCCTTGATCTGCGTGGTGGTGTTCACTTCTTAATGGAAGTGGATATGGATGCCGCAATGGAAAAATTGATTGGCCAGCAAGAAGAAGCGTTTCGCAGCGAACTGCGTGATGACAAAATTCGCTACCGCGCCATTCGCTCAGTGGGCAACGACCGAGTGGAAGTCACTTTGCGTGACGATGAGCAATTAGAGCAAGCACAGCAAGCATTAACGTCGAAACATCCTGATATGACTTTTACTACGTCTAAGGCTGACGGTCGATTTGCGCTGATTGCTCAATTTACTGAGCAGCGTTTGCAGGAAGTTCGAAATTACGCCGTTGAGCAGAACATCACGATTTTGCGTAACCGTGTTAACGAATTAGGGGTCGCTGAACCCTTAGTGCAGCGTCAAGGTGCCAGCCGCATTGTGGTTGAGTTACCGGGGGTTCAAGATACCGCTCGTGCTAAAGAGATTCTTGGCGCAACCGCGACTCTTGAGTTTCGTGAAGTTGATGACAAGGCTGATTTAGCCGCCGCGGCTTCTGGTCGTGCTCCTGCTGGGAGTGAAATCAAATCTGATCGTAATGGTCGCCCGGTTGTCTTGAAAAAACGCGTGATTCTAGGTGGTCAAAGTATCACGGATGCCAGCTCTAGCATGGATGAATATGGTCGCCCGCAAGTGAACATTTCGTTAGATAGCGAAGGCGGAAATAAGATGTCGGCGTTCTCTAAAAAGAACATTGGCAAGCTTATGGCAACGGTATTTGCAGAGTACAAAGACAGCGGCCGTCGGACACCTGATGGCAAAGTGATTCTGGATAAGCATGAAGAAGTGATCAACCAAGCAACGATTCAGTCGGCTCTTGGGCGTAACTTCCGTATCACGGGAATTGATTCTGCTGCAGAAGCTCAAAACCTTGCACTTTTACTGCGTGCAGGTGCGTTAATTGCGCCAATCTCTATTGTTGAAGAGCGTACCATTGGTCCATCAATGGGGCAGCAAAATATCGATATGGGCATTCAAGCCTGCATCTGGGGTATGGTTGCGGTGATGCTCTTTACGCTGCTTTACTACCGTGGTTTTGGCTTGATTGCCAATATTGCATTGATGGCGAACCTTGTGCTCATTATTGGTGTGATGTCGATGATCCCAGGGGCGACAATGACCTTGCCGGGTATTGCGGGCATCGTATTGACGGTTGGTATGGCCGTGGATGCTAACGTTCTGATCTTCGAGCGTATTCGTGAAGAGCTCCGTGATGGACGAAACCCACAACAAGCTATCCACCAAGGCTATGCTAACGCGTTCAGTACCATTGCTGATGCCAACATCACTACGTTGATTACGGCAATCATTCTATTTGCTGTGGGTACTGGAGCCATCAAAGGGTTTGCCGTCACACTTTCTATCGGTATTTTAACCTCAATGTTTACCGCTATTATCGGGACTCGCTGTATTGTGAACCTGTTATATGGTGGTAAACGCATTAAAAAATTGTCGATCTAAGGCTAGGAATTACTATGTTTCAGATTCTAAAAGCAGATAAAACGATCGACTTTATGCGTTGGTCTAAATTTGCGTTTTTATTCTCTCTTTTAATGATTGGTGCGTCTATTTTCACTTTATCAACCAAGTGGTTGAACTGGGGACTGGACTTCACCGGCGGTACTTTGATTGAAGTTGGGTTTGAACACCCAGCTAATCTTGAAGATATCCGCAGTGCTTTGGAAGCGAAAGGGTTTGGCGATGCGACGGTGCAGAATTTCGGTTCCGCGCGCGAAGTGATGGTTCGTCTTCGTCCACGTGCTGACATGGTTGGCGAGACGTTAGGCAATCAAATTCTTTCTGCTATTAAAGAGGGGACAGGAAAAAGTGTCGAGATGCGTCGCATTGAGTTCGTTGGTCCGAATGTGGGCGATGAATTAGCTGAAGCAGGAGGTTTAGCGATTTTAGCTTCGCTCATCTGTATTTTGCTTTACGTCTCTGTTCGTTTTGAATGGCGGCTCGCAGCGGGTGCGGTGATGTCATTGGCACACGATGTGATCATCACGCTTGGCATCTTCTCTATCATGCAAATTGAGGTTGATTTAACGATTGTTGCCGCTTTGCTGACCGTTGTCGGTTACTCGCTCAACGATACGATTGTGGTATTTGACCGTATCCGTGAAAACTTCCGTAAATTGCGTAAAGGTGATTCAGCCGAGATCATGAACAGCTCAATTACCCAAACCTTGAGCCGGACTTTGATTACATCGGGAACCACCTTGCTGGTGGTGATCGCACTCTTTGTGCAAGGTGGGGCGAACATACATGGTTTTGCCACCGCTTTACTGCTCGGTATCACCGTGGGTACTTATTCATCTATCTATGTCGCATCAGCGTTGGCATTGAAATTAGGAATTACCCGTGAGCACCTACTTCCACCTCAAGTGGAAAAAGAGGGTGCGGAGTTCGACGAACTTCCTTAGCAGCCTGAAAGTTTCTTAAATAGCCAAAGCCGCAGAATATTCTGCGGCTTTTTTCTACCCCATCCCACACCGCGGTCACTCTAAGTAGCAAAGTATAAAACGAAACTAAAAAAGCCTCGTATATTGCTATACGAGGCTTGAATCAATTTTGACGGTGTTGATGGTATTTAGTGCAACCTATTTAAGAATAGCGCTGTTACCGTTATCACGAATGTGTTTCAGAATCGCTTTAACACCACGGGCACTTGAACCTACAATGTTGCCCGATTTCATGTATTCAGTACCGCCAGAGAAATCGGTAAGAATAACGCCTGCTTCACGAGCGATCAGCTCGCCAGCGGCTAAATTCCAAGGTCTTAAACCCAGTTCAAAGTAACCATCGACACGGTTTGAAGCTAGGTAACATAAATCAAGCGCAGGAGAACCAGTACGACGGAAATCAGCACATTCAACAAACAGTGCAGACATGATTTTCATGAAAGATTCGGCATGTTGCTTTTGTTTGTATGGGAAACCAGTAGCGAGAATAGTGCCTTGAAGATCTTTTAACTGTTTAACACGAAGGCGTGAGTTGTTTAATTGCGCACCAGCACCACGTTGAGCGGTAAACAGCTCATTGCGCATTGGGTCATAAACACAAGCAACTTCTGTTTTGCCTTTAATGCGAACCGCGATGGAAACGGCGAAGTGGGGTAAACCTTTGACGAAGTTTGTTGTGCCATCCAGTGGGTCGATGATCCATTGAACGTCCTTATCTTTACCGTCGATAAGCCCGTTTTCTTCAGCAACGATACTGTGTTCTGGGTAAGAACTTTTGATTGTATCGATGATCATAGTTTCTGCTTCTTTGTCTACGTTAGTAACAAAGTCATTAGTCCCTTTCTGAGTTGTTTCGATTTTCTCAGTATTTTCTAGTGATTTAGCAATATGGTTACCAGCTTTTCGCGCAGCGCGAATAGCAATGTTTAGCATTGGATGCATACAGTTTTCCCAACGGATGTTAAAGAACGAAAAAGCGGGCAGCAGTATAACAAAGTTTTATTAAAAAGGAAGTGGCTATTTTTTGCTCGGTTGTTCATGTGTAGCTAAAGGACCTGACCATTTTAGTCAGGTTTATGTTAGTATTCTGTCGTTTAAAATAGAGTGGCGTACAACGTAATGCTAGACAATGTAAAAATCATTTTAGTAGGGACATCTCATTCAGGAAATATTGGTTCTGCTGCCCGAGCGATGAAGGTCATGGGCCTAAGTAAAATGATTTTGGTTTCGCCTCAATGCGAGGTAGACGCTCAAGCGATCGCTCTAGCTGCTGGAGCAAGCGACATTGCTTTAAATGCGGAGGTCGTGGATACGCTAGAGCAGGCTGTCGCAGATTGTGGCCTGGTGGTTGGGTCAAGTGCACGCTCACGAACTTTAGAATGGCCAATGCTTGAACCACGTGAATGTGGTGAAAAATTGGCGCAAGAGGGGCAGCAATACCCGGTTGCTTTAGTGTTTGGCCGAGAAAAAACCGGGCTGACCAACGATGAACTGCAAAAATGCCATTTTCATGTATGCATTCCGGCTAATCCTGAATACAGTTCGTTAAACCTTGCGATGGCCGTACAAACATTGAGTTATGAGGTGCGTGTTGCCTATCTAAATAATGAAAAAAAAGGTTATCAAGCCCAGCCAGAAGAAGCGTATCCTCTGCATCACGAATTGGAAATGTTCTATCAGCATCTTGAAAAGGTAATGATACAGACACAGTTTATTTCAAAGGGACAGCCGGGACAGATCATGAATAAACTCCGTCGGCTATTTTCTCGTTCGCGTCCAGAGTCTCAAGAAATCAATATATTACGTGGTGTGTTGACCTCAATTGAGAAGCATCGCAGCAATCAATAATTATCCAGATTAATAATAGGGTTAAATACCTGACTAAATTAGTCAAATAAATACTTGACCTATTTAGTCAGGTATGGAAAAATTCCAACCACATAATCAATGTGGATACGGTGATATGAGACTTACATCTAAAGGAAGATATGCGGTTACAGCCATGTTAGATGTGGCTCTGCATTCGCAACAAACCCCAGTGCCACTGGCGGATATTTCCGAACGGCAAGGCATTTCGCTCTCTTACCTTGAGCAGCTGTTTTCTAAACTGCGTAAAGCGGGGCTAGTTGCTAGTGTACGTGGTCCAGGTGGTGGATACCGCTTAGGTGCAGATGCCTGCTCAATTTCGATTGGTACTGTGATTGCCGCTGTTGATGAATCAGTTGATGCAACAAAATGTAATGGAAGAGCCGACTGCCAAGGTGGTACTCGCTGCTTAACACATACGTTATGGCGAGATCTTAGCTCTCGCATTAGTGACTTTCTGAACAACATTACTCTTGGCGAGTTAATGATTGATAATGAAGTACTAGAAATTTCTGACCGCCAAGGCTTGGGCCTGACGGTGAACCACGGGTTAACCAATAAAAATACCAATACCGTGATTATCGGCTCGGTGCCCGTAGGTCTTAATGCCCGCTCATAGCGGCAATGTTTACATTGGAGTAGAAAATGAAACTGCCTATTTATTTTGACTATTCAGCTACCTGTCCAGTTGACCCTCGCGTGGCTGAAAAGATGGTTCAGTACATGACGATGGATGGTGTTTTTGGTAATCCGGCATCGCGATCGCACCGTTATGGCTGGCAGGCAGAAGAAGCCGTAGACACTGCGCGTGAGCAAATTGCTGAACTGCTTAATGCTGATCCTCGCGAAATCGTATTCACATCCGGTGCGACAGAGTCAGATAACCTCGCGATCAAAGGTGTGGCGCATTTCTATGCCAAGCAAGGTAAGCATATCATCACCTGTAAAACCGAGCATAAAGCGGTGCTTGATCCATGTCGTCAGCTTGAGCGTGAAGGTTATGAAGTGACCTATCTTGAGCCAGAATCGAATGGCTTGATTGATCTAAAAAAATTAGAAGCGGCAATGCGTGATGACACAATTTTGGTGTCGATCATGCACGTGAACAACGAAATTGGCGTAATTCAGGACATCATGGCGATCGGTGAGCTTTGCCGTGAACGCAAGATAATTTTCCACGTAGATGCAGCGCAATCTGCCGGTAAAATTCCCCTTGATGTACAAGAAATGAAAGTGGATCTTATCTCCCTTTCTGCGCATAAAGCGTATGGACCTAAAGGGATTGGCGCATTATATGTTCGCCGTAAACCTCGTATTCGCCTTGAAGCGCAAATGCACGGTGGCGGCCATGAACGTGGTTTCCGTTCAGGCACATTACCAACGCACCAAATCGTAGGTATGGGTGAAGCATTCCGTATTGCTAAGCAAGACATGCAAAAAGATTTTGACCACGCAAAAGCATTGCGTGATCGTCTACTCGCTGGTGTACAAGACATGGAAGCCGTGAGTGTGAATGGCGATTTAGATCAGCGTGTTCCGCACAACCTGAATATTAGTTTTGCCTTTGTTGAAGGCGAATCGCTACTGATGTCTTTAAAAGACTTAGCGGTATCATCAGGTAGTGCTTGTACGTCGGCCAGCTTAGAGCCGTCATATGTACTGCGTGCGCTTGGTTTGAACGATGAAATGGCGCACAGCTCGATTCGTTTCTCATTTGGCCGTTTTACGACCGAAGAAGAAGTGGACTACGCCGTTGAACAAATCCGCGTAGCCGTAAGCAAATTACGTGACATGTCTCCTCTATGGGATATGTATCAAGAGGGTGTGGATTTAAACACCGTTGAATGGGCACATCACTAGTCCTTTAAAAGGCACTGGTTTATTCCCAAGGAAATAGAGGATTAGAGGTAACTATCATGGCATACAGCGAAAAAGTAATTGATCACTATGAAAACCCACGTAATGTTGGCTCTTTTGATAAAGAAGATCCAACCATTGGTAGTGGTATGGTTGGCGCTCCAGCTTGTGGCGATGTAATGAAGCTACAAATTAAAGTGACGCCAGAAGGCATCATTGAAGATGCAAAATTTAAAACCTACGGTTGTGGTAGCGCGATTGCTTCGAGCTCACTGGTTACTGAATGGGTGAAAGGCAAGAGCATTGACGAAGCGGCAGCCATTAAGAACTCTGAAATCGCGGAAGAGCTAGAGCTTCCACCAGTGAAAGTTCACTGTTCGATTTTGGCGGAAGATGCGATCAAAGCTGCCGTTGCCGATTATAAAAAGAAACACCAACAATAATATTAAGGGAGTGAATGATGGTTCACTCCCATAAGTTCAAACTAAGAATCTAAGGTTGTAGTATGGCCATTACCTTAACTGAAACAGCAGCGCATCGCGTTCGAGCATTCCTAGATAACCGAGGCAAAGGCGTAGGTTTACGTCTTGGAGTGAAAACAACAGGCTGCTCGGGTATGGCTTACGTGCTTGAATTCGTTGATGACGTTAACGAAGAAGACGAAGTGTTTGAAGATCATGGTGTCAAAGTGATTATCGATTCGAAAAGCCTCGTCTATCTTGATGGCACACAGCTTGACTATGTCAAAGAAGGGCTAAACGAAGGTTTTGAGTTCAACAACCCGAATGCAAAAAGCGAATGTGGTTGTGGTGAAAGCTTCAACGTGTAACGGATTGGCTTTCGGCGTGACTAGGCTCACTTGAGCCTAGTGTCGAGCACTAGGAGCAATGTGTTAATGAACTATTTTGAATTATTTGGGCTACCAAGTCAGTTTGCACTGGATGGTAGCCTTCTTTCTTCTCAGTTTCGTGCGCTGCAAAAACGGTTTCATCCCGACAATTTTGCCACTGCGTCTGAGCGAGATCGCCTGCTTGCTGTGCAAAACGCCTCACAAATCAATGATGCTTATCAAACATTAAAATCGCCGATCAGTCGCGCAGAATACTTGTTGCTTGAACAAGGCGTAGAGTTACGCGCAGAACACCAAACCATGCAAGATCCGCTGTTTTTAATGGAGCAGATGGAGCTGCGAGAAGAGCTTGAAGCCATCGCCTCACAGTCTGATGTTGAAAGTGCGTTATTCGATTTTGAAAACAGAGTCAGCAAGATGTATAAACAGCATCTTACCTTGGTTGAGCAACAACTTAATCATGCCCAATGGAACCTTGCGGCTGATACGGTTCGCAAGCTTAAATTTATTGCCAAGCTCAAAAATGAAATAGAAAGAGTCGAAGAACAGTTACTCGGCTAGTTCGATAATAAGGACCAACCCATGGCATTACTTCAAATTGCAGAACCCGGTCAAAGCTCTGCGCCGCATCAGCATAAACTCGCAGCGGGTATCGACTTGGGGACAACCAACTCATTAGTCGCATCGGTTCGAAGCGGTAATGCGACGACGCTTGCTGATGAACAAGGACGCTCGATCCTCCCTTCGGTGGTCCACTATTCGGCTCAAGAGCGTTGCGTAGGCTTTGATGCCAGAGCACACGCGCAAGTTGATCCTGCTAATACCATCATTTCTGTGAAGCGTTTGATCGGCCGTTCACTGGCTGACATTCAGGCGCGTTATCCCACATTGCCTTATCGCTTCAAAGCCAGTGACAACGGTTTGCCTATTTTGCAAACGGCTCAAGGTGATAAGAACCCGATTCAAGTTTCCGCCGATATTCTTCAATCTCTTGCTCAGCGTGCCGAAGCGTCGTTGGGTGGTGAATTAGCGGGCGTGGTGATTACTGTACCTGCTTACTTTGATGATGCGCAACGCGTGGGCACCAAAGATGCTGCTCAACTTGCCGGCTTGCACGTACTGCGTTTACTCAATGAACCTACCGCCGCAGCGATTGCCTATGGCTTAGACTCAGCGCAAGAAGGTGTGATTGCGGTTTATGATTTAGGTGGCGGTACGTTTGATATCTCTATTTTACGCCTGTCGAAAGGCGTGTTTGAGGTACTCGCGACTGGTGGCGATTCCGCGCTCGGTGGTGATGATTTTGACCATTTGATTGCTGACCATTTTTTGAGCCAAATCGGCTTAGCTGAACCGCTCAGTGCAGAGCAGCAACGAGCATTGCTTGATGCGGCCACCGAAGCGAAAATTGCCTTATCTGATACTGATACTGTCGAGGTTTCTGTGCTGGGTTGGCAAGGGCGTTTAACTCGCGATGAGTTTAACCAACTCATCACGCCACTAGTAAAAAAAACCTTACTATCGTGTCGTCGAGCACTCAAAGATGCCGAGATTACTGCAGATGAAGTGTTGGAAGTGGTGATGGTCGGCGGTTCAACTCGTACGCCACTGGTTCGAGATTTAGTTGGTGAATTTTTTGGTCGCACACCACTAACTAGCATCAACCCTGATGAAGTTGTCGCGATTGGTGCAGCAATTCAAGCCGACATTTTGGTGGGTAATAAACCCGATTCAGAAATGTTACTGCTGGATGTAATTCCCCTGTCGCTGGGTATTGAAACCATGGGTGGCTTAGTGGAAAAAATCATCCCACGTAACACCACCATTCCTGTTGCGAAAGCTCAAGAATTCACCACCTTCAAAGATGGTCAAACAGCCATGAGCATCCATACGGTGCAGGGCGAACGTGAGATGGTAGACGATTGCCGCTCATTGGCTCGTTTTTCACTAAAAGGTATTCCACCAATGACGGCGGGTGCCGCGCATATCCGCGTAACTTATCAAGTTGATGCAGATGGCTTACTCTCTGTGACAGCGATGGAAAAAAGTACGGGAGTTCAGGCGGAAATTCAAGTTAAGCCCTCGTATGGACTGAGTGATAATGAAGTAGCAAATATGCTGCGAGATTCGATGACGTTTGCCAAACAAGATATGCAGACTCGCGCTCTGGCAGAGCAACGTGTAGAAGCCGATCGTGTAATCGAAGGTTTGATCTCTGCCTTACAGGCCGATGGTGATGAATTGTTATCTGAGTCAGAAAAGCAGATCCTTCTGAATGCAATAGAAGATTTAATTGTGCTGCGTAATGGTGATAGCGCCGATGCCATCGAGCAAGGAATTAAAGAGACAGACAAAGCCAGCCAAGATTTTGCTTCACGCCGTATGGATAAATCCATTCGCAGTGCACTTGCTGGTCAATCGGTAGATGATATTTAAAGAGAAAAATTATGCCTAAGATTATTGTGTTACCTCACCAAGAGCTTTGTCCTGAAGGTGCCGTTCTGGAAGCGCAAGCAGGAGAAACCGTACTGGATGTGGCGCTGAAAAATGGTATCGCTATTGAACATGCGTGTGAAAAATCCTGCGCATGCACGACTTGCCATATTATCGTTCGCGAAGGGTTTGACTCACTTGATGAGAGTGATGAGTTGGAAGATGACATGCTTGATAAAGCGTGGGGTCTTGAACCTGAATCTCGCCTTGGCTGCCAAGCTAGAGTCGCTAACGAAGATTTAGTGGTTGAAATTCCAAAGTACACACTCAATCTGGCTTCTGAAGATCATTAATCCTATTGAGCGTATTAACGCCCGTTCACTGTTTGTAAAAGGAAAGCAAAATGAAATGGACCGATTCTCGTGATATTGCGATCGAGCTTTGTGAGCAATACCCAGACGTAGATCCTAAAAATGTACGTTTTACGGATCTACACCAGTGGGTGATGGAACTGGAAGAGTTTGATGATGAGCCAAACCGTTCCAACGAAAAAATTCTCGAAGCGATTATTCTATGTTGGATGGAAGAGATCGACTAAGACTATTGCTAACATGATGGTTATTCAGTAAAACATCACAGAGTTAACAATTTTAACTAAAAAGAGCGGACCGAATGGTCCGTTTTTTTATCAAGTTGACATTTTGACCCTACAAAATGCTAACATCCCTTGGTTATTTAATCGTAATGGCACAGGTGAGGCCATATTCAGGCAAGGAGAAACCATGTCTACAAAGATGTCCGTATTTATCAGCCAACAAGCTGCCCAGCCTCAGTGGGGAGAAAAGGCGATTGTTTCGTTTTCAGAAAATGGTGCCACAATTCATGCTATTGAGAGTGAGCATGAACTCAGCGCGGTTCAGCGCGCGGCACGTAAGCTTGATGGGCAAGCTATCAGAGCTATCAGCCTACAAGGTGACGGTTGGCACTTAGAAAATATTTGGGCTTTCTACCAAGGTTATCGTGAAGCGAAAAAACTCAACACACTAGAATGGCAACCGCTGAGTGAGTCAGATCAAGCCGAGTTAGAATATCGTATTAAAGCGACGGAATGGACGCGTGATATCATCAATAAAAGCGCTGAAGAAGTCGCGCCGCGTCAGTTAGCGACCATGGCGGCTGAGTTCATCAAATCGCTAGCCCCTGAGCATGTCAGCTACCGCATTGTCAAAGATAAAGATCTACTCACCGAAGGTTGGGAAGGTATTTATGCGGTTGGTCGTGGCTCCGAGCGTACGTCAGCCATGCTGCAACTCGATTACAATCCGACAGGAAAAGAAAGTGCTCCTGTTTTTGCTTGCTTAATTGGCAAAGGCATTACTTTTGATTCTGGTGGTTACAGTTTAAAAACGTCCAACTTTATGTCGGCGATGAAAGCAGATATGGGGGGCGCTGCAACGATCACCGGTGGTCTTGGTTTGGCTATCATGCGTGGTTTTAATAAACGTGTGAAACTCATTTTGTGTTGTGCAGAAAATATGGTTTCCGGACGCGCCTTGAAACTGGGTGATATCATCACTTATAAAAACGGCACCACAGTTGAAATAATGAACACCGATGCAGAAGGCCGCCTAGTGTTGGCCGATGGCTTGATTTATGCCAACGAGCAAAAACCACAGCTTATTATTGATTGCGCGACATTAACGGGTGCCGCCAAAAATGCACTCGGCAATGATTACCATGCACTACTCAGCTTTGATGAGAGCTTATCCCAGCAGGCATTGGTGGCAGCTCACCAAGAGAAAGAAGGCTTATGGCCTCTGCCTTTGGCTGAGTTTCATCGCTCTATGTTACCTTCAAGCTTTGCGGATCTCTCTAACATCAGCTCAGGTGACTATTCTCCGGGAGCAAGTACCGCAGCGGCCTTCCTCTCTTACTTTGTTGAAGATTACAAAAAAGGGTGGCTGCACTTTGATTGCGCTGGTACTTACCGCAAATCAGCAAGCGATAAATGGGCCGCAGGTGCAACGGCGATGGGGGTGCGTACATTAGCACGCATTTTGACCGACCAAGCTCAATAATGAAAAACCGCTCAACTCTCTGTTTTGGGCGGTTCACTATAACTAAAAAAACAAAAGAAAAAGGATAACCTTATGGCTCTAGAAAGAACATTTTCTATCATTAAACCCGATGCGGTAGAACGTAACTTGATTGGTGAAATCTATCACCGTATCGAAAAATCAGGTTTGCGTATTATCGCTGCGAAAATGGTACATTTGAACGAAGAGCAAGCGAGCGGCTTTTATGCTGAGCATGAAGGCAAAGCGTTTTTTCCAGCACTAAAAGAATTTATGACCTCAGGGCCTATCATGGCTCAAGTGCTTGAAGGTGAAGATGCTATTGCTCGTTACCGCGAATTAATGGGTAAAACTAACCCAGAAGAAGCGGCATGTGGAACCATTCGTGCTGATTACGCATTAAGCATGCGCCATAACTCAGTTCATGGCAGTGATAGTCCTGAATCGGCGGCACGTGAAATCGCTTTTTTCTTCCCAGAATCAGAGATTTTCTCTCGTTAATCTTGGCGTTTTTTATCCCAAATTCTTTCGATTAAGGCCTCACGTTGTGAGGCTTTTTTATACTCGTATGGTTGGGAGCTGTAGAGTAAAAACAATCCGCCAAGCATTGAATGACTTAGTAATTGAAGGGTTGTACAACCCTTGTCGTTACTGCATAAAGGCTGTACAATTCGCGCCCTTATTTATTGTTTCCGTCGTTGAGAGGCCACATGACTATTGAAAAAGTCAATCTGCTTGATTTTGATCGCCAAGGTCTGCGTAAATTTTTTGCTGAAGAGCTCAGTGAAAAAGCGTTCCGCGCTGATCAGGTCATGAAGTGGATCTACCATTTTGGTTGTGATGACTTCGAACAAATGACCAATATCAACAAGAAACTGCGTGAGCAACTGCAACAACGCTGTGAAATTCGCGCTCCGCTCGTTTCACAAGCACAACATTCGTCTGATGGTACGATTAAGTGGGCGATGCGTGTAGGAGATCAAGATGTTGAAACGGTTTACATCCCAGAGGAAGACCGAGCGACTTTGTGCGTCTCTTCCCAAGTTGGCTGTGCTCTGGAATGCAAATTCTGTTCAACGGCTCAGCAAGGTTTTAACCGTAACCTCAAAGTGTCTGAAATTATCGGGCAAGTTTGGCGCGCAGCGAGAGAAATTGGCCTTGAGAAAGAGACGGGTCGTCGTCCGATTACTAACGTAGTAATGATGGGGATGGGCGAGCCTCTGCTCAACATGAAAAACTTGATCCCAGCGTTAGAGATCATGCTGGATGATTTAGGTTTTGGCTTGTCAAAACGTCGTGTCACCGTGTCGACTTCGGGCGTGGTTTCTGGTCTTGATCAAATGACAGGGCAAATCGATGTTGCATTAGCGATTTCATTGCATGCACCCAATGACAAATTACGCAGCGAAATTATGCCGATCAATGATCGCTGGGATATTCAAGATTTCTTAGCCTCAGTGCGTCGTTATATTGCCACTTCAAATGCAAACCGTGGCAAGGTTACGGTGGAATATGTGTTGCTGGATCACGTCAATGACGATATGGACCACGCGCACGAATTGGCTAAGTTGATGAAAGGCACGCCGTGCAAAATTAACTTGATCCCATTTAACCCTTATCCCGGTTCACCTTATAAAAAACCGAGTAATTCACGTATTGACCGTTTTCAAAAAACACTGATGCAGTATGAACACACAGTGACTGTGCGTAAAACTCGTGGTGATGATATTGGTGCCGCTTGTGGGCAGCTAGTGGGTGATGTGATTGATAGAACCAAACGGACCAAAATGAAACAAATGAGTGGCGATGTCATTCCTGTCAAATCGGTCTAAATCGGATGATAAAGCAAAGCCAGAGATTCCTCTGGCTTTGTGCATTTTTACCATTTGAAATAATTTTCCGCGATTTTGACGTCAATTTTATGAAAAATATTGACCTAGCTGTAATTTCTTTCCTAAAGCCATGTTGTTTAACGTCAAATATCCATTAGAATTGCTAACTGACGTAATGTTAAATTTGAACTGTCGCCTGCATCAATGAATGCAAATTTTTCACCGTGTTGGAATGCACCATTTTATTACTACGAACTAATAACAATAAAAGTGATGACGGTGCCATTCGAGCCATAACATAATGAGATGTACAAAACGGATGACTACTGAACAAGAACAGATTATTGCAGATGTAAAAACAGACACGGTGCAACCCGGTACTTTATTAAAGGCAAAGCGTGAAGCGTTGGGATTAACGCAAAAGCAAGTTGCCGATAGGTTGCGGTTACGTCTCTCTATCATTCAGAGTTTAGAAGAGAATAACTTCGCCTCGGACCAAGTGGCGACGTTTACTCGCGGTTATTTACGTTCCTATGCGAAGGCCGTCGGGATCAAAGAGTCAGTTATTTTAGCTTCCTTTGATGATTGCTATCCTACGGTTGTCGCTGAGCAACCGATGCAAAGTTTTTCGAAGAAAACCAAGCGAGAGAAACACGATAGCCGTATTATGACGCTGACGTGGGGTATTTTTGCCATCATTATTGGTATTTCCTCATTATGGTGGTGGCAAAACCAAGAACAAGAGAATGTTGTGCTTGAGAGTTCACCATCAATCACGTCGACATCGGTTGAACGTTTGCGAGATGAGGATTTCACGACCGTTCCTGAATTAGTACCTACGGTTGACGAATCTCAAGTAGAAGTAGAAGCAGAAGCGGTGGATGCCCCTGTAGAAATCAACACTCAGGCTGCAGAACTTATCCCTTCACCTGAAGATGATACAGCCGAAGCCGACCTGAGTGCGAGCGACGATCCTGTATTGGATAAGACGCCACCGCAGGATGCAACTAATCCATACGCTCCTCTAACACTCACATTCAGCGCAGATTGTTGGATTCAGGTGAAAGATGCAGCAGGTAAAACCCTTTCCACTGGGATTAAAAAATCAGGGCAAACCGTAACCTTGCAAGGTGAAGCTCCGTTTCAAATCATTCTTGGCGCGCCTGAAAGCGTTTCAATGACATTTGCAAGTGAACCTGTAGACCTTTCTGGGTATACTTCCGGTAAAGTCGCTCGATTCACCTTACCTTAGAAAATACTATGCAACACGAATCTCCAATTAAGCGTCGTTCATCGACGCGTATTTATGTCGGTAATGTGCCCATCGGTGATGGTGCTCCTATTGCTGTTCAATCTATGACCAACACGCGCACTACCGATGTTGCGGCAACGGTCGCTCAAATTAAAGCGTTAGAAAAAGTCGGGGCTGATATCGTACGAGTTTCTGTACCGACAATGGACGCGGCGGAAGCGTTCAAGTTGATCAAGCAGCAAGTATCCATCCCGCTGGTGGCTGACATCCATTTTGATTACCGCATTGCGTTGAAAGTCGCCGAATATGGCGTTGATTGCTTGCGTATCAACCCTGGTAACATTGGCAACGAAGAACGTATTCGCGCCGTGGTCGATTGCGCACGTGACAAGAACATACCCATTCGGATTGGCGTGAATGGTGGGTCGCTCGAAAAAGAGATCCAAATGAAATATGGTGAGCCAACATCGGCCGCTTTAGTCGAGTCAGCGATGCGTCATGTCGATATTCTTGAAAGACTCAACTTTGATCAATTCAAAGTCAGCGTTAAAGCATCGGATGTTTTTCTCGCCGTTGATTCCTACCGTTTACTGGCTAAACAGATTGCCCAACCTCTGCATCTTGGTATTACGGAAGCAGGAGGCGCAAGAGCCGGTGCAGTTAAATCGGCAGTGGGCTTAGGTATGCTGCTTGCCGAAGGCATCGGCGATACGCTGCGTATTTCACTGGCTGCGGATCCGATCGAAGAGATCAAAGTCGGCTTTGATATTCTTAAATCGCTGCGTATTCGCTCACGAGGCATTAACTTCATCGCTTGTCCAAGCTGTTCACGTCAAGAGTTTGATGTGATCGCCACAGTCAATGCGTTAGAGCAACGTTTGGAAGATATTTTGACACCTATGGATGTCTCGATCATCGGTTGCGTGGTTAATGGCCCAGGTGAAGCTGAAGCTTCTCATCTTGGTTTGGCTGGCAGCAACAAGAAAAGTGCATTCTACGAAGACGGCGTCCGCCAGAAAGAGCGTTTTGATAACGATGATCTGGTCAGCCAACTCGAAGCGAAAATTCGCGCGAAGGCCTCTATTCTCGATGAGAAGAACCGAATCAACGTGACTCAAATCGAACAAAATTAATCTCAACGACCTTACGGTAAGTATTGTGGCAAAAACAATTCAAGCAATTCGAGGCATGAACGACTGCCTCCCAACTCAGTCTCCACTTTGGCAAAAAGTGGAAGGCACAGTGAAAAACGTGATTAGTGCATATGGCTACAATGAAGTACGTATGCCTATCGTTGAGATGACACATCTATTTAGCCGTGCGATCGGTGAAGTGACCGATGTGGTTGAAAAAGAGATGTATTCTTTTGAAGATCGCAATGGTGACAGTTTATCGCTTCGCCCTGAGGGTACCGCAGGTTGTGTCCGTTCTGGTATCGAAAATGGTTTGCTCTACAACCAAGAGCAACGTTTATGGTACATGGGGCCGATGTTCCGTCATGAACGTCCGCAAAAAGGGCGCTACCGTCAATTCCACCAATGTGGGGTTGAAGTGTTTGGCCTGGATGGCCCTGATGTTGATGCCGAGCTGATTATGATGACCGCGCGTTTGTGGCGTGAATTGGGCATCGACAAACATGTTCGTTTGGAACTGAACTCAATTGGTTCTCTTGAAGCGCGTGCCAATTACCGCACCGCTTTGATTGACTATTTAGAGCAGCATCAAGAGGTGTTGGATGAAGATGCCAAACGTCGCATGTACACCAACCCACTGCGTGTACTCGATACTAAAAATCCAGATATTCAAGCGATTTTAGGTGACGCACCCAAATTGTCTGAGTATCTAGATGAAGAATCGAAGCAACATTTTGCAGGCTTATGTGAACTTCTTACTGCTGCGGGTATCGAATACCAAGTTAACGAGCGCTTGGTGCGCGGCCTAGACTACTACAACCGCACCGTATTTGAGTGGATCACCGAAAGCTTAGGTGCTCAGGGTACGGTTTGTGGCGGTGGACGTTATGATGGCTTGGTAGAACAACTAGGTGGCAAAGCGACACCAGCAGTGGGTTTTGCCATGGGGTTAGAGCGCTTAGTGCTGATGATGGAAACACTGGAACTGACCGACGTGCGTCGCAGTGTCGATGTGTACATGGTCAGTGCGGGTGAAGGCACTATGATGGCAGCAATGAAACTTGCTGAGCAGTTGCGTGAACAGGTTCCGGGGCTGCGTGTTATGAACCATTTTGGTGGTGGTAACTTCAAAAAACAATTTAAACGTGCTGATAAAGTGGGCGCTGCGGTGGCTTTGGTATTAGGCGAAGATGAAGTCGCAGAAAGCACAGTAGTTCTCAAAGATCTTATCGGTGGTGAACAAATTACGATTTCTCAAACTGAAGTCGCGAGCAAACTGACGCATCTTGTGTAAGCAAGCGCATTTGAGACATCTATTAAAGAGGACAGGAAGTGGAACTCTACGATACTGAAGAACAACAAGTTGAAGCGATAAAAGATTGGTGGAAAGAGAACGGTAAAGCCGTGATCTTTGGTGCTGTAATTGGCCTTGGTGGCTTGTTTGGTTGGCGTTACTACCAAGATAGTGTTATTGCTGCGCAAGAAGCCGCTTCTGAAAGTTATAGCAAAGCGGTAACTCAGTTAGCGGCAAAAGGCGCAGAAGCAGAGATGGTTGTTGAGAGCTTTATTGATAGTAATAAAGGTACAGAATATGCCGTCTTAGCCGCACTACAACTTGCAAAAGTTCAAGTAGAAGCGGGTCAAATTGATGAAGCTTTAGCGCAGCTTGAATGGGCAAAAGCAAACACCAAAGATGATGCTATTCTACCGTTAGCGACCTATCGCGTGGCCCGTATTAAAGCGGAACAAGGCCAGTTTGATGCCGCCTTAGCTGATCTTACGACCATCACAGAGAAAGGGTGGGCGGGACGCATTGCGGAACTGCGTGGTGATATCTCACTGCGTAAAGGCGACACGGACGCGGCTTATGCGGCATACACGGAAGCACAACAAGCTGACGATGCAAGCCAAACGCTACAGATGAAACTGGACGATCTTGCCAAATAAGGGCACAAGTTGATGAAAAAGTTGTTCAACAAAGTGCTCGTTTCTGCCGTTGTGCTTGGAGCACTTGCAGGGTGTGCTAGCGAAGAAGACACCATTATCATGGCTCCTGTGCCAATGGTAACCAGTGAATTTACGCCCACAACTCAGTGGAGCACATCGATTGGTGATGGCGTAGGGCATTACTTCTCAAAGTTATCTCCAGAATACGCTTACGACAAAGTATTTATTGCTAGCCGTGATGGTTTGGTGAAAGCCTTGAACCCTAAAACGGGTAAAGAGCTGTGGCAAACCGATCTTGAACAAGATGGCATCATGCGTTTATCCGGCGGTATAGCGGCGGCCTATAGCCAAATTTACATTGGTAGTGAAAACGGTTTAGTCACTGCGCTTAATGAAGCTACGGGTGAGCTTGTATGGCAAGTTAAAGTCGACGGTGAAGTGCTAGCAGCTCCGGCTGCAGATGCGAACATGATCATTGTTAATACCAGTCGTGGCACTTTGGTGAGTTTAGACCAAGCGACGGGTGAGCAAAAATGGACCATCAGTACTGAAGTTCCTAATTTAACGTTGAGAGGCGATAGCAAACCTGTTGCGGTATCGGGCGGTGTTTTTTGGGGAACCTCAGGTGGCCGTCTTGCTGCCGCTATCGTTGAGCGTGGTCAGTTGATTTGGCAACAACCGATTGGTATGCCTAAAGGTGCCACTGAAATTGACCGTCTAGTCGATGTTGATGCCTCACCTATCGTGATTGGCGGCATGCTGTATGCGGTTGGTTTTAATGGCCAGTTGATCGCCATTGATCTGCGTTCGGGCAAACCAGCTTGGAAGCGGAATTACTCTTCAGCAACAGACATGGCTAGCGATGGTGGCCGATTATTTGTGGTGACCGACAAAGATCATGTGGTGGCTGTGGATACAAGAAGCGGTACCGAACTTTGGAGCAACAAACAGCTTGAACACCGTTTGCTAACTGCACCAGCGATTATCAATGGCTACCTTGTGCTAGGTGACAGTGAAGGGTATCTACATTGGATTGATCGCAGCAGTGGCGAATTCGTTGCCCAACAATTGGTTGATAAGAGTGGTTTTGCGGTGAGTCCTCTCGCTGTCGATGATGGTTATGTCAGCATGACCCGTAATGGCAATGTAAAGAAACTGACGATTAAAAAATAAATCGTGATATAATTCACATTCGGCTCCTGGCTGGTAACAGTTAGGGGCCGTTTTATTGAATAAATAGATGTGGTTATAGGTAAAAATTTAATGCTTGCTAGCAAGTGTTTACCTATAACTACATAAGAGAAAATATTGTAGAGGTTAGTATGGTTCCTGTTGTTGCTCTTGTTGGGCGTCCCAATGTCGGTAAATCTACGTTGTTTAACCGATTAACTCGCACTCGCGATGCGTTGGTGGCGGATTTCCCCGGTTTAACGCGTGACCGTAAATATGGCCAAGCTAAATTGGGTGAGCACGACTTCATTGTTATCGATACCGGCGGTATTGATGGTAGTGAAGAGGGTGTAGAAACGAAAATGGCTCAACAGTCATTGGCCGCGATTGATGAAGCTGATGTTGTGCTATTTATGGTTGATGGTCGCGCTGGTTTAACGGCGGCTGATGAAGTGATCGCCCAACATCTGCGTAAGATTGAAAAGCGCGCTATTTTAGTCGTGAATAAAGTGGATGGCATTGACGCTGATGCTGCAAGTGCTGAGTTTTGGCAATTGGGCGTCGATCAAATGTACCAAATTGCTGCCGCTCATGGCCGTGGTGTTGGGATCCTTATCGACCGAGCTTTGAATCCACTTGCTGAAGAAATGATCGAGCAGGCTGAAGGCGAAATCGAAGATCTAACCGACTTTGAAGATGCCGAAGAAGAAAAGTTAGATTACACCGAAGAAGAAGCCGAAGCTGAATACAAACGTCTGCAAGATCAGCCGATAAAACTGGCGATCATTGGCCGTCCGAATGTCGGTAAATCGACACTCACCAACCGCATTCTCGGTGAAGAGCGTGTTGTGGTTTACGACATGCCCGGAACGACGCGAGACTCCATCTACATCCCGATGATGCGTGATGAGCGCGAGTATGTATTGATTGATACTGCTGGCGTGCGTCGTCGTACTCGCATTAACGAAACGGTTGAAAAATTCTCGGTCGTCAAAACCTTAAAAGCCGTTGAAGATGCAAACGTTGTTCTGTTAGTCATTGACGCTCGTGAGAATATCTCAGATCAAGATCTTAGCCTGCTAGGTTTTGCACTAAACGCCGGACGTTCGATAGTGCTTGCAGTCAATAAGTGGGATGGGCTCGATAACGACGTCAAAGAACGTGTCAAGAAAGAGCTCGATCGCCGTTTAGGCTTTGTCGATTTTGCTCGTATCCACTTTATCTCTGCATTGCATGGTACGGGTGTTGGTCATCTATTTGAATCGGTTCAAGAAGCGTATAAATCGGCGACAACACGTGTTGGTACATCGGTATTGACTCGCATTCTTAAAATGGCAACCGATGATCACCAACCGCCTATGGTTCGTAGCCGCCGCGTAAAACTTAAATACGCTCACGCAGGTGGTTATAACCCGCCGATTATCGTTGTACACGGTAACTTGGTGAATGAGCTGCCAGATTCTTACAAACGTTATTTGATGAACTATTACCGTAAGTCTTTAGAAATCATGGGTACGCCTATTCGTATCCAGTTCCAAAGCAGTGATAACCCATTTGAAGGAAAAGTGAATAAGCTGACCTTATCTCAAGAGCGTAAACGTAAACGCTTAATGACGATGATGAAAGGACGCAGCAAGTAGCCTTCCTCATAATTGAAATACCCAAGTTTAGACTTGGGTATTTTTTTGCCTAAAATTTATCATTGGCGATAGAACCTCACTTAACGTGGCGGTCTGGAAATGAAGTGCAGTACCAAAATGATTGAGTGAAAAACAGAGCACGGCAACGTTGCTGCTTTGTATAAGTATCAAACAAAATGAGTAGAACATTTCGCCAAAAGATCATTTTAATATGTTCTGGTTTTTTTGATTTATTAGCTATTAAATGGAATTTTGTATCGTTATAAATCCATATGCAGAATATGTAACTTATGCTTTCGGTGTGTGGTTATATAAATGTTCTTTTGAGAGTAGATCGCTGAACGGAGCAGATAAAGCAAATGATCAGGCAGAGATCTTTTATCGATCATAGCCTAATGTGTATGAGGTGGTTGGTGAGCCTAAAGGTATTGTGATAGAGATCAAAGCTGAACTCTCGATAATCCGAGACCATACGTGCCGTTTGATGAAGTGTCGGCTATCACATGCACGATCTATCTACGCAAACGAGCTATCTATTAAAACGAACGATATAAAACATCTACCAAAATCACACACTATGTGAAAGACACAAAGAGAGATGGGATCAATATGCAGGAAAATCTTTGCCCTTGTTGCCAAAATCCACTGGCGTGGGATGGGCGTTACCATTGTGCTCAGTGCAAACATCACTTTAACAAAATTGGTTTTTGCCCTGAGTGTGATTCTGAGCTGGAGAAATTGCAGGCGTGTGGCGCAGCAAACTTTTTCTGTAATCCATGCAATGAGCTCAAATCAAAATCTAAGATTCGATTTGAGTTTCAAGCACAAGATTAAGTGATTAATTAACGGTAGAGAAAACTTCGCCATCCGCCACTCGCGTAATCAATTGATCGCCAGTTTTTAGATCGCAAGCGCGGTGAATCACTTTGCCTGAGCTATCTCGCGTGATCGAATAGCCTCGTTTTAGTGTCGCTAATGGGCTTACTGCGTCAAGCTTCTCTGCGGCTAGCGTTAAACGGTGTGCTGTGCGCAGGAGCTTTTTCTCCATTACGTCCAGCAATCGTTGCTCGCTTTTGGCTAGTCGATGCTGCTGCTTCGCTAAGGTTTGTACGGGAGAATGCAACTGCAGTTGATGGTATTGCTGGCCAATGTGCTCGCGCTGAGTCGAAATATAGCGCTGTATCGCCCGCTGTAGGCGCATTTCTGTGTCATCAAGTTGCTGGCTTTGACGCTGCAAGCGATAAGTGGGGTGCTGTTTCTCTAGCGCGTGAACCAAAGCGCGTAAATGATGCGCTTGTTGACTGGTGTAATAGCGCATCGCACTTTGTAGCTTGTGCTGGTATGAGGCGAAAGCTTGTCGTTTATTACTGTTGTCTCGGCTGACTAATTCTGCAGCAGCGGAGGGGGTTGGGGCACGTACGTCAGCCACAAAATCAGCAATCGTCACATCGATTTCATGCCCGACGGCACTGATAATTGGGATCTGACTAGCGGCAATTGTGCGCGCTACGATCTCGTGGTTAAAACACCATAAGTCCTCTAAAGAACCGCCACCGCGACCCACAATCAATACGTCACACTCTTGCCTCGCATTTGCTCTACCAATTGCTTGAGCAATTTGAATGGCCGCTTGTTCGCCTTGAACCAGTGTAGGATAAATGATGACGGGCAAGCTTGGATCGCGCCGCTTGAGCACATCAAGAATATCAAACAGGGCTGCGCCAGTTTTTGAAGTAATAACTCCGACGCATTGAGGATTTTCCGGCAAGGGGCGCTTATTGGATTGTGCAAAAAGCCCTTCCGCGGCCAACTGCATCTTCAGCTTTTCAAACTCTTGCTGGAGACGACCATCCCCTTCGGGTTGCATGCTCTCGATGATGACTTGGTAGTCACCTCTGGGTTCATAAAGAGAAAGACGCGCTTTAACAAGTACCTGCTGGCCATTTTTAGGTTTGAAGGTCACAAAGCGATTATTGCCTTTGAACATCGCACATTTTACCTGCGCGCGAGAATCTTTGAGTGAGAGATACCAATGGCCAGAAACCGGAGCGGAGAAGTTCGATATTTCACCAACGAGCCACACAATGCCCATTTCATTTTCAAGTAACAGGCGTACTTCAGCATTGAGACGGGAGACAGTGTAGATGTTTTCGTTGGTCAAAGAAGGCAAGGCTAATCCCCTAGACGAGGGTATGGAAATTAGCGGCAATATAATACATATCAAGGGTTGGAATGCAAATTAAAAATGAAAAAATGAGTGGTCAAGCGATTACCTCGGGCGTATAATCCGACCGCAATATCAAATCCAAATCGATTTATCCTGTTCATTGTGTATTAGGGCAAATTGAGACAACTTGGATTTACCTTTTATTCACTCCTCTTAATTGTGAGATATTGCAAATGCTAAGAATTGCCAAAGAAGCGCTGACATTCGATGATGTTCTTCTCGTACCAGCACACTCCACCGTTCTCCCAAACACAGCCGATCTCCATACTCAGCTGACCAAAAATATCGCACTGAACATTCCGATGATCTCAGCTTCTATGGATACAGTGACAGAGGCTCGCCTTGCGATCGCTCTTGCCCAAGAGGGTGGTATTGGTTTTATCCACAAAAATATGCCCATTGAAGAGCAGGCTGAACAAGTCCGTCTTGTCAAAATTTTTGAAGCGGGTGTAGTCACTGCGCCAGTAACAGTTCGCCCTGATGCAACCATTCAAGATGTGATTGCTTTGACAGAGAAACATGGTTTTGCCGGTTTCCCTGTGGTGAGCGATCACAATGAGCTTGTCGGTATCATCACCGGCCGCGATATTCGCTTTGTTACTGATTTAACAAAAAAAGTTGAAGCAGTCATGACACCAAAAGATCGCTTAGCCACAGTTAAAGAGGGCGCATCTCGTCAGGATGTACAAGAGCGCATGCACAAAGCGCGTGTTGAAAAAGTCTTGGTAGTGAATGATGAATTCAAACTGACTGGTATGATCACCGCGAAAGATTTCCATAAAGCAGAACGCAAACCGAATGCTTGTAAAGATGAACAAGGGCGTTTGCGTGTTGGTGCGGCTGTTGGTGCCGGTGCTGGCAATGAAGAGCGCGTAAAAGCATTAGTGGAAGCGGGAGTGGATGTTCTATTGATTGACTCTTCTCATGGCCATTCAGAAGGTGTACTTAACCGTATTCGTGAAACGCGCGCCGCTTATCCTGATCTCGATATTATCGGCGGTAATGTTGCAACGGGTGCCGGTGCGAAAGCTCTAATTGACGCGGGCGTAAGCGCGGTCAAAGTCGGTATTGGCCCGGGTTCAATCTGTACAACGCGTATTGTAACGGGTGTTGGTGTTCCTCAAATTACGGCGATTTCTGATGCAGCTGAAGTGGCTGATCAATACGGTATTCCTGTGATTGCTGATGGCGGTATTCGTTTTTCTGGCGATATTTGTAAAGCGATTGCTGCTGGTGCATCTTGCGTGATGGTCGGCTCCATGTTTGCTGGTACTGAAGAAGCTCCGGGTGAAGTTATTTTGTTCCAAGGTCGTTCATATAAAGCTTACCGCGGTATGGGTTCGCTGGGTGCAATGTCTCAAGGCTCTTCTGATCGTTATTTCCAATCTGACAATGCAGCTGACAAGCTTGTACCTGAAGGGATCGAAGGTCGTATCGCTTATCGAGGCCGTCTAAAAGAGATCGTTCATCAACAAATGGGTGGTTTACGCTCAAGCATGGGCTTAACTGGCTCGGCCACTATCGAAGATCTGCGCACTAAAGCCGAGTTTGTTCGTATCTCTGGTGCAGGTATGAAAGAGTCACACGTGCATGATGTTCAAATTACCAAAGAAGCGCCAAACTACCGCTTGGGTTAATGACGAACCACGAATAGCTTGAAGCTTATGGGGAGCGCGATACTCCCCATCCACTACATTAATGATTGAGATTGACCTTAAATGACTAAAGATATCCATGACCAACGTATTCTGATCTTAGATTTCGGCTCTCAGTACACACAACTGGTTGCCCGCCGTGTTCGCGAAATCGGTGTTTATTGTGAGCTGTGGAGCTGGGATGTTGAAGAAGCGGACATCCGTGAATTCAACCCAGATGGCATTATTCTTTCTGGTGGTCCTGAAAGCGTGACTGAAGCCAACTCTCCGCGTGCGCCACAATATGTGTTTGATTCTGGCGTACCTGTATTTGGTGTTTGTTATGGCATGCAAACCATGGCTGAACAGTTGGGCGGAAAAGTGGCCAGTTCTGAGGAACGTGAATTTGGTTATGCAGCTGTACAGCTAATGGGTGAATCGGCCCTGTTTAGCGACCTTGAGCTAACGCAAGACGTTTGGATGAGCCACGGTGATAAAGTGGTGCAAATTCCGGCTGATTTTGTCAAAACAGCGCAAACGGAAACTTGTCCTTATGCGGCAATGGCGAATGAAGAGAAAAAATATTATGGCGTGCAATTTCACCCAGAAGTCACGCACACCAAAAACGGTCTAAAAATGCTTGAGAATTTCGTTCTCAACGTTTGTGGTTGTGAGCGTCTATGGACGGCTGAGTCTATCATCGAAGATGCGGTTGCTCGTATTAAAGAGCAAGTCGGCGACGATGAGGTGATCCTTGGCCTATCGGGTGGTGTAGATTCGTCAGTTGTGGCGATGCTGGCTCACCGAGCGATTGGCGATAAATTAACCTGCGTATTCGTTGATAACGGCCTATTGCGTCTGAATGAAGCTCAGCAAGTAATGGATATGTTTGGCAACAAGTTTGGTTTAAACATCATTCATGTTAATGCAGAAGATCGTTTCCTCAACGCACTGCAAGGTGAGTCTGATCCGGAAGCGAAACGCAAAATCATCGGCCATGTGTTTGTTGATATCTTCGATGAAGAATCAAAGAAATTGAAAAATGCGAAATGGCTTGCGCAAGGCACGATTTACCCAGATGTGATTGAATCGGCTGCCTCTAAAACAGGTAAAGCGCACGTTATTAAATCTCACCATAACGTTGGCGGTTTGCCTGATGATATGGAAATGGGATTGGTTGAACCACTGCGTGAGCTTTTCAAAGATGAAGTGCGCAAGATTGGCCTAGAGCTTGGTCTGCCTTACAACATGCTTTACCGCCATCCGTTCCCTGGTCCAGGCCTTGGCGTACGCGTGTTGGGCGAAGTGAAGAAAGAGTACTGTGATTTGCTGCGCCGCGCCGATGCTATTTTCATTGAAGAGCTGCATGCCGCTGATCTGTATAACAAAGTGTCCCAAGCTTTCACGGTTTTCTTACCTGTTCGTTCGGTAGGCGTTATGGGTGATGGACGTAAATACGATTGGGTTGTATCGCTACGCGCTGTGGAAACCATTGACTTTATGACAGCACATTGGGCGCACCTGCCTTATGAGTTCTTGGGTAAGGTTTCTAACCGTATCATCAATGAAGTGAATGGTATTTCTCGTGTGGTTTACGATATTTCAGGTAAGCCACCAGCCACGATTGAGTGGGAATAATTCCTCCAGAAAAGCGTACTCCTTCGGTGAGTGCCCTGTTATGATTGCTGCGAAATAGTCGGGGAGCCGATGCAGATTCTGCATCGGCTGAGATCGAAATTCGAGACCCGTCGAACCTGATTCAGTTAATACTGACGTAGGGAACTATGAGCACTTTGTCACGAGCCGAATAACAACGGCTAACCTTTGTAAATTCGATTACCGAACTTTCCAAACCACGGTCAAAGTCAGTTCCTGTATGTCTTGTCATAGGAGCGACCATGGCACAACCAATACAGAAACACACACAAGAAACGACGCTATTAAACATACCTGTTGTACTCACTATCGCAGGGTCTGATAGCGGTGGAGGGGCAGGTATTCAAGCCGACATCAAAGCGATATCGGCAACCGGCAGTTTCGCATGTTCCGTTATTACCGCCATTACCTCACAAAATACTCAAGGCGTTTCCGCCATTTTCCCCATTCCACTTGATCACATCGAAAGCCAGTTAGATTCCGTCTTTAGCGACTTGAAGATCGTGGCCGTTAAAATTGGCATGCTAGCCGATGCCAGTATCATCAAGATCGTTGCCAAAAAAATGCAGCAATACCAACCCAAGAGCCTTGTGATTGACCCCGTGATGGTGGCGACCAGTGGTGATTTATTACTTGAGCAATCGGCAATCAGTACATTAAAAGAAATATTGATCCCTTTGGCTGACATTATTACCCCCAATTTATTTGAGGGAGCAGTACTTACTGGCAAGCCGGTTCCTCAATCTGGAGTCGAAATGAGCGGTATGGTGGCTGATTTACGAGCGTTGGGTGCAAAGGCGGTGCTGCTAAAAGGTGGGCATTTAGAACAAGATGAAAACAGCAATGATCTTTTGATCATGCAATCTTCGTCAGAATTACTCAGTGCGAAGCGTTTTCCAACCCCAAATACCCATGGGACGGGTTGCACTCTCTCTTCTGCAATCGCTTCTTACCTTGCTCAGGGAAATAACCTGCACAAATCCGTGTATTTGGCTAAGCAGTACATATCGCAAGCCATTGGCCATGCCGATGAGCTGGATATTGGCCAAGGTCGCGGCCCAGTTCATCACTTTTTTACAGGCCACGTTCATGTGCGCTAAAGCCATTGCCGATGCGATGATGTTTGAGAGATTTGAGACATTGGTTGTTCACTTAACCTGATGAAAAATAGATTAGACTCTAAAAGCCTCAAGCTTTTTTGAGGCTTTTTCATATTTATCGACTTGCCTTCAAAGGGCGATGTCGCTGTACGATAATTGGTTTACATCATGATGAAACCACTCGCATTTTGACATTTAATTAATAAGTTTCACTGTCAACAATGGCTCGGCTATCCATACTATTTTCACCGTACCCACTAAGCAAAAAATAAGGGATTGATATGTTGAAAACAAAGCATTTAGCCGTGCTGATTAGCAGTGTCTTAGCCGCAAACAGTTACGCGTTAAATATCTTACCTGACCCTGAAAATTCCGCGGGTTATATTGTCTCTAAAGTAGAGCTACAAGCGGCAGAAAAAGCCAAAACAGCGGATCCCATGTATGCCATCTGGTCGAAAGCACTAGAAACGAGTTCGAATGCGATTGTTGAAGCAATAGTACCGGGGTTAAGTTCTAACCCTGAAAACGTCAAGCGTGTTGAACGAGTCTTTCCACAGTACGAATGGGATTTCTTAACTCAAATGGCGGCTCCCGAATACACCTACACACGCTTCTTACGGGCAATTGGCAAATTCCCCGCATTTTGTGG
Organism: Vibrio sp. ZOR0018; assembly: GCF_963865925.1. NCBI lineage: Bacteria > Pseudomonadati > Pseudomonadota > Gammaproteobacteria > Vibrionales > Vibrionaceae > Vibrio > Vibrio sp. ZOR0018. The sequence continues at coordinate 14,662 of NZ_CAWMCN010000091.1, read as the reverse complement.
CGAATATACGGATGGCCGAGATTCAGACGCAATTTGTAAAAAATCCATTGTGACGGCTTTTGCCCATTTCTCACAAGAAACTGGTGGTCACATTGCGAAAGACAACGTATCTGATAATCCGAATAGGCTTGAAGAATGGCAGCAAGCATTGGTTCATGTGCGTGAAATGGGTTGGTCTGAAGGGCAAAGTGGTTACACAACCGGTTGTGGCCAAAATGATTGGCAAAATGCTCGTTGGCCGTGCGCCGCTGGGCAAGGTTATTTTGGTCGTGGCGCGAAGCAGCTCTCTTACCATTTCAACTATGGCGCTTTTTCTGAAGTGATGTTTGATGGTGATGCCAAAGTACTACTCAATAACCCCGGATTAGTAGCGGATTCTTGGTTGAATTTAGCCTCAGCGATTTGGTTCTTCTTAACTCCTCAAGCACCGAAACCGGCAATGTTGCACGTAATTGACCGTACATGGACACCTTCGCAACGTGAAAGCGATGCTGGTATTGGCTATGGTTTTGGCACCACAATTAACGTTATCAATGGCGGCATTGAGTGCGGTGAACAGAACAAAGATAAAGGTCAACCGGTTAATCGCATTCGCTACTGGGAAGGGCTAGCCGATCATTATCAAATACCGATTGAGTCTGATGAAAAGAATACCTGTTGGCAGCAAACGCCTTACGGTAGCTTAAATTTGAACGGTGCGACGGATGTGCTGTATACCAACTGGGATGGTAATTGGAAATATTACTCTGATCGCCCAGGTGGCTACTCGTTTGAATGTGAACTGGTTGGTTTCCAAACCGCGTATTCAGCCCTTGTTGCTGGTGATTACGAAAAATGTGTGACTAACTTTTATGGTTCACATTCTAGCTGGCCCCAAGTGCGTGTTGTGGATGCGATTGATCCCGGTACGCCACCAGAGCCACCAGTGGATGGCATCGTCGGCTGGGAAGCAACAAAGGTATATAACACGGGCGATAAGGTGAGCTATAAAGGCGCTACTTATGAAGCTAAATGGTGGTCACAAGGTAATGAACCCACTCAAGGTGATCCTTGGAAGCTTATTACAGGTGGCTCAACAGCGCCCACAACAGCTGCCCCTGTTGAGCCACCACCAGTGGTCAATGAGCCAGAACCGCCCGTCACGCCAGAGCCTACGCCACCAAGCAGTGATTTTTCAAGCTGGGTTGCAGGGGTTACTGTTGCAAAAAATGGCGATAAAATTACGCATAATGGAAAGTGTTTTATAGCTAAAAATAACCCCGGAGTATGGGAATCACCCACGCAAAGTAACTGGTTTTGGGATGAAATAAACTGTCAATAGAGAGTAACATTTAGCAAAAGGAGAGCAGCACGATCGAATTCGGTTGCTCTGCTCTCTTTTTGAACAATCAAGTGGTTAAATTTACAATCTTAGTTTTCGTTAACGTTCTTTCCATTTTGTGTGCTACTCCACTAAAATCCGCGCGTAATTTTTATCAACATTTTTTAAGGTACTCGCGAATGTCTACTAAATTGGCCAATCCAGCGCCGCTAGGCCTAATGGGTTTTGGCATGACGACTATCCTGCTTAATATCCATAACGCAGGCTTTTTCCCTATCGACTCTATGATTTTGGCGATGGGTATTTTCTACGGTGGTTTAAGTCAAGTCATCGTGGGTATCATGTGTTTTAAACGTGGTGACACTTTTGGTACCACAGCGTTTACCTCTTACGGCCTATTTTGGCTCACATTGGTTGGCCTGATTGTCATGCCATACATGGGACTACCAGCAAGCCCTGCTCACTTTATGGGTTGGTACTTAGCGTTGTGGGGCATTTTCACTGGTTTCATGTTTATCGGTTCATTGTGCTACCCACGCGCTAAACAAGTGGTATTCGGCTCACTGACCATTCTATTTGCTTTACTAGCTGCGCGTGATTTCACTGGTAGCGAGCTTATCGGCACGATTGCTGGCTTTGAAGGCATCTTCTGTGGCGCAAGTGCGATTTATTTTGCAATGGCTCAAGTTCTGAATAATGAATATGGCCGTGTTATTTTACCGATTGGTGAAAAGAAAGCGCAAAACGCTGTTGTCGAAAAGTTGACGACACAAGAAATCGCAGCCTAATACGGGTTGATGAAAAAGAAAAAGGGTTAGCGTTTGCTAACCCTTTTTACGTTTACCTTGAATGCTTTTTGCTGATGAGCTTAGCTAATCCGTTAGGATGATGGTTGTTCAACACCCACGGAGCTTTCTTCTACGGTTGGTTCTTGTCCCGTTTTGCGTTTATATTTTCCTTCCCAATATGTCGCATTCTTAATGCCGAGTTTTACTGGGTTGAAAAGATACTCATCGACACCTTGTTTTTGTTGTTCTTCATAATCTTTGAGTGCTGCAATAGCTGGTTTAGCCATAAAGAAGATGATCAAAATCCCGACTATGTTTAGCCACGCCATCAAACCCACGCCCACATCACCCATTGCCCAAGCAAGGTTCGCGGTTCTCACTGTGCCGTAGAATACCGTTGCGATGATCACTACTTTAAGAAGGAACATCAGGCCATCGACTTTAAAGGTGCGGCGAATGTAAGCAATGTTCGTTTCAGCAATGTAGTAGTATGCCAAAATCGTGGTGAAGGCGAAGAAGAACAGAGCAAATGCAACAAAAGGTTTACCCACGCCCGGTAGTGCGCTCTCAATCGCCATTTGGGTAAATACTGGGCTATTGGCACTAATATCCGCCGCGATGTTCTGTACTAAAAATGCACCTTCTGCGCCGCCGTGTACGTTATAAGCACCAGTGATCAGAATCATGAACGCGGTTGCGGAACAGACCAGCAAAGTATCAATGTAGATAGAAAATGCTTGCACTAAACCTTGCTGCGCTGGGTGATCAACACTCGCGGCAGCCGCAGCGTGCGGTCCAGTACCTTGGCCTGCTTCGTTTGAGTAAACACCTCGTTTTACCCCCCAACCAATCGCAGCACCAATACCTGCCATTGGTGTGAACGCATCACCAATGATCATGGCAAAAATACGTGGTACTTCACTGATGTTAAGCAGGATGATAACAAACGCAGTAATGACATAGGCCAAAGCCATAAATGGCACCACGACCTGTGTGAAGTTAGCGATACGCTTAACACCACCAAAGATGATGAAAGCTAAAATAATTGACATTACGGTACCAGTAAAAATCTTAGCAAAAGTGAAGCTACCGATAGTGGTTTCAATGATTGGGCCAGCCCCAAAAGCCGCTTCTACGGCATTACCAATGCTGTTGGATTGCACGCCAGGTAAAAGCACACCACAAGCAAAGATGGTGGAAATGGCGAAGATCCATGCATACCATTTTTGTCCCATCGCTTTTTCGATGTAATAAGCGGGGCCACCACGGAATTCACCTTCATCTTCTTCTTTATAAATTTGTGCCAGAGTTGATTCAGCATAAGCAGTCGCGGCACCAAAAAAGGCCACTACCCACATCCAGAAAATAGCACCAGGGCCACCAAAACCAATTGCCGCGGCTACGCCTGCAATATTACCCGTACCGACGCGTCCCGAAAGTGAAACGGCCAAAGCTTGGAAAGAGGATATCCCTTTGGTTGAGCTTTTTCCGGAAAGAAGAAGTCGCCACATTTCAAAAAAGTGACGGACCTGAACGAATCGGGTCACAATTGAGTAGAATAAACCCGCACCAAGGCATAAATAAATTAGCGCCGGGCTCCAGATTATTCCATTCAGAAAATCAACAAATGACTGCATATGCATTTCCCTATTTTAGTAGTTTTGGTGAGTGTTGTGTTTGCTTTGTGGGCAACATATTAATCTTTTTGTAACTTAGATGTTAATTTATTTGTCTGTGAATAATCGTTAGCGTGATGAGGAACACAAAATGCTAATGAAATGTTAAATAATAGGTGGGTTAATTAGAATTGGCTAAAATTTCAGCGCATATGGGTTGGTCACCCGAAAGGTTGGAAATTAAATCCTCTCGGATGAATCATTATGCATAATAACTTTCCACTAAGGTTTAGCTAATAATAAGCATTTTCTATTGTGACTAGTTGGTGAGGTAGCGAGAGAGATTCAACTCATGAATTGGTAAAGCACAAGTTTGCTCACTGACAATGTCGGCAAGAAGCTGTCCAGATCCGCAAGCCATCGTCCACCCTAAGGTTCCATGTCCGGTATTGGTGTAGAGGTTTTCAAATGGAGTGGAGCCTATAATCGGGGTCCCGTCAGGCGTCATTGGTCTAAAGCCTGTCCAGAATTCAGCTTGTGCTAAATCACCGCCTTGAGGAAAGAGATCGGTCACGACTTTTGCAATGGTTGCTTTGCGCGCATCAGGCAAGGCAGGATCAAACCCGGCTAACTCTGCCGTGCCCGCGACACGAATTCGATCCTCAAAACGAGTGATGGCCACTTTATATGTTTCGTCCATTACCGTTGAACGTGGGGACAGTTCGGCGTCGACAATCGGCAGCGTTAGTGAGTACCCTTTCACTGGATAAACAGGAATGGAGATACCCAATGTCGCCAGTAAAGCGGTAGAGTAACTGCCGAGTGCGACGACATATTTGTCTGCTTTTAGCTCACCTTTATCGGTTTGGACAGCGGTGATATTTTTGCCATCAGTGGTTAATGTTTTTATTTGTGTATCAAACAGAAATTGCACCCCACGGCTTTTCGCGAGCTCTGTTAATTGTTGGCAAAACAGATAGCAATCTCCGGTTTCATCGTCGGGGAGGTACAAACCACCTCGCAATTTATCGCGTACAAGAGCAAGCCCCGGCTCTTGCTTAATGCACCCATCGACATCAAGAAGCTGATAACGAATCCCACTTTGCTCGAGTAGTTTGATGTCCTTTTGTATCGCTTGTAGCTGTTTTTCGCTGCGAAATACTTGCAACGTTCCAAGCCGACGGCCTTGATATTGCAGGTTATGTTGCTGATTCAGGTCAGCCAAACAAACGCGGCTGTAATTGGCAATCGCCAGCATTCGGGCTTTATTGATGTTGTAACGATCCTGCTGGCAGTTCAATAACATTTTACCCATCCACGCCAACAGCTGTGGGTCGATAGATGGTTTTATTTTCAACGGTGCATGCTCTTCAAACAGCCACTTTAACGCTTTTTGTGGGATGCCGGGTGCAGCCCAAGGGGAAGAGTAGCCGTAAGATATTTGCCCTGCGTTAGCAAAACTGGTTTCTTTTGCACCTTGTGATTGGCGATCCACCACCGTTACTCGGTGGCCCGCTTGTGATAAATACCATGCGCTGGTTAGCCCGATGACGCCGCTACCTAAGACGATCACGTCCATGTTGTCTCCTTAAATCATCCTAGTGTGTTCTTTGAGCACATTCAGAGTTGGTGTAAATGTTCACATAATGGCAACATCAAACATCAAATTGAGTGGAAACACAATCATTAGCCCCTGCACTTATTTTTATGTGGTGATGACAAAAGGGGGGAAATGAAGTCAGAGACAGGTCGCTATCAGCGCTGAGTGTGTCTATGTTTCAATACTGCATAAATCATAACGATAAAAGTGATAGCGGCCATTGCCCAGATCCAATAGCGGTAAGCAGAATAAAAGTGGCTGATTTGGTGAAGATGTTCAAATGCAAAATGGGTGAGTAAACCAAAGACCGCGACCCAAACTGTGGTGGCAAGCACGTTACCCAGTAAAAATACTCTGATGGGCATTTTCGCCACTCCGCAGGCTAATGGCATGAATTGTTTCATCCCCTCAACAAAGCGACTGATGATTAAGCAAATCGGGCCGTATTTTTGAATAGCGCTTTGCAGTTTTTGAAATTTAGCCCCTGAAATATAGCCTTTTTTATCCAACCAACCCTCAAAATAATAGCCGAGTAGATAGCCGCAACTATTACCAATAAAGCAGCTTAGCCACGATACAATCATAACAAGAGAGAAATTCATTACGCCATTGGATGACAAAATGGACGCGGCAATCATGAGCGATTGGCCGGGCATCGGAATGCCAATCCCTTCGAAAAAGATGCTGATGATCAGTGCTAGGTAGCCGTACTGTTCCAATAACGGCTGCATTGAGAGGAGCAGTTGATTGATAGGTTGCAAAGCGGGTATCCACCATCGAAAGTTTGAGGTTATTTAATACGCTGGTTCTTCGTTTGAATCAACGTCATCGTGTGATAATGCCCATTTCTTGGCTCTTAAAATAGAATACGTTGTGGTTAGTACCTTCAAATTAGCTGAAAATCATCAGCAAATTTGTTGTGGTTTCTATGCTCTTTTGGCGTAGTACACTGCTTAAAAATCAAGAGGAGTTATTTTATGTTTCATGCCCATGTTTATTTTGATCTCGCAGAGCAAGCAAAAGCACAGCGCGTACAACAAAAAATTGCCCAACAACGACATGATGTACAAGCCATGTTTGGCTTAGTACCAAGGCTTGTTGGCCCGCACTTAAAGCCGATGTTTGAAGTACACCTTGCTGACAATAGCCACGGATTTATTGAGTGGCTAGATGAACATCGGGAAGGTCTTAGCGTGTTAATCCATCCGGTTTCTGGAGACGATAGGTATGACCATTCTGAGGGACAAGTTCTGTGGTTAGGAGAGACTTTAGGGGTGAACTTAGCCGTATTGCGTTAGAGGATGCCTATCAAATTAATAGCCACAGTGAATTAGTGTTTAATGCTCATCTTGTCTAGTCTGTACAGAACGCAGCAGAAACAATAATCGTGGCAAGGTTTTGAAGAAAAAGGTTTTTCGAACAAGTCGTGACCGCAGGCTCATCACCTCTCGTTGTTATTGTATATACATGATGTTGTTCTAAGTTTTGTTGCATTTGAATTTAATACAGTGAATGTTCAGCCAATATCGACCGTGCTGAGTGTTTTTAGAATAAATCAAGCACACTTAAATAGCCGCAGTAATGCGAAGCAAGGAGAACGCAATGGAGAATAAAGGTATGAATTCGGGCGGTAAATGCCCTGTCATGCACGGCGGAGTAACCTCTGCTGAACTATCGAACATGGATTGGTGGCCAAAAGCACTGAATCTTGACATTCTTCACCAGCACGACGTGAAAACCAACCCAATGGGGGCGGATTTTAATTACCGCGATGCGCTAAAAACATTGGATGTTGATGCCTTGAAAAAAGATCTCAAAGCACTAATGACCGATAGCCAAGAGTGGTGGCCTGCCGACTGGGGGCATTACGGTGGTTTGATGATCCGCATGGCATGGCACTCCGCTGGGACTTACCGAATTGCAGATGGTCGCGGTGGCGCGGGCTCTGGCAACCAGCGTTTTGCTCCGCTTAACTCGTGGCCCGATAACGCCAACTTAGATAAAGCTCGTCGCTTATTGTGGCCAATCAAACAAAAATACGGCAACAAAATCAGTTGGGCAGATCTGATGATCTTGGCGGGTAATATGGCTTATGAATCCATGGGGCTTAAAACCTTTGGTTTCGCTTTTGGTCGTGAAGATATTTGGCACCCAGAAAAAGACACTTATTGGGGCTCAGAAAAAGAGTGGCTAGCGCCAAGTGGCGGAGAAAATAGCCGCTATTCCGGTCAGCGCGATCTAGAAAACCCGCTTGCTGCCGTGATGATGGGCCTGATTTATGTAAACCCTGAAGGCGTTGACGGTAATCCAGACCCGCTTAAAACCGCACATGACATGCGCGTCACTTTTGAGCGCATGGCAATGAATGATGAAGAAACCGTGGCGCTGACAGCGGGTGGGCATACTGTGGGTAAAGCGCATGGTAATGGTAGCGCTGCGAACTTAGGGCCAGATCCTGAAGGGGCGGACTTGCACGAACAAGGCTTGGGTTGGAATAACCATGCCAGTCGCGGCATTGGCCGTAATACCGTCACCAGTGGTATTGAAGGTGCATGGACTACGCACCCAACCCAGTGGGATAACGGCTTCTTCCACCTGTTGTTTACCTACGAATGGCAACTGACGAAGAGCCCTGCTGGCGCGTGGCAGTGGGAGCCAATCAACATCAAAGAGGAAGATAAACCGGTTGATGTGGAAGACCCAAGCATTCGTTATAACCCTATGATGACCGATGCCGATATGGCGCTGAAGATGGATCCTGAATATCGCAAGATCTCAGAGCGTTTCTACAAAGACCCAGCGTATTTCTCTGAAGTGTTTGCGCGAGCTTGGTTTAAGCTTACTCACCGTGATATGGGGCCTAAAGCGCGTTACTTTGGCCCTGATGTTCCGGCAGAAGATCTCATTTGGCAAGATCCCATCCCCGCAGGTCGTAAAGATTATGATGTGGATGCAGTAAAAGCAAAAATAGCGGCCAGCGGCTTAAGCATCAGTGAGATGGTCAGCACCGCATGGGATAGTGCTCGTACTTTCCGTGGTTCCGATAAACGTGGTGGCGCTAACGGTGCGCGCATTCGCTTGGCTCCTCAAAAAGATTGGCAAGGTAATGAGCCAGAAAGACTCAGCAAAGTGTTGGCTGTTCTGGATAAAATTGCTGCTGATGCGGGTATTAGCATCGCCGATACCATTGTTTTGGCGGGTAACGTCGGTGTTGAACAAGCGGCCAAAGCGGCAGGCGTTAATATTACTGTGCCTTTTACTACCGGACGTGGTGATGCAACGCTTGAACAAACGGATGTGGAATCGTTTGATGTGCTTGAGCCACTGGCGGATGGTTTCCGTAACTGGCAAAAGAAACATTACGTGGTTAACCCAGAAGAGATGCTGTTAGATAAAGCGCAACTATTGCGCCTGACCGCCCCAGAAATGACCGTATTGATTGGTGGATTGCGAGTGCTCGGTACAAACTATGGCGGCAGTCAACATGGTGTATTGACAGACCGTGTTGGGGCGTTGACTAACGATTTCTTCGTTAACCTCACCGACATGAATTACACTTGGAAGCCAACAGGCCGTAACTCTTACGATATGGTTGAGCGTAAGAGCGGTAAAACAAAATGGACAGCGACTCGTGTTGATCTGGTGTTTGGCTCAAACTCCATTTTGCGCTCATACGCTGAAATTTACGCGCAGGACGATAACAAAGAGAAGTTCGTCAAAGACTTTGTCGCTGCTTGGACCAAGGTCATGAACGCCGATCGCTTCGACGTGTTGTAAACCTCTTCACTCAGTAATCTTGATATTAAGGCCCTCTTAGCGAGGGCCTTGTCGTGCCTCGGTTTTCTATCTAAACGGCTTGTTTATAAAAGACTGGTCCCTAAAAAACGAGTGTTTCTAAAAACAGATGGAACCTAAAAACAGATGGTATCTAAAAAATAGAGGGCATCTAGGAAGCATCACACAGCGATATATTTTATTGTAATTCCAAGTGCGCCAGTGTTTTGAAGTGCTTAAAGGTTTCGCATTGCGACAGACTTTTACCTAATTTTTTATTAATCAGCACTTGGAAAAGATCATACAGCCCCATCGCCTCTTCATAGTCACATTTACTTAAGGCGAGGAAAAAGATCAGATAGGCTTTTTCACCATTACCCCATTCAATTCCACGCGGTGCAGCGACGGTGTAAACCATCGAACGTTTAGCAAAGAGTTCAATCGAGTGAGGTAGAGCAATGTATTCGCCCATCATGGTTGAAACCAAACTCTCTCGCTCTTGCAGTGAAGTTCGGTATCCTTCCTCTACCAACTCCGTTGATTCAAGATGCGAGCAAACCTGCTCAAAGAGGTGTGATTGCTCAATGACGTCATCAAGGTAGAGAAATTGAGCCTTGGAAAAATACTTATCCAAAAGATAAGAGTGCGTGCGATCAACCAACACTTGTTTGCCCAGTTCTTCCAATTGATGTTGGGTAGGGAAGGGGTCAACCACAAAGCTCTGAATCTCTCTATTGGCTAAGGGCATGGTGGTAATAATGAGGTCCGCTTGCGTGGCATCAGCGGTGATCAACTGTTCAGGGGAATAAACCGTTTTCATATCCAATTGCGGATACTGGCGGCGGATGATCGCTTCTAGCCCAAGTGTTGCGGCATTACCGGCGTCGCAATACAGGAGCGCTTTGGGTGTACGGTGACCTAAATGGTAATTACGTTCAAGCCCCACACCAATGTGAATCACAAGATAGCCTATTTCGTGCTGTGTCATGCAGTAACCCGTCTCTCTGATCCAGTCTGCGATGGCCGATAAGGTAATACTGTAAGCGAGTGGGTAGTGCTGTTTGATATGCTCGGCCAATGGGTTAATTGTGGCGACATGATGTTTGACACGAATGATCATATGGCAGACGTGGTTGTGAAGATCGCGGTGTAATAGCGCATCGTCACGCACATCGTAAGGGTAATTTTGATAGATATAATCAAAGATGTGAGTGACTAGAGCATCGGCTTCATGCTGTACACCCTGGCTAAGGAGTGCTTGATTCGTCGCAATTCTCGCTTGAATGTGAATCGCCAAGGCGGCAATTTCATGGTTATTGGCGGGTAACAGCATCGGTAGCGCAGAAAATAACGCTTTGGCAATTGGTAGCGTCGTTTCATGAACATCGTTTTTAGAAAATTCGGTAAGCTCTTTGCCACACGCGAGCCTGTGCAGTGTGACGGCAGCATAAAGGGTTAACCAACGCAGCCCAATATCGTTGATATAGAGTGTATGGTTGGTCAACACTTCACGAAAGCGCGCTGCAAAAATTTGCTGAGATTTTTCAGGGAAAATCGTACTAATAAAGCCCAGAGCTTGTTTTGTCTCTTTTTGTTCGATGTAGATAAGTTGTGTTAAACGGGAGCGAATCGCCATTTCTGGGCCTTGGATCAGCATGCCCAAACGAGGTTTACTTTCAATCGATAAACCAAACGTGGCCAGTTGGCTGCGTACATCAACCATATCATTTTGAATAACGGTACGGCTTAGATTCCATGTCTCGGCCAATTCGTCAATTTTTACGCCTTGTTCTGCCGTTAATAGCAGTACTTGAATCTGGATGATGCGCTCTTTACTGGTCCTTGGAATCGTTTCTGCATTTTGCACCCTCGATAAAAAATGCTCGAAAGTTGATGGGTTGTAGATATTGAGTTGGTAACCGGAACCGCGCTGGTGGAGAAGATGTGCGCCATGATTGACCATCACATTATTGAGCAGCGCGACATCGGTGCGTATGGTGCGTGTCGAAACATTAAGCCGTTGCGCAAGTTCGTCCTGAGTCAAAGGCGAGGCGGATACAGCATCCAACAAATGAATTAGGCGAGGGTGCGGTAGCTTGTACATCATCGATTCCTATTCCAGCATGAACAGCGCTATCTAAAAGGTAAAATGCACTAAAGGCAATAGATAGCCAACGCTTTGTTATGCCGGAGCACATGCTCCGGCGTCGGTGTTATGAATGTGCCAGTTGTTTTTGAGTCATGGCCAGCAGGGTTTTCACATCCTCGGGGCGAGTCTGTCCGGTTTTCTCATCGATGATTGAGCTATAGATATGTGGAATGACTTTTTCTACACCCGCATCGAGAGCGATGCGTAAGATCTCTTCAAAGTTGTCCAAATCAATACCACCAGTAGGCTCTAACCAAAAGTGGTGACGAGCACAGGCGTTGGCAACTTCTTGGTACTCAGCTTTGCATTTTAGCCCCTGCATTGGGAAGAATTTGACCGAGCTGCAGCCCATATCTTGCAACATGGCAATCGCCGTATCAACGGGAACAACCGCTTCTTCCATACCTGAACTTTTCGGGCCAGTTGAGATTTTAACCAAGCCAACAGTGCCTGATGGTGAAATCAAACCATTCACGATAGTGTGATTTTGACCTAGAGCTTGACGCGTAGCCCCCACACCAGTAAAGACTTGATTGACATGCTGAGGCTGTAGTATTCCGGCTAAAGCCGTCACCATATCCGATTGTTTCGGATCCCCTGCGCCAAGGCCAATCGATAAAGCATTCTCGATTTTTTCAGCGCACGCTTTCATATCAGCCGCAGCACTTGCGGTATCTGGGTAATCTTTCGAGAGCATACCGACCAACACATGGCCTTGTGCGGCTTGATAAATATCAATTGCATTCTGATGAGAGCCCGCCAGCACATTGAGACATACACGGTTAGCGTAAAAATTAGGGCTTAAAGACATTCTAATGACTCCTGATTCAGTTGGTTCATGGCGCTAAGAATAAGTTCAAGTTGATGAGATGAAACACTGCGGACATCAAATTCCACTGAACCTTCATTGGATTTGTAAGCGCGGCAGTAAATCGCTGGGTTACCATTTTGGAGGCGTGTGACGGCTTCATTAGCGCTGATACCAAATTGTTTGGCATCAAAACTTACTTCTGCACGTGCGATATCTCGGCCTGCACTGTCCCAAACCACGCGCGCGCTTATCCCTTCAATACGGTTTAACCCCTCGATAAATGGCGTCATTTTATCCACCATTTGTTGGCCGGTTTCTTGTTGGCGGCTTAAGTACAACTCAATGGCATGCGTTAGGCCTAAAATGCCTTCTTTACCGACTTTCATAGCACGGCCAATCCCTGCAGATTGCTGCTTAACCCATTCCACATATTGATGTTTCCCAATCACTAAACCGCTGGTTGGGCCTTCAATCGCTTTCGCACCACTGTAGATAACCAGATCAGCCCCTTGCTGATAATAGAGTTGTAGATCCTCTTCTGCTGCTGCATCAACAATCAGCGGAAGCTGGTGGTCTTGAGCCACTTTGGCCGCTTGTGGCACGGTTAACATGCTTTTTTGCACGCAATGGTGCGATTTAATGTAGAGAATGGCGGCGGTATTGGGGGTGATTGCCGCGGCTAATTGTTCTGCGCTGCATTCATTAGCCCAACCGGCCTCAATCAGGTTACCGCCGCCAAGATTTACCATGCTGCCAACCGGGGCACCATAATTGACGTTATGCCCTTTGGGGATCACAATATCCGTTGCGATCGGGTGCGTTTTTGCATGCAGATGCTCAAGCAGATAAGGGTTACCACGCACAATGACTGCCGCTACACTCTGTGCAATTCCCGCTGAAGCGCATGAGACGACGACTGCATTTTCAACTTGCAGCAAACGAGCAATATATTGGCCAGTTTTGTTCACCAAATCGCTCATTTCAAAGTAGTTGTTCATCCCAAAACAGACAGTCTGTTCCACTTCAGGTTGCGGAGTAGAAACACCAAGAGCTGTCATACGGCCAGATGCGTTGATCACTTGTTTCAAGTGATATTTTTCAAGAATGGAAGACATAATGCTGTTGTCCTTGTTCAGTCAATACAAGCTTGCCGTCAATAATGGCAGCAAGAGGCGTAAATCTCTGTTGTCCAGTTCGATGCTGGTGATGAGTATCGGTGTAGTTAACCGATGCTTTATTGATGGTGTAGAGCGTTAAATCGGCATCATAGCCTGCAATTAAGTGCCCCTTTTTCGCTAGGCGAAGTGCTTGCGCTGCTTGACTCGTCACGCGCTCAATGATCTGCTCATGGGATAATCCGAGTGTAAAAAACATCGACATCAGGTGTGCAAGACCGTAAACCGGGCCATTGAGCCGGTTCTTACAGTAAATGTCAGAACTGATCGTATCGGGCAAAATCCCTTGTGCGATGGCCTGCTCAGCCACCTCAAAACTGAAACTGGCACTGCCGTGGCCGATATCAAGTTTCATGCCTCGAGCTCTGGCCTGTTGAACGCTGCTTTTTATTTCCCCATGACAATCAAGAATGCGGTTAGGTTTGCCATTAAAGCAGTGAGTGAGAATATCGCCTTTGCCCAGCAGAGCGACAATCTCATCCAAATCTGGCGGCGCATTACCGACGTGCACCATCAATGGAACGCAGCCGCATTGCTGTTGTAATGCTTTGGCTGCATGAAGTGGCATTAAGCCATTGTGGCCGACAACACTACCGCTCATGCGTGCTTTTAAGCCGACAATAAATTCGGGATGACGAAGCAGTGCTTGCTTTGCGCTATCCAGATCAATGTCGTTAGCATCGGCCAGTTCATTTTGGCGCAACAAGCCAATTTTCGAGATGTTAAGTAGTGCGTGCACATGGGTTGTGCATTGCGCTGCAAGCTGCGCAAAATCATCCACATCGTTTGTGCCTGTGCTGCCCGCATCAATGACAGTCGTCACGCCACCGGACACCCCAACGTTATCGGGGTGGTCGTTATAAATCGGCGAGTTCGGATAACAGTGAGTGTGGCCGTCAATCCAACCAGCACTGACAAAAACGTCATGATCTAAATCGACGGTCTGTTTTGCCAATGAACCAGCAAGATCGCCCACCGCCGCTATTTTGTTGCCCTGAAGGGCGATATCGATACTAGACCCACCCGCTTGTTGGGCATTTTTGATCAGGATGTCATACATAATTTGCATCTCACGCTCTTCGCTCATCGGCGCGAAGAGCGATTATCAGTAGAATTTAAACCCCAGCTTGTTTTACAGTGCGATAGGAAAAAGCGCTCCTAACGCCATCGCTCCGAGAATGGCACCACCCGTAATCGGTTTACCCCACACATAGAAAATCAATGCGCCACCTAGAGAGCCGATCCCAATCGGGATAGAAGCGGCCATCGCAGATAAAATGATCAATGGCCCAAGAAAACGGCCGGAGCTATTGCCTGCTCCCATCATCACATCAGCCCCGTAGGTTGAATCGCTTTGGTTGATGGTGAATTTACGTGCCAGTACAATTAAGCCACCAATCGCCAAACCAGCGAGCATGCCTGTGATTA
>NZ_CAWMCN010000090.1:0-363 GCF_963865925.1 Vibrio sp. ZOR0018 | reverse complement strand
CTAAAGTCGCCACGCGTTGGCAATCCCTCTTGAGCCGTTTGTTATGCAAATTCAATGAGATAAACTGAATTTACACGACCCAAAGCCACAATTGCAATGGTTGAGTGACTCAAGAACCAACCCAAGTAGGAGCCGAGATAAATAAGCCGCCAAAACAAAGTCCACCTTTCAACAACCAACCAAGCTTTTGAATGAAACAAACTCAACGAGCGAAAACTTCAGCAAAAGCAAAATGCTCGATAAACTTGCCCTTTCCACATTTTGCGCCTGCCAAACTGACAAAGCGCCAGCGCTAAAACCGATTGAGGCAAGCAAAGAACTTTGCCTGTTTTACGGTTTGAGTTGACCACGAATTTGAGGGTA
>NZ_CAWMCN010000089.1:399-604 GCF_963865925.1 Vibrio sp. ZOR0018 | reverse complement strand
ATATGGCAGGGCTACCTGGATTCGAACCAGGGAATGGCGGCATCAAAAGCCGCTGCCTTACCGCTTGGCGATAGCCCTACAGGATGATTGCTCATCTAAATATGGTGCGGAAAGAGAGACTTGAACTCTCACACCTTACGGCGCCAGAACCTAAATCTGGTGCGTCTACCAATTTCGCCATTTCCGCAAATTTTTAGTTATCGAG
>NZ_CAWMCN010000089.1:0-389 GCF_963865925.1 Vibrio sp. ZOR0018 | reverse complement strand
GGAAGGAGAGACTTGAACTCTCACACCTTACGGCGCCAGAACCTAAATCTGGTGCGTCTACCAATTTCGCCACTTCCGCAGCTCGATATCTATGTGTTGCCAACTTTCGCTAACAACTAAATTATGGTGGCTACGACGGGATTTGAACCTGTGACCCCATCATTATGAGTGATGTGCTCTAACCAGCTGAGCTACGTAGCCATCTTTTTGAGCGAGACAATATAATACAATCCACACTCATGTGCCAATGGTTTTTTAAACACTGACCCATTTGAATAATGGCAGGGCTACCTGGATTCGAACCAGGGGATGGCGGCATCAAAAGCCGCTGCCTTACCGCTTGGCGATAGCCCTACAAGATGATTGCTCATCTAAATAATGGTGCGGAA
>NZ_CAWMCN010000088.1:0-1369 GCF_963865925.1 Vibrio sp. ZOR0018 | reverse complement strand
TCAGCATGCGGTGAGTCTTGTGATTAAGGCGACGTGCGGTCGCTTTTGCAGTGCATTGCTCACCCCTTAGCAGGGCGTTAGCACACATATCTCATAAACTGGAGCTTGTATTCTGTTACGGTATTTCTGTTCAATGGCCTTTTGCCTTGGTTTAGTATCGAGACGTAACCTTTATTTGAGAGGCTGAAAAATGAAAAAATCGTTAATGGTACTGACTGTAATTATTGCTTTAGTGGGTTGCGATGATGCAACTAAAGCGATTGATGAGGCTCAAGCAGCAGCAAATAAAGCCGTAGATAGCTTGCAGCAGAAAGCGGACTCACTAAATTTGCAAGCTCTTAATCTTGACGTTCTTGGTGACGCGACTCAAAAAGCACAAGAGTTTACTCAATCAATAGATTCGTTGGTTAAGACTGACTTTACCGATTATCAAGCAGTTGTTGCCGCTACAGAGAAAATTTCTAATTCCTACAGTTGTTTAGTTGACGTTTCTTCGGAAGCAACAGCGGAAAACTTGCTAGATAAAATCGTATCATCAGTAAAGAACGATCAAGTGTTAGCAATTATCGAAAAAGGCGTGGCACAAGCTAAAACGGCGAAGGAGTGCGTTATGTAGCCAGTGCGTGCTAACAAACGCCTCAAGAGGGACTGTCAACGCGTGGCGTTTCCAGTCCCAATGAGCCGCGGTGGTTGCAGTGGTTGTATTTGAGTTTAGTGTTAATGCGTTGCCAGCCCCTTAGGCGGGCGTTATGTGTTTGATGGGTTTTTAAGGTCAAAGCTACGATTTCATTGAGAATTCGTTCCGTGTTTTCGGCAAGTTGGCTTGGTCGAAATGGATTTTTGAACAACCTGAGATTGATCGTTTTCAAGGTTCTTGGGTTGCCTCAATGGAGTTTTGGATCTGGTTTGTGTTGAGTTTCGGCAGTTTCAAATCGCTTTAATTGAAATGTCTTTTTGACTGATTCTCTTGCTGAAGCTCAGCTCTGAAAGTCTGGTAAAGCAAAATGTTTTGTTGTGGTTGAAAGGGCGCTTTCTTTGTTGTTGATTCTGCAAGTGGCTCTCTTTGGCTAAGATCGCTGTGAAATTTAGGGTTTGGTCAGCATCGTTTTTGTACGTAACTTATTCAAATCTCTTCATTTCTACGGTGGCTTACTTTGAATTCACGGTAAAATTCACATAACAAGCAATTCAAGTGGATTCTCAACGCGTGGCGGTTTTACTATGCGTTAGGTAAAGTGTTTTACGGTGTTATGCAGCGGCTTGGCCAGTGCGTTGTTCACCACTTAATTGGGCGTTATGAGCTTCCAAGAATTAGAAGGAAAATATGGCAGTTTTAGAAATTCTGACTGCACCGGATCCAAGGCTTAAG
>NZ_CAWMCN010000087.1:0-770 GCF_963865925.1 Vibrio sp. ZOR0018 | reverse complement strand
GGTTGATGGGTTGGGCCATCTTCACCCAAGCCAATCGAGTCATGGGTGTAGACTTGGATGTTCTGAATCTTCATCAGCGCGGCCATTCGCATTGCATTACGGGCGTATTCCATAAACATCAGGAAGGTTGCGCCGTAAGGAACGAAGCCACCGTGCAGCGCGATACCATTCATGATGGCAGTCATACCGAATTCACGCACACCATAGTGAATGTAGTTACCCGAGAAATCTTCCGCCGTGAGCGATTGAGAGCCCGACCACATGGTGAGGTTAGACGGTGCCAAGTCCGCCGAGCCGCCCATAAATTCTGGCAGCATTTTACCAAACGCTTCCAGCGCATTTTGTGACGCTTTACGTGACGCAATATTGGCTGGGTTAGCTTGAAGGTCAGCGATAATTTGACTCGCTTTCGCTTCCCATTCTGCTGGCAACTCGCCATTTACGCGGCGTTTGAACTCAGCAGCTTCGGCTGGGTAAGCGGCGGCGTAGGCTTCAAACTTGGCGTTCCAATCGGTTTCTTTCGCTTGGCCAGCTTCTTTGGCATCCCACTGCGCGTAAATGTCGGCAGGGATGTGGAAAGGTGCATGCGGCCAACCCAGGAATTCACGCGCTGCTTTGATTTCTTCAGTGCCTAAAGGGGCACCGTGACAGTCGTGTGAGCCCGCTTTGTTTGGCGAGCCAAAACCGATGATGGTTTTGGTGCAAATCAAGGTTGGACGAGGGTCAGCTTTCGCAGCCTCAATCGCGGCATTAATCGCTTCAGCGTTATG
>NZ_CAWMCN010000086.1:0-101812 GCF_963865925.1 Vibrio sp. ZOR0018 | reverse complement strand
AGCACCCAGTAGTAAAGCTGGAATCCCTAAACCCACACCGGTTTGCACTGCGCCACCGATATCCAAAATGCCCACGAGCGAACCTTCAATGATGCGAGCAAACAGAAAGCTTGCACCAAAAGCGGCCACCGCACCGTACGCGCCTGTATCCATCCCTGCTCGCAGCATGGAAACAAACGCCACTTCGTTAAAAGCACCGACACCGTATAAGTAGTACATGTGCGTTCCGGCAAAAACCCCGGCTGAAAGCAATCCCACGAAAATCGGGAAAGACCAGTCGGCATACCAAAAGTTGTTTTTCATTTTTTCGTCCATGGTCAACTCCTTATTTACCACTGATCATGAGATGGATATTTTCAAGCCACAAAGGAACTTGCATATGGAAAGCTTCGATAAATTTCATGTCGAACCCGCGGAAGAAAGCACTTAACGCAAACAGTGCAATAATTGCCGCCATCATGATCTGGGTTACTTTGTTCCAACCACTCTCTTCAACACCTTTACCAATCAAAATACCCAGCACCAAACCAGGAACGGCGTTGCCCATAATCATCTGAGCTAAACCACCAAAGATAGTGGCCCAAAAGCCCGATTTTTTACCCGCTTCAATTGCCGCTAGCCAGAAAATAACCGGCATGACGGTATTCACCAGTAAGTTTGCCGCAGGTACTAATACCTTTACCGCCGTGACTTGCAGCGCCGCAGGAACGGCCGCCGCCGTTGAGTTAAGAAACGCAACCACAATCGCACCGATAATGGCGCAAGCAATGCCCATTCGTTTTGGATCATGCAAGGTAGTGGCAAGGTCGCGGTTTTTTATCATCAGCGCCGCCGCGCCCCAGTTCGGGATGATGCGGTGGTCAACATCTTGAGTGAATGCCCCTGCCGCAACCGTTGAGGCCCAAGCATTAAAGAAGAATCCAAGCCCAAAAGAGAAGTGAGAGGCAGGGTCGCCTTCACACGAGTTCAACTCTCCCAGAGTACGAAATGCACCCATACCTTGGATAGTTGGAGCATGGAACATCCTTGCCGCGCCTACTCCAACGCCGATACCGACTAAGCCACCAATGATGATGGACTTAAAGAGAATGATAAGAAACATGTCAGGGATCCTTATAGTGACCTGTTAACGTTTGAAATCGACCTGTTCCACATCGATGTGGGTCAGGCTGACCGTAACCTCTAGCTTGACGCTGTATTGGCGTCGATCTCTTGCAAGAAAGAAGAAAAGGAATTTCTCTCGCTTTACTTTCTCTTCTGCTTGCAAAACGTTGACGTCTAACGGCTCAATCCGGAGGAGGACTTTTGCGTTATTCTTAAGTAACGTGGGTTGTACTTGGCTTAAAGCCGCGGCAAAAGCCTGCTGCTTTGTTTCGCCCTTGCCACTCACGGTTACCTTAGTGGTTAACTGCTCTTTCATGCTTTGACGCCATGCTTAGCCACAAACGCCTTCACCAGTTTTTCGCCCAGCTCTTCTTTATCCATAAAGCCGAAACCCAAAACCACACAGCCTTCATTGATCGCGGTTATCCCTTCCTCAACAGAGCGCATTCCATAACGGCATTGATAGCCATATTTTGTTTGCGCTGTGATAGCACCTGCGCCGCCGCTGCCGCAAAAAGAGATCCCTAAATCGGCTTGCTGCTGTTGCATGACATCACCTAACTTCATGTCTGCGGCCATGCCGGGAATAACGGTCACTTCAGCGCCTGCCGCTTGAGCACCGGCTCCTACTTTCTGACCTTTGCCCATGCGATCACCAATAACGACTTTGATTACTGACATGTTGTTTCTCCTGCTGTTGGGTTTAATTCGTTTTCTTTAGCTACTTCAAAATGGACCGAAAGCAGATGCGCTTCTTCATAAGCGAGGTTCTCCATCCAACGACACACTTGCTCGGCCAAGGTGAAACAAATAGGAGAGATTTCATCAAACATCTCCATATCGAGTTCAGGTAACGATTCACCGCTAAATGAGCGCCAAACCATCGCTTTGATGTGTGTTTCGAGCATTTTTTTCTGTAGCGAATCGGGGTAGATAGCGTGTGAATTAAGCAAGGCAATGGCTCGTTCGGTGAGCGACAAGCCAAGCTCTATAATCTGTGCATCATCCATGCTAATGGGTTGAGAGTTTTGCACCGTGGGATTCTCCAAATGTTTAGCTTGGAGAAGAAAATAGCGTAAAAGGGAGCAAGGGTGGATAAGCCCTATTTCCACTTCCAAATGGAAATAAACCGTGGCCAGTAACATTCGCGCGGTTTTATGTGATGTGTGAAGAAGATTTATGGGAGTAAATGCGCTGAAAAGGTGATTTGAATCGCTATTTTAAGCGCAAATTTATCGTCTCTTTATTTGCTGCCTGTCACAAAATAACTGGTGGTTATTTTGGTTTTATGTTTATTTCCCCAATCGAGCGTCAGGAAGCATGCAATATTAACGGAGGATGGCTTTGAGCCGAGCAAAAGTACGCATGCTATCGGTTGCGAGCATAGGAGCGTAGTCAGCGTTTTGTGCCTCAAGCTGATAATTGTTTGGTCCTATTTTGCGTACTACGCGTAGCAAGTAGTGGTTATCACCCGTTTCATCTTGAGTTTCAATCGCCATGACCAGATTAGAAATTGAACCTGCGCTCTTTGGTGTGACCCATTCAAGTAGTAGTAAATCACCATCTTGAATCGGTTTTTTACCTCCATTCATTGAGTTACCTGAAGCGGGGGCAATGAAATGTCTTGTTGGATCAAGCTTACCGTAACCAGCGGCGACTAAATATTGCTCTTGAGTATCATGACTACCTTGCTTGAAATGACCGCAAGCAATTTTTAGATCGGGGTAGAGGGGCAAATAGGTACCTTTTTCGCCTGCTTGGTTTGGCAACGGAAGGATCTTTGCCGAAGTTTGGATTGGCTTCGAGTTTGAGTGTGCTTCTTGCTTACTGACTCGCTGTATGTATTCGGCAAAGCGCAAATCGACAAGTTCTTGAATAAAATCATGAAGCTGTGGCAAATCGGCATTGTCTACAGCAAAAGTGGGTACAAAGCGATGATTATCCACCTTAAACCATGCATGGCCAGAAGAGTCTGGGCTTGTAAACGCTTTGACTGGGTTTCGATTCCAGTAATTTAGCCATTCGGATCCTGTGGCGCTAAATTGCTTGGCTTGTTCGGTGAGATCTCGTCGCATCAAATCAGGTCTACGTGATAACACTTTATGACTTTGAATCGCTAGCTCATTCAATGTTGGGGGCTTTCTCAAACCATCAAGCTCTAATAGTGCTTCAAGTAAAACGGCTTTAAAGCATTTGCTCATCGCTGTGATTTCGACTGCTTTGAGCAAAAACTCGTCATATTTCGTCAGTCGTTGAGTCAGTGCTAAGTCACTTTCTTGGTCTGCCACGAACCTAAACCAACTTTTCATCGAGCGGCGTACTTTGCTGAGATCATAGCCATGGTGGAAAAATTCGGCGGCACTTGGTCGGTGTGCGAGTTGATGCTTGAGATCTTGGTAATCTTCAGCCGCCGTTGAACGTATCTGTTTTGCTAAGGTTTGCCAAAATTGCAGCAGTTGTGGATCAAAGTTGACATAGCAACCGGCCGCTAACGAAGTGGTTTGGTTGGTCGTTTTGACTATTTCTTTCAGTGAACCCACATTGAGTAGGGTTGCGGGCCGATTTAAAAATGAAGAGTGATTACCGATAAAATCTAACACCATTAATTGCTGTTTACCTGTACTCGGAGATTGGCGCAAACCGCGGCCTAATTGCTGTAAAAAGAGTATTTTTGATTCGGTGGGACGAATCATCAAAATGGTATCAATCGCTGGTAGATCGGTTCCTTCATTGAACAGGTCGACAGAAAAAAGAATGTCGATACTTCCTTCATTCAACTGTTTTAGGGCGTCGTTTCGACGTATTCGAGAGTCACTATAGACGGCGATAGCGCGAATGCCTTGTTTGGAAAAGTATTTCGCCATGTAATCGGCATGACGTTTAGAAATACAGAAAGCTAATGTGCGCTGTTGTTTTCTGCCAAACCAATGTTGATAAATATGTTCGGCACGCTGCTTGGTTGCAAATGCACTGTCCAAAGCTGTGGGGTCAAATTTACCATTGCGCCAAGGGATTTCTTGATAATCGACGAATTGATCGTAAATACCGTAGTAATGAAATGGCACTAAAATTTTCTCATCAATGCCATGCACCAAGTTACGCTCAAACACTAAATTGTTGTCGCAAAGCGATAATATATCGGCTTGATCAGAGCGCTCGGGTGTTGCGGTTAAGCCTAAAAGAAACGCTGGTTGGAAATAAGCGAGTAAATCTCGGTAACTACGTGCACTCGCGTGATGAAATTCATCGACAACAATATAGTCAAAATCATCGGCTTTGAAGCGCGCTAACTGCGCTTTTTTACCTAAAGTGGCGACTGAAGCAAAAAGATAATCAGCTTTCTCTGTTTTTTCAGCTCCGTTGTATAAGCCAGTTTTAGCGTTAGGTATTAATTTACTAAATGTGCTTTCAGCTTGAGTCAGAATCTCTTCTCGATGGGCAACAAACAAGACGCGTTTTGCTTGCATCTGTTGAGCATCAAAAGCGGCTAACCATGTTTTTCCCATTCCAGTCGCTAAGACAACCAAGCCACGTACATAGCCTTGCTCACGGCTCTGGTCTAGCGCTGATAAAGCCAACACTTGCATTGAGTTTGGGGTAGGTATCTCCGGTGCTTCATCGGCTCCATCCAACAGTGTTAATGAACGTTGCATTGACAGTTTTTTGTAGCGCAGTAAGTAGTCGTCTATCCAGTGATGGGAGAGAGTCATACTCTGTTCATGAGAAAAAATAACTGAAAACTGCTCACGAATATATTCAAATTCTTGCGCTGCGGGTGAAGTGGCTGGTTGCTCAAAATCGTGGCGTAAAGCCCACTCATAGCTTTGTAGTAATGCTGTTTTACTGATGTTATTTGAACCGACCCAAGCACACCCTTCACTGATGGTCCCTTGTTCTGTTTTAACAAAAATGTAGGATTTCATATGAAAGCTATGTTGACTTTCACAAGTAAAAATACGGCATTGCGCTCCACGTTCCGCCAATATCATAAGGCGTCGTAATGCGACTGGGTGGGTTATTGCTAGATAGTCCGAAGTCAGTAATTTGAGTGAGGCTCCACTTTTTAGAGCGTCAAGAATAGGGTCAAATAGTAAATCCAATCCGGAAGGTTGAACGAAAGAAACCGAGATCTCTATTTCACTAGCGTGGTTAATGGCTTGGATTAACTTAGGAAGTAGCGGGTCTTGTTTCCCTCCCGCACTTAATTTTGGACCGCTATATAAAGTGGCTAGACCCTTGTTTCTATGAGCGCTCATCGCTCTTCACTTTTTATTAAAATAGCATTCAACCACTGTTCGTTTTGGCGATCCGCTCTTAAATCATTGGTTATCCAGATTTTTGCCATATTCAATGGGGCATGAGCGATCCATTGTGCTAAACGTTGTTCATCACCGTTGGTAAATCGACGGCCATCACGTTCCACTTCCCCTGTCCCATATTTAAAAGAACAATATAGAGGGGCTAATGGTTTTAGCTGAGAAGCTAAATGAGTAAAGGTATCTGGAAGATCCAACTCACCAACATGCAGTAACGATGCGCAAGCCCAAATACCATCAAAAGATTGATCACTTTGAAAATCAGCAAAGGTTGAAACGGTGACCGGAATTTGAAGCAGTTGAGATGCTAAGCTTGCTAATTCTTCACTGGCGTCAAATGCCACCACTTTATAACCCTGCTCAATGAAACTTTTTGCATCTCTGCCAGAACCACAACCAGCATCAAGGATGATGCCCCCTTTTGGAATATGGGGCGTAAAGTGTTCCATCAGCGAATGGGTATCTACTTCTTTGGTTGATGCAAAAAACAGTTGGG
Source organism: Vibrio sp. ZOR0018 (assembly GCF_963865925.1). NCBI lineage: Bacteria > Pseudomonadati > Pseudomonadota > Gammaproteobacteria > Vibrionales > Vibrionaceae > Vibrio > Vibrio sp. ZOR0018. Next base: position 95,896 of record NZ_CAWMCN010000086.1, on the reverse strand, counting down.
CATTTTGGTTGTAGAACTCGATAGACATAATCGCTCCTCAAAGTGAACGCTATTCTAACTATCTAATACCAAAGGCTCAATTGATTGCAGTACAAGTGTGATCAACTGAGTTGTTTTAAGTTTTTCGTGCGTAGACAGCTAGCCTAAAATCGCCATAGAACTCAAGTGATGTTCTATTCAATAAGAATGACTAATTAACCATTAATGTTATTAATTTCACTTATTCCACAGAGGGCTTTACTCTGCACTTCGGCTTCAATTTGAATGAGAAAGAAAATATGACAGCGATTACTGATTTAGAGGTTTTACTGCAATCCATGTCACCCGAGTTGGTGGGCGGAAGTTATGTGTTTTGTACTGTGCAAGGGGCATTAGCCGATTATTTGCATTTAGAACCCGTGGCGACATTTCAAGAGCGTGAAGGGCTGACCTTGGTCGTTGAGCAGCAAAAGGCCATTGCGGCGCAGCTCGATTTTGAATCGGTATTCAGCTTAATTACGCTGACGGTTCATTCAAGTTTAGAGGCGGTGGGTTTAACGGCCGCTTTTGCAACTAAGCTAGCTTCGTATGGCATCAGCGCTAATGTGATTGCGGGCTATTATCATGACCATATTTTTGTGCAAAAAGAGAAGGCAGAAAAGGCGATGGCAGCACTCAAAGAGTTCGCACAATAACGATTTCCTTGCTACCTGCAACTCCAAGTTGTTTGGTTATAAATATTCAAAATAGCATAGTTTGATGCAACCAATCGGTTAAGTGTAGAGGATAAGTGTATGAGTAATATGGTAATGAAAGTGAAGACGGCATCTGGTCGGCAAGTGACCTATCACCGGAATTTAACGGCGCTGCGCCAGTCGTTTGATCAAGCTGGGATTCGCTACCAGTTGATTGAGACGAAAGTGGTTGCGGTTCGTTCTCCTCGCTGAATGAGTTAGCGTACGTCAGTTAATTTTCATTCAGGGATGATTGAATGTGTCAAAAGGGGAGTGGTGATGCGTTTGTTGAGTTTGCAGTTTTGTTTCCAAAATTGAGAAACATATTTTCGAGAATAAGCGTGTATTGATAAGAGTCTTTTCTAGGATTTATACCGAATGCCGTGATATTATCCTACGCCAAACGGCCAGGTGGTGGGTTTATAAACCACTACAGGCCTTATTAGTAGCAGATAGTTTCATTGTTGTGGATGATGATTCTATGTAAAAAGAGACCGTATTTTGCTTGATATATTACGCGAAGTATTAGGATGGACATCTGTCGCATTCTATATATCACTCACCATCTTTAATTCGATGAAGTTTACTCGCTATGCTGCATTTGCTTCGGCTGCGAATGATATTGCTTGGTCAATTTTGATGGGTTGGTGGCCTAAAGTCATTCTTAACCTGTCGGTTGGTGCCATTAACGCATATCGATATGTGAAAGATTTTACTAACACCAGCAAAATGGTGATCAATTCTGCTGCGGCTTTGATGGCGAGCGGTATTCTTTATATTGCTTATGTGGCCGTAAGCAGCTTTATCAATAACCCCACACTTGCCGAAGCCTTGCAGTTTGGCGATCTCGCGTTAATTTTGTTGGCACTGTATATGACTGACCTGAAAAGGTTCCGTTTGCTCATGTTCTTATCGGGGTTTGTTGGTATGGCTGCCTATTTCGGTAACCCACAAATGATGATCATCAAAGCGTTGGTTATTGGCATTATGGCTTACAAGCTTTTCCGCGCCGATAAACTCACTACAGCCGCTACCCATCAGCAACAAACGAATGCATAACTGCGGGTGTGTAAACTGACCTCCGCATTTGTACAAGAGAAACATCAGGGTGGCGTCCTAAGTTGAGATTGGCGCGCTTTCTATTTATTGAGCGATAGTCATTGAGTTGCGATTGTTTAGAGCCACCTGGCAAAATCATCAATTTCCTGCTTCAAAAGGAACTGAACCCGCGTCCATGTATTCCTAAATCATTTAAAAATACTAGCTTGTTATAGCAATTCAATCTAAAGCAAGAGCGCTGATACTGAGCATTTTACCCATCCTCACCATCTATCAATAGCGATTTTAACGTATCGGGAGAAGAGGGGAGCAGTCCGACTTTTAAGCCAAATGGTTTGAATACCTTGTTGAGAATCTCTGTATTGTAGCTGCCTCGATCATTCTCTATATCTGAGAGTGTTTTTCTTGAAACACCAACGAGTTTTGCGAACACATCCTGTTTGAGTCCCAGTATATTAATACGTAAATATTTCAACGCTTGACCTTGCGTAAGTTTACCAAGCAAGAGTTGTTTGATGGTTTTGCTTGCCTCGGTTTTGCGTTCTGATGGACGAGTGGAGGGGGCGATTTTTGAGACTCTCTGATTTATTGAAGTTTTGGGCGATGTATTAACGACATGTCTCTCTGATATCTCGTGAGGTGCATCTCGATTGGCCCTTAAACGAGCTATGACCTCTTCTACAGACTCTCTTTTTTCTGGAGCACTTTTATTCATAGCAGCCTCGCTTCATCAGATCCTCTAAAGCTTATGAATTAGTCATTAATATTATGAGTAAAAAATTACTCATAATATTGATTCTTAGATGTTAATGAGTATTTTCTTACTCACTTAACTTTTATCTAGATCTCTGAGGTGATCAAGTAAGTATTCTGTGTAGTAAAGCGGCATCACGATGTGCTCTTTCTCTGTTGCTGGAGAGCCTTGAGTACCTGTAAGTTTGATTGTCTTGTGGGGCTTGCACTTCTCGATGTAGGATTGCAATGACTTCGCACGGGTTCGCTTACCGCTTTTTACTTCAACAGGTATGATTCGACCTAGGTCATCAGCGATAATGAACTCTATCTCTGCTCTTGCGTCTCCCCAAGAGAAGCTTGGTTCAATACCTAGCGCAGCGATTTCCTGTTGAACATAGTTTTCGGCGACATATCCTTTGTATTCATAGCCTTGCTGTTTGATTTCACGGTAACCAGTGCCGAGCATATGGTTCAATAGCCCGACATCAAAGAGAAACAGTTTAACCGTATTTTCCTTCTGATAAGCAGCTAAAGGAGAACGAGGCTGTCCTTCAATAGGATGATTTTTTAAAGCAAGCCGACACTTGTGAAGCCATGTGATCGCACTTTCATATTCAGCATAGCGAGACTTGCGTTCGTGAACTCCCTTGAATTTAAACCGTTTAACTGAGTCGTCGAATACCGAAGATAGTTGAGCGGGAATGCTTCGAAATACAGATTCGATTAGCTGTGCGTCCACTTTTCCTGAGTACTTTCCGAAATCACGCATGTAGCCCTCAATTAAGTTCCTATGAATTTCAGATACGGCTTCAATGCGTTCAATAATACTGAGTTCTGAGTTTTCGAACCATGAGTTTACGGCTTCAGGCATACCGCCAACAAAATAATAGTCGGTCAGTAGTTCGATTAATTTTGTATGAGCTGCTGGAGAATTCAGCTTTTGGTCAAACGCTTTTTGCAGTGCTTTTTCTCCAGATGCCCACAAGAATTCCCTGAAAGTCAGTGGCCTTAAATTGTGTTGCTCAACTTTTCCAACGGGAAAGGACGTGAGCAATCCGATATTTGAACCACTAGCAGAAACATAAGCTTTGGGAGCCTTTTCTGCAAAGTATTTAAGAGAGGTGACCGCTCTTGGACATTCACCAATTTCATCTAAAATAAGAAGATCTGTCGATGGTTCGAAGATTTCTCCTGTTAATAGTTCAATGTTGGTGATGATGTCATCAGGGTTTAGAGATCCTGAAAAAGCTTCAATTAACTCAGGGCTTTCTAGGAAATCGATTCTTATGACATTTTCGAATGTACTTCCTAATAGTTCCTGTAATAAGAATGTTTTACCAGTTTGTCTAGCACCGTCAATCAGCAAAGGCTTCCTTGTCGGCTTGTCTTTCCAGGTGAGTAGGTTTTCAAGTAGTGTTCGTTTCATCTAGCCACCTCAGTTAAAATGCTTATCTGGTTGAGTGTGTATTACACAAAAATGCGCAATTAAATGCAAGGTGTAACATTTTTTGGCGCTAAAAAAAGAGAGTTTTAATATTTTTATGCGCGTAAAAGTGTTTTCGAGTAGTTTCTATGCGAATGATAGTGTTGGGGCTGTGAGGGGAGGAGATGGATCTATGCATCATTTCTGTTTGGTTGCTTCACAAGATCAATGATCACAGTGAGAAAGCCCTAGCGGGCTTTCAGATGCCGAAGTTTGTTTCTGGCTAGCTCTTATAGGTAATAAGCTTTATTAGTAAGTAATCCACTGGTTAAGCGGACAGAACCCTTGGGGTTACAAATAAATGTGGTCCTACCGTCAGCGATGACTTTCTCTACAGCATCATGTTGATGCCCTGCCACCCAATACCTAGCTCTTGAGATCAACTCATTAATCAACCCTGCATGATAATACGGAGCATAATGGCTGCTGGCATTTTGCTCGAAAGCAAAAGCTTCTTTACATGGAAGGTGGTGAGATATTGCTATATCAACTTTCTCTGGAAAGTTGTTAATGAATGCTTTGTGCTGTTCTTCAATCATTTGATGGCTGATGTACTTTGTATCATTCATCAGTTCTGAGTACGCATCAATCAGTGCAGACGAGTATGTGTGAATAGGAAACCAAAGAGTGCCACCATAAATGGTACATCCTTCTAAATCGATTGATTCATTATCCAGAAAAAACAAATTCTTAGTTGTATCACTATGCACCTTGAGCTTTTCTATTGGGGAGTATCTACTGTCTGTGGAGCTTATTGAATCTTGTTTGCGCAGATAGCCAGAACGGTAAGATTTATTTTTACTGCGGTACCACTCGTGATTTCCTGCAACGAGGATAACGGCTTTAAAGCAAGAGCAAAGAACATTTTTTACATACGCAATGCCATTAAGCGCATTGGCAGTATCACCTGCGATAATCAAGACAGCGTCATTATCGAAGTTATGCCAAAAGCTTCGATGGATGCCGTGTAAATCTAAGTGCAAATCAGATACCGCGTAAAATTTCAATTTATCCACCTAATAGGGGTTTGTAGAAGCCGAAGCCTCGGTTTCGAATTGTATATCTTGAGAAGAGGCAGAATTGGCAAGCAGTTCATTTTTGAATCGCGAAACCTGCCCATCGTTGCTTTTCTTCATTAGCTATGTGAATGCTAGTTAACTTGACTCATGCTTTCTTTAGGAAGATAGGTACAAGCGAAAGTACAGATGAACATCACAGGCGTGGGTGATTAAAACTAGCAAAATCACGCAACTTTAATTAATCTTATCTCATAATTGTTGGATTTTGAGATGAAAATAATGTCAGGTAAGTATTTATCACCACCAGAGTGTCCGTTTAGTACGATTGGTGACGTTTTGTTTGAGATTGGTAATCAAGGACTTAATCCTAACGACTATACAGATTACATTAACCCATTATCTGATGATTACCATTCATTTAACGAGTTTAGGCGTAGGGTAAAGTCTGGCTTGGATGTCAAATATTGTTGGTGGCTAACTCGTTTGTCCCGAGATAGAACTTTGATTGAGCTAACACCATTAGAAGACAAGCCATTGCCTCCTGGCTTACCTGAACAAGTGATTCAAGCACTATTAAACTCCCCTGACTATATACAGCATTGCAGATTCAATAACTTGCACGAGTTTGGTCGCGTGTTATCACAGATTGATCGACATACCACGCATAGTGCAATGCTGGGTATCCTAGAACAAATTGGTGAACGGGCGCATTTTGAGCATCTAGCGAATAACCTTGTGGATGATGAAGCGATATCGAGTAGTCAATTGGAGGGCGCGGCTACGACGACAATCCTTGCGAAAGAAATGATTAGAAAAAAAAGGAAGCCTCGTACTGACGATGAACGAATGATTTTTGGAAATTTTGACTTAATGCAAATTGCGTGGGAGCTTAGGGATGAGCCGTTCAGCATTGAGTTAATCAGAAATTTACACAGCGCTGGAACGAAAACGCTAGAGCAAGAAAAATATACCTCAGGCTTATTTAGAGCGACGGATGATGTTGCGGTTGTTGATGCTGAAGGGGAAGTTGTTCATCAGCCGCCTAAATACGATGACATTGAAAGATTACTCACTCGGGTCGTGAATTGGCTAAATGCTAATGGCAGCGGTGTTCATCCTGTTATTCAAGCAATCACACTTCACTTTGTCATCGGTTATGTTCACCCGTTTCGAGATGGTAACGGGAGAGTCGCTAGGGCTTTGTTTTACTGGTATATGTTTAAATCTGGTTATACAGGCTTCCGCTATATTGCGATATCAGCATTGCTTAAAAAATCTCCAATTCAATATGGTGTGAGCTATCTAGATACGGAGCACGATAACTTAGACCTAACGTACTTCATTAAATATCAGCTAAAAGTTATCAGTCGTGCCATTGACGAGTTTATTTCCGTTTATGAACGAGCGGCACATCGAATGCAGGAATTAGAAGAACGATATTCTGGTTTAGAAGATGTTGAGAGAAAGATCATCGGGTTTGTGTCTGGTGAGCCTCGTTACCGTAAAAAGCCAACGGTAACAGCTAGGGAAGTCGAGAGTTTACTAGGTATTAGCTACAACAGCGCGAAGCAAAAACTTGACGATATGGCTACAGCAGGAATACTAAAATCTGAAAAAATTGGTAAATCCACAGAATATTTCTTAGCGTGAAAATTGAAATTTGAACAAAGAATCGTGTTCGTTAGTTGTAAGGAGAGATAACGAATGAGTTTGAAAAGATAGCAACTTACGTTCTGTTTCGAGTTCAAGTCTTGGGAATCAAAAGTTAAGAATAGTATTAGGTGGTGTTCATTTTTTTTGTTGTCCATTAAAAATGAACGGTTTATGTGCCTTTATCTTGATGAGATCTCGCTAGCGTATAGGTGGCTATGGCATTTAGGGCAGATTGGTTTACTAGGTAGCGTAACTTGCCACTGGGATTGACACATGATGCACTCAAACTGAGCTGAACGTCTTGGCACAGGTTCTGGCTGGATAGCTTTCGTTGCTGGTTGCCATGAGTCGGTACGATGAAGCTTGAAACTCCTGTGGTTGCGATGGCGGTGTTGGTCATTATGAAGACTCGGAGTAGGGGGCGGAGTGTACTGAGATGCTTTTAAGGATAATCGCTCAGTCGCTTCTTTAGCCAATTGAGCATAGCGTGGGTGAAATACCCATAATTTAGATTCGACATCGTGTTGAAGGTAATCTTTCAGTCTATCTAGTTGCCGAATCCCTGAGACTTTATTACGTGTAAATAGGTGATGTGTATCATCCAGTTTGATTTCGAGTATACCGCATTGCCTGTTATGTGGAGTGAGCAATTCACTTGGAAGTGGACGGTTTGGGTGGGTGAAATAAATAACAAAGGTGAACTCACCGACTTGGCCCATTACGTCTACAACACATTTCTCAAATGAAGCTTCTTTATCGACGTTATCAAGTAAGATGGTGGATGACTTAGCAACCAAAAAATCTTCTTTGAAGCACTTTCCCTTCGCTTGTTTTGTGAGGGAACTCCTGTACTCAGGAAGAATAATAGATATACCAGTTTCTATCACTTGTCTCGCCATCATGCGAACAGAAACAAAAAAAGAAAAATCACACTCTTTATCAGTTCCTTCAACCTTGCGGCTTGCATGAGCAAAGTGCCATTGCTTTTCTTCACCTTGTCTCGCAATCAGTGGCGTGTGGCAAGAAGGGCATATACAGCCGCAATTTTTCCCTCGCACAACATCTGCGACATCCACGAATGTCTGATCTTGGGTTCTTAAGCCGAAAGGTACATGTTGAAGCATCATCAAAACGTGAATAACTCTCAATTTAGTGACGGTATGTACTGATTTTAGGCAAGAATGCTTTATAAATATGTTAGATAGGTTATGAACTGTGCCTTTGTTTTCGTATTGTTTTTTATACAATCGATTATTAACTGCATGAAAGTGATGTAATAGTCGGGGCTAGATATGGATGAGCTTGAGCTAATTGAACAAAAGATTCATGAGCTGAAAAAGGAGTTGGCTCAACTTGAACAGCAGAAGCAGCGTCTATTGACGCAGGAAGCGATTAACAAGGCACCTGCATGTGAAATGTCACCTCAACAAAAACTGTCTATCTATCAGAGTTATTTTAAAGGTAATACTCAATGCTATGCACATAGGTGGCAGAATCAACAAGGCAGAAGTGGTTATGCGATCGCTTGCGAAAACGAGTGGCATCAAGGTGTATGTGGCAAACCTAAAGTAAAGTGTTTGGAGTGCCCCAATCAAGCATTCAAGCCATTAGGTGATGATGCTGTATATGCTCACCTTACTGGCAAAGAAGTAGTTGGTTTGTATCCTATGCTAGCGAACAACACCTGTTGGCTACTCGCGGTTGATTTTGACAAAAGTGATTGGCAAGAAGCCTCTCTTGCGTATGTCGAAGTGTGCAAACTAAAAGGTATCGACTGCTTATTAGAGCGATCTCGTTCAGGTCAGGGGGCACATGTATGGATTTTCTTTGCACAAGCGACTGATGCAAAAGTGGCTCGACAATTAGGGTTCTATTTACTTGATGAAGCAATGAAAATTCATGGCGCTTTGTCATTTGATTCCTATGACCGCCTATTCCCCAACCAAGACGTGTTACCTATCGGGGGAATTGGGAATCTGATTGCTTTGCCATTACAAAAACAAGCTCGTGCAAACGGAAACTCGGTGTTTGTTGATCAGTCGTTTACACCATACTCTGATCAATGGGAGGTGCTAGCGTCGATGGGACGACTATCTATTGAGAAAATAGAATTACTTCTCGAAAGCAGAGTGGAGCATCGAAATGATGCCGAGGATGTTGTATCAATTAAGCCCTGGGAACGAACAGTGAACACTAGCGTTTCCATCCCAGACAAACCTAAGACGCTGGACATCGTTCTTGCTAACAGATTGTACTTACCGATAAACCAAGTTCCGAATCCTTTAACCGCCCAGTTTAAGAAATTGGCATCCTTTTCGAATCCTAAGTTTTTCAAAGCCCAAGGGCTGCGTTTATCTACCAACGGAATTGCACGTTTTATATGTTTGGCGGAATTAGACAGTGGTTACTTGTGCTTGCCAAGGGGCTGTTGGGATGACGTAAAGGCTATTTGCTCAGAATTAGGTATTGCTCTCCAAGTAACGGATAATCGTTTTGTTGGTCAGGCGCTAGTAGGCATGACATTCGTTGGCTCTTTGCGCTCATCGCAAAGTAAAGCGATTGATGAGCTAATGCAGCATGACATCGGTGTTCTTCATGCTCCTACTGCCTTTGGCAAAACGGTAACAGCAATTGGTTTAATACAAAGGCGAGGAGTCAATACCCTTATCTTGGTGCATAACAAGCAGCTTGTTGACCAATGGCAAGAGCGCTTAAAAACTTTCACCCAGGGTATCGATATCGGCGTGTATACAGGAACCAAGAAGAAACCCACAGGACAAGTTGATATCGCGACTTATCAAAGTTTGATAAATAGAAGCGACAATAGCGTGCATTCGTTGGTGAAAGAATATGGTCAAATCATTGTGGATGAGTGCCATCACCTTTCTGCTCCTCAATACGAACAGGTGTTATCTGAAGCGCATGCCAAGTATGTCGTTGGGGTTAGTGCAACACTTGAAAGGCGAGATGGGCATCAACCGATAGTATTTATGCAAGCTGGTAGAGTAAGACATACCATAAAGTCAGACCGAAACAATCAGTTTGCTCAGGTATTAGACCGCCGAGAGCTGAACTTAGAAGTGCCTTTACATTTATCTTCGAACGAACCTAAACCTCATATTTCTGAAATTTATCGTTGGTTAATGCTTCACCCTGTACGGAATGCCGCTATTGTCGAGGGAATTCAAAACGAAGTCGCTAAAGGCCGAGTTCCGATCGTATTAACCGAACGTAGAGAGCACGCCAATATCATTGCTGGTTTGCTTAATGATGCGGGGATCACACACCAAATATTAGTGGGTTCGATGAAGAAAAAGCAGCAAGCTGAGGTTATGTCAAAGCTAGATAGCACACAAGTCGTTGTTGCTACAGGACGTTTTGTAGGAGAGGGCTTTGACCTTCCACGCCTAGATACTTTGATATTGGCGTTGCCAGTATCTTGGAAAGGATCTTTAATCCAATATGTAGGGCGAATACAGCGTGATTACAAGGGAAAAGATGAGGTGAAAGTTATCGACTATGTTGATGCAAAAATTCCAATGCTGCTCAGGATGTTCAATAAGCGAGAAAAAGGGTATCGGGCACTTGGTTTTTTATCAGAATCAATAATCCAAGAGCAATTGATTTAGTCTTGGTTTTACCTCGATATCTAACAGGGTTCGATAAACGCTAAGCACTTCTACTCAAGTTATTTGAAGGTTACTTCTGTACAAGGTAATTATTGGACTTGTTGTTTAATTTTTCGGCACTAAGATTTAGACACTAACTTTTAGTGTCTAAATCTTAGTGGTTTATAACCATCTGAAATTAATCGTTTTTATTGTAAAAAATTAAGATTTTTTGCTGAGGGAACTTCTAAGAGGCTGGCGAGAGTGTAATTGTGCTACAACCGTGCTTACGGCAGGCATTTTTATGAGCGAGGCTGATATGAAGAACGAGGCTAAGGCTACAAGAAGTGATAACGAGCAAGCCGAATCAAAGGATAGTGAGGTTACGCTAAATGGACTTCTGGAATTGCTTGATCACGCTATCTCTACCAACACTGATAAGCTAGTTGAAGTAACTTAAGCACTCAAAATAAAACTGGAAGAGAGCATCGGTGACTATCAAGTTGGCCTAGACGAGAAGTATTAAGAGCAACCCCTTTTCGAGTCTGCACAGCATAAAGCTGTGCTAAGTAAGCGGCATGCGCCGCAGCAACGAGTGGTGGGTATCATGCAAGATAGCCTTCTTGCAGTGTAATCTCCAATTCTTTGCCCAGAAGAACCTCAAAGTCAGTAAATAGAGCGATAGGTCGGCAAGCATTCCCTTTCTCCTCGAACTGGATAAAACCTCAATCATCACTTGTGAAATGACACTGTATTCTGAGAGTGCCGATTCTAGAGAGATGTAATTGTACTCTCCCCGTCGCAAGCATTTAGCAATATATTCAATAGTATAACCACCTCTATGACGGCTGTATGAGAATACATAAACACCATTGCACACCCTCTCTAGTACTCCCGCTTTGACTAAACGTAGCAAGCTTTGCTGGAATGCAGTAAGTGAATCATCAAAAAATAACCTTCTGAGATCACTCTTCAGATAAACGTGTATACCTTGCCTGTCAAAGTTATGCAGTCGTTCTAATGCAGTCTCGATTTTCACTTCAATACTCATAAGTAGTCACAAAAAGTAAGTATGACATATATTTTTGTCCACTTGTGATTGAGGCTAAAGCATCGGTAGTCGCTGATACCCTAGTGATTCCTGACTTGTTTTTCCGAGTTAGGATCCTAACTCGGAATTTTTTGGATGAATATGGTTACTTTGAGACTAGGGGAAATAGCTGTACTAAGCGCAGCCAGATTCCGATATTCATTCTTGGTTAGGATCCTAACTTGGAATTTGTAGTGATGGACGTGGTTGCTATGAGGCTAGGGAAAATAGCTGTACTAAATGTAGCCAGACTCTGATGTTCATTCTTGGTTAGGATCCTAACTTGGAATTTGTAGTGTTTGACGTGGTTGCGATGAGGCTAGGAGAAACAGCAATACTAATCGTAGCCTGAATTCGATGTTCATTCTCGGTTAGGATCCTAACTCAGAAATTATGATGGTGAATATGATTATTTTTAGTTAGGGGGATGGTAACAATAATAGCCATAATCGGATCTTTTTCATTTTTAGTGAAAAGTGAAGTTAATTACTATTTATCTAATTTAATAATTAAAAAAACAAACGATTTATATTTAATAATTAAATGTTAATGTGATTTCTAAAATAGTGGTTAAAGTTCCTTTACAAAGAGAATATTACTTGATAAATATAATAGTCATTGAATTTATCTATATATATTAAGAGGGTTGTCGATATGTCTCAAGTTTTGGTTTATTCTAAACGTAATCGTGAAATGAGTTATCTATCTACAAAAGAAGAACGTGAAACTAAGTCGAATAGATTTCAAGTCGTTTATAACGACATTTCCGATGAAGAAGCATTGCGTCGAGCAAATTCTATTAATTTAGATGAAAAGAACAGTGTTCCCCAAGGTCGCTCAAAAAGACAATTTATTAAAGAAGATAAAGAATGTCGAGTGCCTGGCTTGTATGGTTGTAATCGTTATAAGTCAAGAAAAAATGAGACATTCAACGTGTTCTAACGCTGTTCTTTTTTTGCACAACGTTAAAGCTAGTGGGCTTGTTTCAGGCAAGTGATAAAAGCCTTAAAAATTCCATCATTAAAGCAGGTGGCAAGAGAATTTGCCAAGATTGGCAATCAATGTGCCATTGCTGGCGTTGAAAGTGCCAGTAGTGGCAGAAGAATTTTTTCAATAATTTAAGCTTGTTTCATCTTAAACTTCATTTTTTAAAAGGCCAACCTTGTATTAGAATTGGATTTTAATGTCAAGGTTTTTTAAACTGAATTTGTTTTTTATTAGATATAAATAACTTTAGAGTAATGATGTTTATCTATATGTAATAATTTATTTACTCGATTTTTATTAAGGCAAAGGTGGTTTGCCAAAATTATTGACTTAACTAGTCAACTTTAGCGAGATATAAACACCCCTGTAGTATCAACAAACATCCGTTTTCTGACACCAGAAGGGAGTGAGCTGTTTGTGGTGTCATAAAGTGGGGTTTGGATTTTTATGATACCTAACTGATTGATGATACTAGTTGTGATACCAAAAAGGAGAGTGTTGTGGAGAGTATGGGACGGACATTCGCTTATTGTCGTGTATCGACTAGCGAGCAAACAGTTTCAAATCAGATTTTAGCAATTCGGAATGCTGGCTACGATATTCAGGAGCACCGAATTGTTCATGAGACGGTTTCGGGGAGTGTGCCTGCGACAGAACGACGTGAGTTCAAAATGTTGATTGAGCATAAACTTGAACCAGGGGACAAACTAGTTGTATTAAAGCTAGATCGACTGGGAAGAGATAACATCGATGTTCAGCATACGATCAGTATGCTGTTAGAAAAAGGTGTAACGCCAATATCTCTAGATCTGCCGACCGCTGATCTAAGCTCAGCGGAGGGGCGATTGATGCTACAAATGTTCTCAGCATTTGCTGAGTTTGAGCGAAACCGTATTCGGGAACGGACGTTGGAAGGGCAAGCTCGTGCAAGGGCTGAAGGCAAAAGAGTAGGGCGGCCTGAAGCCATTGCAACAACAGTTAAAGTTCAGAAGTACAAAGCTCAAGGGCTTAGCCAGACGAAAGTCGCAATGGCTACAAACCTCTCACTACCAACGGTGAAGAGGCATTGGAACAAAGAAGCTCAGTCATATTAGTTTCAAGTGATATTAATGAACTATGATTCTCACAAACTCACTGTTCCATTGTAGTCGTATCTGTAAAGTTAAAGTATTAGGCTTGCTAAACGTTTGGTTATTTCATTTGGTTTACCCATTAAGTCAACAGTGCAAAATCGTAGTTGATGGCCTTGTATTGTGACTGCTTCATCATAATGGTCACCCAGAGATGGGTGTAAAAGCATTCCAGATGACTTTAGCGAGAGTAAATCCTCTTCTTTCTTCTGGCTCATGATGTACGTATAAAGTTGGTAAATATATCTACTGTTAAATGTTGTATTGTCAAAGCGTCCTTTTGTAACGATGTTCGTGAATTTTGTATCTATGATAATTCGCTGGTTTAACTGGTTATTATCAAGTTGAATATCCAGTTCCATTATCGGAAGTAGTGAGGGTATGAGAGCCGAGGTTTGTTCAACTTGCCATTTCAGCTGCTTGTTTGATGAAACTTTCCAGCCTTGATTTGGAAGTGTTAGCTTATAAAAACCTGCAACAGCTTTCTCGAAAAGTTTCCTGACCCACTGTTCTTGTTTCTCTGGCTTAGGTAATAATTTAGATCCTATCGACTCACTAATTAACATCATGCTATGTATCAATTCAGCAAGCTGGATAATTTTTCTATCTTCATTTTCATGGCGACCAAATCTTTCACTTGTAGGACTGTATCCGACAACCTGAATGTCGCTAATGCCTTGCTGTTTTAATTGCAGACTTATTTCTCTTGAGCGAACTAAAAGGTCGCTTTTCTTTGTTAGCTTTTGGAGTTTTTTTAAAGCGGTTAGAGTGTAGCGATTTCTGTCAGTATCGATTGACACTTCTTCGAAATGGCAGAAAACTTTTCCTCGATAGAGTGACATTTTTCTTTCGGATTGAAGAACATCTATTCTCCCCCTTACACGGTTCAGCTCATCTTCTCGATTGATAAAAGACTTGGATAGCTCTCTTCGCATCCTAGACTCAAGAAGATCACAAAATACTTTACCAACGAGTTCAAGTACATCATGCTGCGTTGATTCTGAACTAGCTAAATGCTCAGCTAAATAGCGACAATCAGATGCATATAGCATTAAAAGCCAAAGGTTTTTAACTGGAACTATGCCAACTTTTTCTCGTTCCCAATTACTCATTGCAACCCTTCTAAAAGAGTCAATCGAGCATTTTCAGCAGTCTCTATGGAATCAAACCAATATTCTTCGAGTAAGGGATAGATCTCTGTGTTGACTACATCAGAAAACCAAGAAACAGGGTCTGAGATTTCACTGCTAAAAGACGGAGTAACATAGCTATGACCTATTTTAAACTGTTTACCCAGCCTTTGATCAGTTTCAATGACGGTATTTAGATGATCGAGCTTTTGCTTTACTGTAAGTAAAAAGGGAATAGGGACTTTGTTAGCAGTTGAAACCCAATTCATCCACGTATCATCGAGGGTGGTTTCTAAAGTGAAAAATGCGAATCGACGTCTTAATGCTAAATCAACAAGAGCCAAAGAGCGATCAGCAATATTCATTGTGCCGATAACGTACAGGTTTTCAGGTATATAGACTCGTTCGTTATTATTCTTTTTATAGCTTAGGGATAAACCTTCGGTTGGCGTTCGTTTATCTGCTTCCAGTAAGGTCAGCATTTCGCCAAAAATTTGTGCTGGATTGCCTCTGTTTATTTCCTCGATTACAACGACGTATTTTTGGTTTGGATTTTCACGAGCTACTTCAACCGTTTCGAGGAATGGCCCGTCACACAATGTGAGTTTACCGTCTCCAGAGGGACGCCAGCCTCTAACAAAATCTTCATATGATAGATTGGGATGAAACTGAACAGCGCAAAGGTTCGACTCCTTTTTTTCATTGATTAAAGCATATGCTAAACGCTTGGCTAACCATGTCTTTCCTGTTCCAGGAGGTCCCTGAAGAATCAGATTCTTCTTATCTCTAAGCCTTTGCAATAAGTGTGTTACTGTTTCTTCCGAAAGAAAGCACCCGTCTTTGATAATGTTTGTGACATTGTAAGGCTCTAGATACTCGGTTGATTCATTGATAGAGCTAATATCCTCAACAATATCTTCATATCCATACCATTCATATTGACCTCGTTGTAGGAAGCCAATAATCGACTCATCTCGTAAAATTTGCATTTGACGGTCGATAGTCATGTCTGGTGTATTATTGTCGGGGAATAGACTTTTTAGTTCTTCTAAATATACCGTGTGAAATTGTTCTCTAGTGAATACTGCTGATTCATTTGAGCGACATAGGTGCTCAATGCGTTCAAGTATAAGAGACTTCCAACCATCTCGTTTATCTGAATAGTTCGTTTTCTCAATGCTTTTCTTCGATGGTTGCTGCCAGGCTTTTAGTGACAACTCAGGGTATGAGTGAACGGGAAACTTTTCTTCTGCGAAGCGAATTTCCAAATTATTAATGAGAGTAAGGTAGTCTTTGGCACTACAGCGACCTTTAACTCCAGTTTTATTTAATGTAACACCTAACGAAGTCAGATAGTCCCGAGACTGTGTATCTAAAGTAGGGTAAGCCCATGGTCTGATCCAAAACAGCCCCATAGTTAAATTCCAACCAACGCCCAATTGGCTAGATACTTGGTTATATAGAGCTGAAAAAGAGCTTTGCGTGTCTTCATTCTGAGAGTCGGCATACGTTAATGCGGATTCGAATATAGACCATAGGTTATCGATATCTTGCTTACCTCTATTTTCTTCATAAGCAAAGAACCATGATTTCTGGTTATTGAGAATAGGAATCGCTTCAAAGGACTCAGGGATAGGTTCATCGACGGACAAAAACTGGGCTAAGGCGCTAGCAAGCGCTTTACGGTTTTGCTCTGTTACACCACGATTGAAAATTCCCATTACGGTAAATGGGCAAATGTCATCGAGGTCTTTGCCGATAATGTAAGAAAGTTGATATTCTTTGGCTAGTTCAATGATGAAAGCAGTGAGTGCTTGGCGATTGCTTTTATATGTAAGTAGTTTATCTGCAAACGATTCGTAAAATGTTGCCCACTTGAATCGAATATCATTTTTAGGGGTGTCTCCAAACCTTTCTTTCCAATATGGAGCATTGGCAAACTTACCGTAATCTTGTTGAATACCGTGGAACGTAAAGTCGAGAAGAGCTTTATTCATCCAGCTTGTATTGTCGATACGCCATACAGTCGTTCTATTGGTATAAAAATACCATTGTTTTGGTTCATCAAACTTTTCTAGCCAGTCCACTTGAACTGTTTGGCCATCGTTCAAATTATTAGTGATTGTACCTACGGCTTTGATAGCCATTACCGAAACCATATGCCCGCGGTTATCAAATGGAAGTTCATATTTACGTGTATAAGCTGATTTAATGACGATTTTCTCGCCTTTTTTCATAGACCTAACTTGCTCTAGATATTTGTCGCTATAACCATTTTTCCAAATGCCTTTCTCAATAAAGTTATTCAGTTGATCATCCTCGCCGTAAGTCGCACCTACGAACCAAGCAGTATCTATGATTTCTTTTACAGTGTTTTCCATTTGACTCATGGACTTAAATCCTTTTCTATTTCTTGTGAGAGAACGCTAGGGTTAAATCCCCATCCCAGAACGCTCTACCTCTTCATGCAGTTCTTTCCAGTCAGGACAATACTTGGCGACTAGTTTCCAAAAGTTTTTGCTATGGCTTTTTTCTACGGTATGGCATAGCTCATGAAGGATTATGTAATCCATCACCTTATTGGAAAACTCCATGCAACGAGGGTGGAACTCCAGAACATTGTTCTCAGTACAGTTAGCCCAACGTGCATCAAACTTTTTTATGTGGAAAGTTGTGGCTTGCATGCCCGTTTCCTGCTGCCAATAGCTTAAGCGAGAAGCAATTTTTTCTAAGGCTTTCTGTTTGTAGAAACGTTCTAAAGCTGGTTTGAATCGCTCACGGCTGACGAAGTGGCCTTCGGGAGAAAGAACTTTAAAACGGCTTTGGTTAAACTTCACTTCTACCGTCGATAACTCTGGCGCAGGGATCACTTCACAATAGAAAGAACGACCACGGTAGGGCGCTCGGCTACCTGTGACGATTTCTTCTTTTAACGGTTGATTTACTTCGGCTAGGCGCTCTTTGATCCACCTTGCTCTATACCGAATCAGCTCTCGTTGCTCGTCCTCAGAGGCACTTGGGCCTCTGAGAAGAACAGTCTTCCCTCTTTCTACCGTAACGTAGTGGTGACTGAGTTTTGAGTCGAGCTTAAAGTCCCACTCGATTTCAGTTGTACCGTATTGAAAAATTGGCATGTGTTTCTTTCGTCATTGATGAAGGAAAGGATCAGTTGTTCAGCATAATACTGAAAATTTCAGCAGAGTGCTGACGTGCTACTGTCATATCCCAGCCGCCAAGACCACGTAGAATAGTCCTGATTGTTTTTTTGATCTCATTATGAATATCAGTCTGCTTTTTCCATATCGGTGACAACATGACTTCAGCGATATCAGGGTGGCTAAAGATGCCTTTAGTCCATGCTAGAGCTTCAGCTTCTTCTACCTGTTTTTCCAGATAGTTGAACACGGCTCGCTCTGTTGCTGTACCCAAGCCCATTTCAGATGGCTTGGCATCTTTATCACGTACACGCTGAGCAAAAAGCTCTAGCTGTTCCAGGAATAGAGCTTGTTCAATACGTCCTTCACGTTCATCTTGGATAAGTTTCTCTAGCTCTTCTTCCAAGTCGCCAAAGAAGGCGGGATCTTTACCTTTCCCCGTTTTAATGGTGTGCTTGAGTTTGTTCTTCATGACCAACGCTGCACTCCCTGCACTTTTTTGCTTGCGGAGTAGATCCATATCCGCAGCATCCAGTATTGAAACTTCACGGCCTAACAAGCTCTTAACTTCACTTGCTTCTATATGCTCGTCGAGCATGTTTTTAAGCAGCTCAGATTCAGATGCGGTGATGCGAACCGTATCTGCACTCTCAGGCATTTTGTTGCGCAGTTGGAGTTTTATCTCATTCAGCACTTTGAAGTAAGGCTGATATTTAGATGCGCGTTCGTCGGGTAACACGATATCTAAGCGGCTATTGAATCCAGCGAGAGCAACGAGGAAGTCTTCAACAATATCTAGGCGAGTATCTGGGTCTAGGTAGAGATCGGCATCCTCTTTGTAAGGTTCAGGTTGCTTTACGGGATTGTGCTTTTTCGGAAGAATGTCTAACACTTTTGTCAAAGCAGATTGAAGGCGTGGTAGCTCCGCTTCGACGTCCGTCCACACTTGGTCGGGTTGTACGTCACCACCATAAACTTTCAGCGCTTCATCTAGGTACTCAACCACACCGAAATAATCGACAATATAACCCGCTTTCTTGCCTTTTCGAGTTCGATTTACACGTGCAATAGCCTGAAGCAAAGTATGTTCTTTTAGCGGTTTATCCAAATATAGAGTGCTGACAATAGGCGCATCCCAGCCAGTTAACAGCATGTCAGAAACGATGATTAACCCAATGTTGTTAAACTTGGTTTCTTCTTTGGTATTAGCGGATTCATCACCATAAGGTAGCTTAAATTCATCATTCACCAAGCTTGGGATCTTTTCAGACGGTACGGCTATCGGTGTTTGGCCTTGTTGGAGTTCCCGCTTGATACGCTCTTCGATAGTTTCAAGTTTTGAGGTTGAGCCTGATGCATAGTGAGCTTGTTGTTCGCTAATACCTGTGCGCTTATCTGTCATACTACCGAGAGAGATAACCACTCGGCTTTCAAAGGTCGGCAGACCTTTGTTTTGACGTTCCTGCATGATTTGGTTTAGTACGTCTTTATAGCGAACAGCCATATCACGCCCGTCACATACCAGCATGGCTTTAAAGCCGCGAGGCTTCACACTTGATAGAAAATGTTCGACGAGATGGCGAGCATTCTCCTCAATACGACCGATAGCACCACGACGTTTTTTGAGTAACTCTTGCTTTAGCTTTTTCTTACGGGCTAAAGGCTCATTACCAAATTTATCCTCAAAAGCTTGTTTTAGCTTTCCGTCGCTACCCCATTGCGCCATACCTTCAAGATATTTAATAGGCAGCGTTGCGCCATCTGCAACCGCCTCATCGAGGCGGTAAGTATCGATGTATTCTTTACCGCCGAATGTACCCAGGGTTTCTTTATCGTCTTTAAAAAGCGGGGTGCCAGTAAATGCTATGAACTTCGCATTAGGTAAAGAAGCACGCATGAATGCAGCAAGGAACCCATACTGGCTGCGGTGAGCTTCATCAACCATCACGAAGAAGTTTGGCTTGGTACTCAGAACTCGAAAATCAACTTTCTCTTCGCTGACGAGTTCCCATTTGGCTTTTTTAGGGTTGCCATTGGCATCGGTTTGACCGTGAAGAACATTGTTCTCTTTTAATATCCAACACTGTTCTTGGCCCGAACCATCCTTTCTCAAAACGCGTCTGACACGACTTTTAGAGTTTGCAATGGAATCCTCATCTTCAGACTCTTTTGCGGCCTGTATCTGCTTACCATCGCTTTCTTGAAACTTTTGAACGGTCGAAGTGAAAATGGTGCCGTAGTCATTGCTGAGCATGGCTTCTAGCCCAGCGACGGAATCTGCTTTAATCGATTCAAGGCCGACATTAGTAAAGGTATTATGGATCTGACGGTCAAGATCAGTGCGGTCGGTAAGAATCAAAATACTTGGGTTATTGAAACCAGAAATTTCGGCTCGCATTAAACGGGCAAGTAGCGCCATCGTCAGTGATTTACCACTCCCTTGCGTATGCCAAACTACGCCGCCAAGTTCTTGGCCTAATAGCTGTGGGTCTTTACCCTGTAGACGGAGTAGCGTCTTCTCTACTGCACGCCACTGTTGGTAACGTGGCAGCTTCTTGATCATAACGCCTTTTTCAATTTCATACATAGGGTAGAAACAGACTAAACGCACGAAGCGGGAAGGCTCGAATAATGCCCACAGTAGCTTGTCTTGCTCTGTAGGGGGCTTGCCTAATTGATTTTCTAATTCGGTAAGAACAATGTTCTCGTCAGGCTTTTTCGGATCAAATTTGTAAGTCAGATAGAACTGTTCTGACGCATAGATAGCGCCATACTTGGCTTGGCTACGATTAATGGCAGCACAAACCATATTAAAGGCAAAGTGTTGAGTAAAAGTGCCTTGGTAGCCATCAATTTGTGCAATGCCTTTGCTGAGCTTAATTGAGCTGTTTTTACACTCAATCAAACCAAGGGGTAAGCCATTAATGAATAACAGTAAATCGGGTTTAAAAAGTTCATCGTTAGCATTTTTGCCAACGTACTGATCAACCACATGGAATAAGTTACCCTCGGCACCCGTTTGGTTAATGAAGCGGATGCTACGAGGTTGACCATATTTGTCTTTTTGTTGCAGGTTCGATTGAAACAGAACATGCTTCCAGAACGCATGGTTAGCCAGCATTAAGTCGCTGTTATGTTCAAACCATATGTCTTTGAGCTGTTTAATCGCTTTGTTTGCACCGTTCGGAACCTCGGCCAGCCAAGGGTTAAGGGCGTGTAGTTTGTCAGTTAACACCGACTCTAGAATAACAGGCTCGGTCTTGTGTGTTTGCTCTACATCTCGACCTTTAATATGCTGATAACCAAGAATTTTTAACCATTCAATCGCTGGGCGTTCTACCCCAACTAGCTCTGGATTCGATGATTCATCCTGACCTGACATACCTTATTCCTTTATTTATTGTTATTCATTTTTTATTGTTCATTTAAATTTCGTTTTTTTGCTTTTTAGATGCCTTCGCTTGAAGGCATCATGAAGCAATCGCTAAGCGGCTTCAGTTTCCTCAACAGGAATTCGCCATTCGCCCGTAAGTAGCTTCTGCATCAAGCCTTTTTTGAGTTTTTGGGTCGCAACTTTTTGTTCGATTAATAAGTCTATTTTTGAGTCGGTGCATTTGAGTATACGAGAAATTTGCTTTTGCTCTGATATGGATTCAGGGTATAAGCAATCTATTGACTTTAATATCTCTAAGCGTATTCCTGCTACGGTAGAACCTGAACCAAGGCTTTCAATTTTAGAAGCTTGATGCTGTAGCCAATAGAATAAAAATAAATTATCAATAATATTTTTTGGATAAAGCGCTTTCAAATCTTGATTTATTGCGATCGAACCCTTTGTCATTGCAACTTTACCTAATGCCATCCTCGTTGGGATTACAACAACATCAGGTTCGATTAAATTCGCAGAGCTGTTTTTTAAGCCTTCATTGGTAATCGTATCCATTATGCAATCAGATGATAGCCAAGGCTTTTTGAAATCCTTAACACTTGCCCAGGGTATACTTCCCCCCCAATATTCGGGCTTGGCCTTAGAGGGCGTTCCTCCTCCTACAATTTTTTCCAGAAGAGTACCTAAGTTATCTAACTTCCAACCTACGGGTAGAGTAACGTTTTTTATTGAATGAAATTCTGTATGTGTGTGCCACTCCCCATTCTCGTCCTGAACACCGACACCTTCTGAAAATAACTTTTGCATTAAGCCTGTTTTCAGCTTTTCGGTTTCTGCAATTTTCTGGTCGATAAGGTCGATTTTTTTATCAACTGTTGAAAGGATTTCCGCTATTTTTTGTTGTTCTTCCTTAAGAGTTGGGTAGCTAAAAGGAATTTTTTTTAATTGTTCAAGGCGAATTCCTTTAACCGTTGACCCCGATCCCAAACTAGCTATTTGTTCTGCATGAAAGATCAGCCACTGAAAAAGATAGCTTTTGCATACTTCTTTGCTCGGAAACAGAGCCTTCAGGTCTTGGTTTATTGCCATCGCCTGAGTTGTTATTGCTACTTTACCTAAAGCCATACGAGTTGGAATAACGATAGTCTCAGCAGGAATTAAGTTGCTCGCACTATTGTTCAGTCCCTTTTTGGATATTTTGTCAGCGGTATCATCAAGCTTTGTTGAAGATAAGTCTTTGACACTCGCCCACGGAATATCTCCGTCCCAATATTGGGGGTTAGCTTTTGATGGAGTGCCACCGCCCACAATTTTTTCTAAGATGTAGCCTAGTGACTTAGATTTCCATTGTGTTAATGTCATTTTGCAACCTCAACAGGAAGGCTCTCTAGCATTGAATTCAGTTTTATATCCAATTGTTCTAATTGGATATCGATTTTCTCCAGTTGTCTGAGGCTCTCACTTACACATATGATCTCTTCATCTTCTGAAGTATCAATATAACGACTGATATTGAGATTGAAGTCATTTTGCTTGATTTCAGCGATATCAACGACACGCAGGTACTTATCAACAGTGACAGTGTCCAGTAGCTCCGAAAGCTTATCTTCCGTTTGCTCTCCTGCATCAACTAAAGTTTGTTTCGCTTTGCTGTACTCGGTCGTGATACGTTTAATATCACTTTCACGAAGGTAGTTCATCGCTTTACCTTCGCCAAACTCGGCTGAAGCATCAACGAAAATAACCTTGTTCTTCAGTGCCGCAGGTTTGTCTTTATTAATGATTAATACCGCAGCCGCAATACCTGTATTGAAGAAAAGTGCAGGCGGCAAACCAACGACACCTTCGATCAAGTCGCCTTTAAATTCATCGTTGCCGATAAGCATACCTTTACGAATTTTACCCTCATCACCTTCACGGAAAAGTACACCGTGAGGGACGACAACGCCGATGCGACCATCATCTTTCGTTGAGGCAACCATATGCTGAACAAAGGCTAGATCTGCTTTCGTCCTCGGTGCAACGCCAAGGCCAAATCGACCATAAGGATCTTTAAGGTCAGTGCTGTATTTAACATTTCTTTCTTTGCCGTTATCGCCAACTATTTTGCCGCCATTCAATTCCAATGGTTCCCACCAGTTTTTGATTGAAAATGGAGGGTTGGCAATGACACGGTCGAACGTTTGAAGGCCTTCGCCATCTTTATGTAATGGATTTACCAGTGTATCGCCACGCTTAATGTCGCCATCTAGGTTGTGCAAGAACATGTTGAGTTTGGCAATTGCCCATGTTCCTAGGTTCTTCTCCTGACCGTAAAGTTTACAGTTAGGCTTACCCATGATGGTGCCATTATCGTAGTTTTCTTTGATGTGACGAGCTGACTCAACCAACATACCGCCACACCCACAGGTCAAATCGTAAATTTCATGGCCTGGTTGTGGGTCAATCAGCTTAACGATAAGCTCTACCACTTCGTGTGGGGTGTAGAACTCGCCACCTTTCTTACCAGCATCGTCAGCAAATTTGCCAATCAAATACTCGTATGCATCGCCAAGTAGATCGGCTTTGTAGAGGTTTTTATTGCCCAGCTTATGTTGGTTAAAGTGACGAAGTAGGCGAGTCAGTAGCTCATTGCTGAGCTTCTCTTTATCACCGAACTGAATGGCGGTAAGCACTTTTTCTAGTGATGGGTTTTGATGTTCGATTTCAGCAAAGGCTTCATCGATGTACTCACCAATATTTTCCGTTCTTTCGATCAGCTTGTTCCAACGTGCATACACAGGAACGAATTGCTCTGGGTTATCTTCCTGAATGAGCGCCATTGCTTCTTCAGCGCTGCAACCTTCCTCTTCCATCACGGCTTCTACACGCTCGTCAAATACGTCTGAAAGACGTTTTAAGAACAGGAGACCAAAGATATAGTTTTTGAAATCTGAGCTATCTACGGTGCCACGCATGATGTTTGCGCTGCCCCAAAGCCATGTCTTTAGCTCTTCAAGGCTGATTTTTTCTACTGCGGTATTGGTTGTCATAAGAATCTCTTAAACGTTCACGGCTCGCTCAGAATCTTGGTTTGAGCGAAGAACAAAATTGTGGGCATTATAACGCAACAAGCGTTGATTGAGAGGCTTTAGATTCAGTAATTGAGCGCTGTAGTAAGGTTATGATTTGATAGGGGATATTCCCTGCTACCTTATTAGTGTCGTGGTAGCAGGGCGGTGTTGGCTGTTAGGCTGCGGACTTGGTAGTTTCGGATGGGGCTGTCTTAAAGTAAGCATAATTACGAGCGTTTTTATGCAACTCTACTTTTGCTTTTTTGCTACTGCTGCGGAATGTTCCAACTTCGAAGCCCAATGAGTTCAAGAGTTTTTTCAGGTATGACGTTGCCTTGTTTGGCTTTGCCTCTTGATGAAGAGGCTTGCTAATGTGTAAGCGATCTTTAAAAGCCCAGTTTAATAACTCTTGCTTCAAATAGCAGGCTTTTACAATCTGGAGAACATCGTCTTTGTGAATCCAAAAAGCGTCACGATCGACAGAAAACCCATACTTTCTCAAAATATTGTCATAGATGAACATCGCGGCAGAATGGTGCTTGTCTTCGATTTCCACTTTGTCACTAGAGCGATTCACGAACGGGAATGAATCAAACACACTTCGATTAGCTAAGAACTTGAAGTGGAAGTTAACGTCATCTTCTGTAACCTTTTTCACTCCGTAATCCCGTTTGATCTGAAACTTAGTTAAAGAAGCGCTATCAGAAGATGTCCTTCTGTCTTTAGCCCATAACCAGGAAGCTTGTTCTTGAGTTAAATCAGGTGAGGATACAATCGCTTGCACTTCTAACTCTTTGTACGCTTTGGCTGCAAGAGTAGCACTCTTTTGAGCAAACAGTTGTGCTGTAAAAGAGGATGGGGCCGATGTAGTCATAAAACCGAGTTCTTCCAACGTTAAATGTAAATTCAAGGCTAAAGGAGCGAAAAAGCGCTTTTTAACGTTGTTGAATGCAATGTTCAACTTGTCAGTTGGCTGGACATGGATTGTTGGTTTGTACGTCGTCTCTTTGGCATGTGGCGTAATGAAATCTTTGTATGCATCAACGGCAAACCAAATTTGTTTTGCTGTACGAAATCGACGTGCGAAATTAATCAGCTCTAAAGGTGTTAATGTCTTATCGCAGAAAACCATAACCTTGTTAGTAAAGTGCGTAGTAATTGAAAAGCCTGAACTTAAGCAAGGAGATGCCATGATTGCTTTATACTTCTTAATCTCTTCGTTTGGATTCTCTAAAAAGGCTTTTTGAGCAGGCATGTCTTTATTGTGAGCGTGAATAATTAAGATACCGTCTTTTAGTGCTTCATCTTCACTATCTAGCTTATTAGAATCTTTATAGCCTAGTGATTGGGTAACCTGACGAAGTGTGACGAGAGAATCAAACAGGAACACTTTATCATTCTTAGTAAGCCGCTCTTTGAGATAAACGTTGGAGAGGTATTGGTTTTTATCTGTGATCACAGCTTTGATTGAAGAGTACGGATTTTCTTTACAATCCAATAGTGTCACTTCGCTTCTTAACTCTTTGATGTAACTCAAGCTGACATCTGAAAGATCAGCATCACCCACAATCAATTGTGGGACATTACGAATGGCTTCTGACAAGCTTTCAAAAACTTGTTGTTTTGGTAATTGTTTACTTGGTTCAGAACATACGACAGTCGTCAGTACTTTTTCGAACTCATCAATGATAAGAATATCCGCCTGATTAAGCACAGAGCGAATATGAGATTTCCAAATGCTGTTTACAACAACCCCCATTGCATCCGCCTGTTCTAGCTCGCATAAATCTTGGTTGTAGCTGACTGCGAGATTGTCATTACAGTATTGTTCGACCAGGGCGGTCAGATAAGACAGGTAAACGATCTTCTTGCTTTTGCTACGAGCCGCTTTCGCTAATGGACCAAATAGATGCTTGGTCTTCCCTGTGCCTGTTGCCGCTCTTACTGCAAGAGTTTTGCTGTCGTTGATAAGCTGTGAGCACAGAGGAGAGCGCAATGAATCAACGGTGATAGTCTTAGTTTGAAGAGTTGGAGACATGAATTTTCGCACTCTATTGCGATTCTGTTCGAGTTGCTCATCAAGTGCAGCTCTCAATAACTCAATACTCTGAACGCCCTGTAAATCTGACAGAAAGGTGTTAACACATGCCTCGGTTGTGCTGTTTGTAAGCGGAACAGTACGAATCAATTGTCTGGAAAGCCACTGCGATGTCTCTTTGCACGGTGATAGAGAGTTGCAAAGGGTTAGATAAGTCACAGTGCTTCTAAAGTTCTCCAGACTGTAGTAAACCCCTGTCGCGCTATCTAACATTGGAACACGACTTCCACAGTAGTTGCTTTTCATTAATCTAGCCGTTTGAGTCGGGAACAGCTTTGAATCGGCGACT
Organism: Vibrio sp. ZOR0018; assembly: GCF_963865925.1. Classification (NCBI taxonomy): domain Bacteria; kingdom Pseudomonadati; phylum Pseudomonadota; class Gammaproteobacteria; order Vibrionales; family Vibrionaceae; genus Vibrio; species Vibrio sp. ZOR0018. The sequence continues at coordinate 69,306 of NZ_CAWMCN010000086.1, read as the reverse complement.
AATGTAATCGTATAGCCAGCATCTAGATAATATCGGACGACATCCATCGCATTGCTTCTGTCGTTGCGTAGAGCAACGACTCGATGATCATTCGAGCGATGCTGAAGGCACGGGTCGAGCATAATGAAAACCGATTTAGCTTTTGAGGTTTGAAGTAGAGTATGTTCTGTAGCTTGAGATTGCGCGATGACGTTCATTTATTCTAATTCCTGCTTGAACGTAAAAGTGCAAAATTTCTAGATAATATATATAACTAAAAAATTCTGCACTTTTACCAGCATGCTAAAGCATGCAGTAAACAATTGATTTGTTTGTGCTTAGTGAGAGTTTTTAGTTATGCGGCTAGTGCATAGAGGCTGTTGTCGAAAAGAGACTGTCTTTGCTCAACAAGATGAGAAACAGTTTGCTGTAGATCTTTGCCTAGTGCCATGGCTGCGATAATGGCATCGACCTCATGAGACAAGAAACCAACAGAGTTTGCACCAAGGGGAATTGAAGGTGGGAATGTTCCATCGTTAATTTTGCGGTGGAGAGTCGCTCTTGAGAAGGGTACGCGTTGTAGAACGTCAGATTTACGTACGATTTTTAGAAGAGGAGTTGTATTTACAGACATAACGATAACCTATGTTAATTCATGTCTAGCACCGCCTTCATATTCTAATACCTACACTGATCCACTGAAATTTAACTTCAGCAAAGCAATAGTAACCTAGGACTGAAACCTTTATGTTGGTAACAGCCTAACCCTCGCAATATAAGGGAAGGTGTTGTGTATGTAATAAAATAAAGAAGTCTTAAAAAAAGACTCAGAAAATTAAGTTAGTGCTAAAACAATAAAAAATAGTTAAACCGAAGTTTAACGAGCATAAGGCTGTTGCCGCGGAGCGGACTTTAAATGTCTGTTTCCTATGTAAAAATTAAATATTTAGACGCGATTTAAAATAATGTGGATGATTCTCATCGTCAATACAAAATCACCCACATCTCATTAAAAGTGTGACTCTTGTCACTTAAGTTTCGGATTTTGCTATAGTGTTGGCGTTTTTAGAAGCATCAAGTATGAAATTGCTCCACCAATCCATGATCTTTCGTCGCTCTTCTAGATATTCAGCATTGTTGTAGATGTCACGAATCGTGTTCTTGTCTACGTGTGCTAAACACAGCTCAATAGCATCTTTGTTGAAGCCCTGTTCGTTGAGCGCTGTACTGCCAATGGAACGCATACCGTGACTTACTAGCTTTCCTTTCATTCCTGCACGTTTTAGAGCTGCGTTGACGCTCTGACTGTTCATGTGCTGGTCTACTGACTTTGAACTGGGGAAGACATAGCGTTGTCCGTAGGAGATGGGCTTCATAAAGTTTAAAAGTTGAATCGAAGCGTCTGAAAGAGGGATTTTGTGGTCGCGCTTCATTTTCATTTTATCTTTGCTAATGACCCAAAGTTTGTTTTCGAAATCAATTTCACTCCATTCAGCAGCGGCACATTCAACAGGACGGGTCAGGGTGTGGAGTTGGAATTCAAAAGCGCAGCGGGTGGCAAGCTTGATATTGGCTAACGACATCGCTTGCATAAGAGTATGAAGTTCGTCTGGGCTGATAGTACTCATGTGATCAGCTTTCGACTTTTTAAATGCATGCTTTATCCCGAATAGTGGGTTGGACTGAATCTTTCCGCAATTCACCGCGTAGTTCATCACTTCATTTATTCGCTGACATACTCGTTTCACTGTCTCTAATGCGCCCTTTGCTTCCACAGGCCGTAAGACTTGAATCACTATTGGGGCAGTTAATTCACTTATCGGCATGTTACCGAGGTTAGGAAAGATATGTAGCTCCAGAGAGCGCCAGATATCGCTGGCATAGTCTTCGGAAACGTCATGCTTTTTTACTTCAAACCATTCTTCGGCAACAGATTTAAGAGTTGATGACTGAGCTATCTGTGCGGTGATGAGTTGGTTATCTCTGTGGGTTTTTGGATCAATGCCTTCAGCGACTTGCTGGCGCATCTCTCTTGTTTTTTCTCTCGCGGACGCGAGAGTGATGTCAGGAAATGCACCAAGACTGATGTTCTTACGTTTTTTAGTAGTTGGATGGATGTAGTTGAAAATCCAAAGTTTTGCGCCATTCGGCTTTATACGTAAGTACAGACCGTTGCCATCGGCAAGCGAATACTCTTTCTCTAAGGGCTTAGCTTTGGTTACTTGAGTTGGTGATAAGGGCTTGATTTGCTTAGCCATTTTAATATTTCCTTTCTGATGTAACACCAATTTGTGTTGTTATTGGTTAGTGTTACGCAGAATGTTACTAAATGACTGAGATTAAGTGAATCTCGATGAGACGCCCTGAACCACTTAAGGCTAGATAGGACAAGGGTTTAGAAAAGAAAACGGGACGTCCTGAGACGTCCCGTTACTAGTGATTGGTGGAGCTGGCGGGATTTGAACCCGCGTCCGAAAATCATTCATCATTGGTACTACATGCTTATTCGATCTTTAATTTCACCATCAAACTGCGAACCGACACGCTATCTAATGGCTATCCTGAATTAGTTTTAATGCTTTGTCTCTCAGGCGGGAGACGCGGCACGAGCTTGTTTGGTTTTGACTCTCTGTTGTTCCCCGTCTTACGAGCGGAAGCTAGGGCAGAAAGGCTCTTGGCAGGTTATTAAGCTGCTAGTGCGTAGTTTTCGTCGTTTGCGACTATTTTTTTGCGGCTTTTAACGTGGCAAACCGCCCCACGGCATGCACCTCAGACTGCAAAATTCCCGTCGAATCCAGAATCAGCCCCAAGTGTGTTGACGCATACTACCAGAAAACCTTTGTCTGTCTAGCTTTCTGCGTCTAAGTGGTCAAGATTAACGCAATGAGCTCTTCATTACGCGTGCTTTCTCTCTTGCCCAATCTTTTTCTTTTAAATCATCACGTTTGTCATGCAGTTTTTTACCTTTCGCTACACCAATTTTGATTTTCACCCAAGAGCGAGACCAATACAGTGATAGTGCGATAAGTGTCATGCCTTCACGGTTGATGCGTCCATAAAGGTTATCCAGTTCACGGCGGCTGATTAACAGCTTGCGCACGCGAGTTGGGTTGGCAACCACGTGAGTGGATGCTTGCTGCAGTGGCGTTATTGTCATTCCGGAAACAAAGGCTTCTCCGTCTCGCATGAAAACGTAGCTTTCTGCGATATTAGCTTTGCCTTGACGAAGAGATTTGACTTCCCAGCCTTGGAGCTCCATGCCTGCTTCTACTTCATCTTCGATAAAGTATTCGTGGCGAGCTTTTTTATTTACAGCAATGGTATTGCTACCTGCTTTTGAGTTTGATTTTTTCTTTACCATAATGGCGGCATTATACGGCTTGGTTCGAGCTTAGGAAATCCTTTTATTTGCGTAGGATAAGAATAAAAGTAAAATTGTTACACACCAGACTCTTTCGGTGGTGATGAGGAGAGAATATGAAGCAAGTCAGTCGTTCTGCTTTAGTGTCTTTTAGTGCAGAACAAATGTTTAATCTCGTGAATGACGTTGCTCGTTATCCTGAATTTTTGCCAGGTTGTTCTGGTTCTCGCGTTATTGAATCTTCCGATTTGTCGATGGTGGCTTCGGTGGATGTTTCAAAGGCAGGGATAAGTAAGACGTTCACAACGTCGAATGTGTTGGTGGCCAGTGAAGCTATTTTGATGAATTTGGTCGATGGTCCTTTTAAGGCTTTAAAAGGCGGTTGGTATTTTACTGCACTTGATGAACAGGCCTGCAAGGTTGAACTTAAACTGGAGTTTGAATTTTCGAGCAAAATGGTGGAATTGGCTTTTGGCAAGATATTCAATGAATTGACTAGTAATATGGTTAACGCATTTACCAAACGAGCGAAACAGGTGTATCAGTAATGAGTATTGAATCTGAGATGATCCATGTTGAGGTTGTCTATGCATTGCCTCATGAGCAAAGAGTACTGAATTTGGTGGTAGACAAAAACTCAACCGTCGAAACGATAATTCAACAGTCCGGTGTGCTTGAGCTCTACCCAGAGATTGATTTATCAAAAAATAAGGTCGGGATTTTTAGTCGTAACGTTAAGCTAGATTCGACGGTCAGAGACCGTGATCGCATTGAAATTTATCGTCCGTTATTGGCCGATCCTAAAGAGATCCGTCGCAAGAGAGCCGAGCAGGCAAAAGCGCAACAGTAAACGTGGGTGCAAGATAAAGGGCTCATTATGAGCCCTGTCCGTTAGTGTCACTCATTGTGAGGTGCACTTTGGGTATCATTTGTTTGAACGTGTTTTCGTTCAGTTTACGCCTTCAAAAAACCGTTCGCTAGGAGGGTAGTCGCCACTGATTTCCATCAAAGCACCTGCGGTATTAAATGTCGCAATCAGGTTTTTCTGTATCGATTCTTTGTGGCCTTCCGTGTGGTGATAAATGTAATACCAAGTATCGGGATAACCGTTTTCAATAAGCATCGGCGACCCCATGACAAACCTAACCTGTTCTTTGCTCATACCGAACTTGAGTTGATCGACGGCTTGTTGTTCAACGTAGTTGCCTTGGTTAATATCAATACGATAAACGAGTTTTTCTAATAAAGAGCATCCAGTCAGCATTGTCATTGCTAAAGGGACTGCGATTAACCACTTTTTTAACTGCATATTCAAAATTCTTTGCCAATAGGTCGTAAAACTGGACTGATAATAAACAAGCTCGCAGCAGAAGTAAAAAATAGACTGAGCTACGAGCTAGTTGAGACTGCAAATTTTGAGTTTGGTTGCAAACCTAAAAAGAAAAATGTCAGCTTAGGCGGCGATCAGCAGTTCTTTCGCATTAGCAAGGGTAGATTCGGTGATTTGGCTACCCCCTAAAAGACGAGCAAGTTCAGCGATGCGTTGTTCACTATCTAATCGTTTCATTTGTGTTTCTGTCTTTCCTGCTTTGGCTTGCTTGCTGACAAACAGTTGTTGGTGCCCGCAGCCTGCCACTTGTGGTAAGTGAGTCACACACAGTACTTGGGTTGATTCACCTAATGTTCTTAACATTTTTCCGACTACCGCTGCTGTCGGGCCACTGATACCAACATCGACCTCATCAAAAATAAGGCTAGGAGTGTCTACTTTTTGAGCGGTGATCACTTGGATTGCTAGAGATATCCGTGACAGCTCTCCGCCTGACGCGACTTTAGCGATAGGCTGCAGCGGTTGACCTGGGTTGGTTGAGACTAAGAAAGTTACGGTGTCAAAACCCAGTGGTGATGGATGCGTTGTTTCATGATTAACTTCGATGCAGAACTTGGCTTTTTCCATGCTCAGTTCGTGCATGCTATTGGTGATTAATTTATCTAGCTCTTTCGCGTAACGGCTACGAGACTTATGCAGTTTGTCGGCACAGGTTGCAAACTGCTGATACTGTTTGGCAACGTTACTTTCCAGTTCTTGTAATTTATCTTCAGAGCAGTCAAGTTGCGCTATTTGTTTGAGCAGATCTTGGTGGTGGTGGTAAAGCGTTTCAGGAGCGATGTAGTGCTTGCGCGATATGGACATCACTTTAGAGTAACGTTCTTCTACATAAGCCATACGTTCAGGATCGACATCGATACTGTCCAGATAGTTTCGCAATTCACTGTTGGCTTCTTCGAGTTGGATGATGGCTTCAGCCACCATGTTGGGTAAGGTGGCAAGTTTTTCATCTAACTCGGCCAGTTCAAGCAAGGCGTGGTTGGCTGACTGCAGCAAACTTAGCGCATTGACTTCTTGCCCCTCATAAATAAGTTCAATGGCTTGCTGGCAAGTGGTAGCAAGCTCGCCACTGTTGGCTAAACGTCTGTGCTCTTGTTCGAGTTCGGTGAACTCTTCTTCACCAATCGCCAATTCATTGAGCTCTTTGATTTGATATTCCAGCAGTTGAACTTGAGCTTGGTTTTGTTGACTATTTTCTTTGAGTTGATTGAGCTGGTTATCTGCTTGACGCCACATTTGGTAGGCTAAGCGTGTCTCTTTGACAAGATTCACGTGACCTGCGTATTGGTCCAGCATGCTCATTTGATACTCATTTTTCATCAGTTGATGATGGGCGTGTTGACCGTGGATGTTGATCAGTAATTGACCTAGAGCTTTGAGTTGCGAAAGAGGCACAGGGCTGCCATTGATGAAGGCACGAGAGCGGCCATCTTTGGTGATGATTCGGCGTAAAATACACTCTTTTTGGTCGAACAAGTCATTGTCTTCCAACCAGCGCGTGGCGTTGAGGTTATTGTCCAAAATAAAGGCGGCGCTGACTTCGGTTTTTTCTTCACCCTGCCTGACCATTCCTGCTTCCGCACGGCCACCAAGGCATAAACTGAGCGCGTCAATTGCAATGGATTTACCCGCACCGGTTTCGCCAGTAATGGTAGTCATTCCTTTGGAAAGCTCTAACTGCAATGATTTAACAATAGCAAAATTATTCACACTTAAATGAGCCAGCATTTCTGTACCTATATAATCAAATAACACTGTATAAGTGAACAGTATAAACTGTTTTTTTATACAGTAAAGATGCCTGTCAGAAAACTATGAGTATTGTAAACTGCTCTGAGTTTAGTGCATGCGACAGGAAGTGATTTATGTTGCTTGATAGCTCTGGCTTTCTAGTGAATTTTACTTCATTCGATGAGGTTAATTAGTTTTGAATTGATCATTAAATGTTCATTAAATAGTTTGACGAAGTTCACAAAAAAACGCTAAATTTATAGATTTTGTTTTGCTCGATTTAGAAGGAAATAGCACGCCAATTAGGCGCGCTTTAGTTAGTTATTATTCAACTTCCTTTAGACGGGCTGTGAAGTGGCGTAGTACTTGTGGCTCGTAGGTGAAATCGAGTCCCTTCACGTTGTGGGCATTCTCTTTTACTTTCCCAAATGCTTCGATAACAAAGTCCATGTGCGTTTGAGTGTAAGTAGCACGAGGAATGGTTAGGCGTAACAACTCAGCAGGACAAGGGTGTTGTTTACCCGTTGCAGGATCACGGCCTAATAGTAACGAACCGATTTCCACCGCGCGAATACCGGCTACTTTGTAGAGTTCACAGGCCAAAGCATGAGCCGGGAATTGATGCGAAGGGATATGAGGTAATAGTTTACCTGCATCAACGAATGCTGCGTGGCCGCCAGCCTGCTGACACACAACCCCAATAGCTTCTAGGCCATCAACAAGGTACTGAACCTGGCCGATACGGTACTCTAGCCAGTCTTGACGCATGCCATCGTATAGGCCGACAGCAAGACGCTCCATTGCACCACCTTCAAGACCACCATAAGTAGGGAAACCTTCTTGAATCACACAAAGCGTGCGGCACTCTGTGTAAGTGTCCATCATCGATTCATCTTTGAAACACAATAGACCACCCATTTGAACCATTGCATCTTTCTTAGCAGACATGGCTAAACCATCTGCGTATTTATAGGTTTCACGAGTGATTTCTTCGATAGTCCAATTTTGATAACCCGGTTCGCGTTGCTGAATAAAGTAAGCATTCTCAGCAAAACGCGCAGAGTCCATGATGACAGGAATATCGTAGCGTTGAGCAATCTCGTATACCGCTTTTAAGTTAGCGATAGAGACAGGCTGACCACCGGCAGAGTTACAAGTAATCGTGCTGACAATGTAAGGCACGTTCGCAGGCCCTGCTTCTTCAATCGCCATTTCCAGTTTCGCGATGTCAAAGTTACCTTTGAAATCTGCATTGACAGACGTATCGAACGCATCTTCGGTATAGACGTTTTTCGCCACACAGCAGTTAACCTGAGTGTGACCTTGAGTGGTGTCGAAGAAGTAGTTAGACAGCGCCACCATTTTTGAACGATCGAGGCCTTTTTCTTGCTCACGCTTTTTAATTAGAACAGGAATATAGATTTGCTCTGCACCACGGCCTTGGTGAGTTGGGATAGTTAACTCATAACCGAAGATATCTTTCACCGCATTCGCCAGCGCATAGTAGCTGCGGCTGCCACTGTAAGCTTCGTCACCCATTAGCATTGCTGCTTGCATTCTTTGAGTAATAGAGCCTGTGCCGCTGTCAGTGAGAAGGTCAATAAATACATCGTCACTATCGATAAGGAATGGGTTCATACCCGCTTTAAGGATGGCCTCTTCGCGATATTCACGTGTTGTACGTTTTACTGGTTCAACAACACGAATGCGGAAGGGTTCTGGTAAGTGTTTAAAGTTTTCCATGATAATACCTTTGAATAATTTAAATTTCGTCAGGCGATATTAGTCAACACCCTTTATATATTTAGAGTGCAAAATATCGCGCCAAATAATTAGCGATAAAATTCGAGTGAAATAAATCTATTTGAGAATAACCAAGCAACAACTTTAAATTAATAAAGATGAATGCAAGCATCGAAAAGCGATATAAATAGATTTAGTGTTGATGCTGATTGTTTAATGGATTCGAAAGAATGCAGAAACAACCAAGCAGGCTAGGCGTGTGCAAAAGATGGTAAAATTGAGATTTGATAGTCGTGCGTGTACCAAGCTAGGGAGCTTGACCATAACTTATCTTGAATTTTTAGATTTTTACTCATATCTAAATCCGTGGTGAGTTATAGCTGGTTGACTGATGGAACGATTCTTAACCAAGTTGATTAGTAAGTAAATTGATGGAAATAATAATTGTGATCGAAGTCCTTAACTTGAATATGGAATAAATCATGGCTCACAAATAATCAGCTATAGGATGAGTAAATTTATAATGGAAAATAAATAGAAATTTAAAAAACCATTAAATATTAAAGATTCCCGATAAAAAGATCTCGATATTATTAATCGAGGTCGACAGTCAATAGAAGGTGAAGAGGTTGGTTTAAAACAATTTACTCGACCAACCCAGTTTCTTTCTTAACACGTGATAGTAGCTGTAATCTTTAGGATGAATGAGCTTTAGAATATTTGGGCTTTGGTAAATATGCACTTCATCACCGGGGGAAACCGGTAGGGATACTTGTCCATCGCAGCTAACTTCCTGTGTTCCGCGATTATCAGGCGAAACCAGCAGTTTTATCTGGCGGTTGCCATCCACAACTAGGGGGCGGCTTGAAAGGGTATGCGGGAACATGGGGACCAGTGTAATGGCGTTTAAACTGGGGGATAAAATCGGCCCGCCGCCAGAAAGTGAATAAGCGGTAGAGCCCGTTGGGGTAGAAACGATAAGGCCATCGGAGCGTTGAGAAAAAGCGAAGCTATTATCTATATAGACTTCAAATTCAATCATATGTGCAATTTTTCCGGGGTGTAATACGGCTTCATTAAGCGCTGCATTATGGCTTTTGACTTGCCCGTGGCGATGAATTTCTGTTTCCAGTAAGAAGCGTTGTTCTTCTAAATATTCGCCATTGAGTACTGCAAGTAGCCTTGGTTGAAAATCTTCTGGGTTGAGATCGGTCAAAAATCCTAAATTGCCACGATTCACCCCAATCACGGAAATGTCGAAGCGTGATAATACGCGTGCGGCACCGAGCATATTGCCATCGCCCCCAACCACAACCGCAAGGTCTGCTTTTTTGCCGATTTCAAGCAAGCTAGCGAAATGTTCCGCAGGTACACCTTCCAATATTTCGCTGAGACGATCATCAATAAAGACCGGATATCCCATTGAAGTTAGCCATTGATAAAGCTCTTTATGTGTTTGAATGGCTTGTTGATCTCTTGGTTTTCCAATGATAGCGATCACTTCAAATGGTTTTTTCATAAATTTTCCAAACTAATTAGGCTTGAATCAGGATTGTTCATCCCCATAATAAGGGCAAGTTATGCCTTTGTGCGAATTTTTGTGTGCTTAACTTTTTGAACTGTGGAGGTTAAGCGCAAAATAGTTGGATTCTGGAGATATCATGAACAACGAAGAAAACAAAATCAAAGAAGAAGAACTACAGCAAGAAGTAGTGGGTCAAGAAGCTGAAGTCGTTGGTACTGACGCGGATATCGATTGGAACGAACAAGTTGAAGTCGATGAGAAAGAGTCCCAAATTGCGCAATTAGAAGCGGCGCTACTGTCGAGCGAAGCAAAAATTCAAGAGCAAAAAGACTCGGTGCTAAGAGCGAAAGCGGAAGTTGAAAATATGCGCCGCCGTTCAGAGCAAGAGATCGATAAAGCGCGTAAATATGCGTTGAGCCGTTTTGCTGAAGAGTTGTTGCCAGTGTTAGACAACCTAGAGCGCACGATTCAAGCTGCTGACGCTGAGAACGAAGTAGTGAAACCGCTGGTGGAAGGTGTGGAACTGACGCACAAAACTTTCATTGGCGTAGTTGAAAAGTTTGGCCTGAAAGAGATTAATCCTGAAGGCGAAACATTCAACCCAGAATTGCACCAAGCAATGTCAATTCAAGAGAGCCCAGATCATGAACCTAACACTGTGATGTTTGTGATGCAAAAGGGCTATGAGTTGAATGGCCGAGTGATTCGCCCTGCGATGGTCATGGTATCAAAGTAAAGAGTTGCGAAATAAGCCAAATGCTTTATTGGCGTTAATTTATTCAGTGCCAAAGAGAGGTGTACGTCGCCTCTCTTTTTTATGTCGAAATCGATTAATGTCGAGATAGAAACCTTCATTAAGTGATTTCGGGATTGAAAAAGTCGTTATTTACGCTGTTTAGTCGAAATATCATAACTTTTTTCAATTTTGCCCTTGAAAAGGTGCTGAGTGACCTTATTTATTGGGCATACGAGAAACGAACATCCTTGTTTAGTTTGTGAGTAAGGGTTGAAACCCTGTTCTCCCTCCCCCACATAGGGGGTAGCATAAAACAAAAATAGAATTTATTTGGAGATAGCCTGATGGGTAAAATCATTGGTATTGACTTAGGTACTACTAACTCTTGTGTTGCTGTTTTAGATGGCGACAAACCTCGCGTTATTGAAAACGCTGAAGGTGAACGTACAACTGCATCGGTAATTGCATATACAGATGGTGAGACGCTAGTAGGTCAGCCTGCAAAACGTCAAGCGGTAACAAACCCAACCAATACGCTATTTGCAATTAAGCGTTTGATCGGTCGTCGTTTTGAAGACGAAGAAGTTCAACGTGATATTGAAATCATGCCTTACAAAATCGTGAAGGCTGATAATGGCGATGCTTGGGTTGAAGCAAGAGGCCAAAAAATGGCCGCTCCTCAAGTTTCAGCTGAAGTTCTGAAGAAAATGAAGAAAACAGCTGAAGATTTTCTTGGTGAGCCAGTTACTGGTGCCGTTATTACGGTTCCTGCATACTTTAACGATGCACAACGTCAAGCAACGAAAGATGCAGGTCGTATTGCAGGCCTTGAAGTGAAACGTATCATCAACGAACCAACAGCGGCTGCACTTGCTTATGGTTTGGACAAACAAGGTGGCGATCGCGTTATCGCGGTATACGACCTTGGTGGTGGTACATTTGATATTTCAATCATCGAGATCGATGAAGTTGAAGGCGAGAAAACATTCGAAGTTCTAGCAACTAACGGTGACACACACCTTGGTGGTGAAGACTTTGATAACCGCATGATCAACTATCTCGTTGATGAGTTTAAAAAAGAGCAAGGCATCAACCTAAAAACTGATCCACTTGCGATGCAGCGTCTAAAAGAAGCCGCAGAAAAAGCGAAGATTGAGTTGTCATCAGCGCAACAAACAGATGTGAACTTGCCTTACATCACCGCTGATGCTGCTGGTCCTAAGCACATGAACGTGAAAGTGACACGTGCGAAACTAGAATCTCTAGTGGAAGACCTTGTTCAGCGTTCGCTTGAGCCACTGAAAGTGGCGCTGGCCGATGCAGACTTGTCTGTCGGCGACATCACTGACGTTATCCTAGTGGGTGGTCAGACTCGTATGCCTATGGTTCAGAAGAAAGTGGCTGAATTCTTTGGCAAAGAAGCGCGTAAAGATGTTAACCCAGATGAAGCGGTTGCTGTTGGTGCGGCCATTCAAGGTGGTGTGCTTGCGGGTGAAGTAAAAGACGTACTGCTACTTGACGTAACGCCTCTGTCTCTCGGTATCGAGACAATGGGTGGCGTGATGACTAAGTTGGTTGAGAAAAACACAACGATTCCAACTAAAGCGAATCAAGTATTCTCTACCGCTGAAGACAACCAAAACGCAGTAACGATCCATGTTCTACAAGGTGAGCGTAAGCAAGCCATGTACAACAAATCGCTAGGTCAATTTAACCTAGAAGGTATTCAAGCTGCACCACGTGGCATGCCACAAATTGAAGTTGTGTTTGACTTGGATGCGGATGGTATCTTGCACGTGTCTGCGAAAGATAAACAAACAGGCAAAGAGCAGAAGATCACTATCCAAGCGTCTGGCGGTTTGAGCGATGCTGAAATCGAGAAAATGGTCCAAGAAGCTGAAGCAAACAAAGAAGCGGACAAAAAGTTCGAAGAGTTAGCGACAGCACGTAACCAAGCGGACCAAATGATTCACGGTACTCGTAAGCAAATTGAAGAAGCGGGTGATGCTCTTCCTGCTGACGATAAAGTGAAGATTGAAGCGGCCATTACTGAGCTTGAAGAAGCGAAGAAAGGTGAAGACAAAGAAGCGATCGACGCTAAAGTTCAAGCGCTTATGGCTGCTGCTCAAAAACTGATGGAGATCGCTCAGCAAAAAGCTCAAGCACAACAAGCGGGTGAAGGCCAACAACAGTCTGCAGAAGACGATGTCGTTGACGCTGAGTTTGAAGAAGTCAAAGAAGACAAAAAGTAATTGATTGAGTTCCCTCCTTTTAAACGGGGAGGGCTAGGGTTGGGTGGCTCGCGAGTTTAACCCACCCTAACTTCTCTAAGAGAAGAATGAAATCAACGGTATGATGCGGGCGTTTGGGGTAACTCTTACGCCCGTATGTCTGTAATTAATGAAAACTCATTGGTGTCCATCTAACTAACAGTGTCTTTTTAGTTTGAATTCACTAGAATCTAGAGCCATTAGTTAGGTCGATATAAACACCAAGCGGCAGCGTGTCGTTTGCGGTAACAAATTGGTGACGAAGAAGATGTCAAAACGTGATTTTTACGAAGTATTAGGCGTAGGCCGAGATGCCTCTGAGCGCGATATTAAAAAGGCGTACAAGCGCCTAGCAATGAAGTTTCACCCTGATAGAAACCAAGGGGATGACAGCGCTTCGGACAAGTTTAAAGAAGTAAAAGAAGCGTATGAAATTTTAACCGATTCGCAAAAGAAAGCGGCTTATGATCAGTACGGTCATGCTGCTTTTGAACAAGGCGGAATGGGCGGTGGCGGCTTTGGTGGCGGCAGTGCTGATTTTGGCGATATCTTCGGTGATGTCTTTGGTGACATTTTCGGTGGTGGTCGTCGGGGCGGTGGTCAAGCGCGTGCACAACGTGGTGCTGACTTGCGTTACAACATGGAACTGTCTTTAGAAGAGGCCGTTCGTGGTTGTTCGAAAGAGATTGAAGTGCCAACACTGGTCCATTGTGATTCTTGTGAAGGTACTGGCGCGAAGAAAGGCTCGTCTGCGCAAACGTGTGGAACCTGTCATGGTCACGGCCAAGTACAGATGCGCCAAGGATTTTTCGCTGTACAGCAAACCTGTCCGACTTGCCATGGTAAAGGTAAGATCATTAAAGACCCATGTAACGTGTGTCACGGACAGGGGCGTAAGCAAAAAACCAAAACGCTTAATGTTAAAATTCCAGCCGGTGTGGATACGGGCGATCGCATTCGTTTATCTGGCGAAGGTGAAGCGGGAGAAATGGGCGCTCCAGCGGGGGATTTGTACGTACAAGTTCACGTCAAAGAGCACCACATTTTTGAACGCGATGGCAACAACTTATACTGTGAAGTCCCTGTAAGTTTTGCTATGGCGGCACTTGGCGGTGAAGTTGAAGTTCCAACACTCGATGGTCGTGTAAACTTGAAAGTGCCAGAAGAGACGCAAACAGGGCGCATGTTCCGTATGCGTGGTAAAGGTGTGAAAGGCGTACGCGGTGGGGCGATCGGTGATTTGGTTGTCAAACTCGTGGTTGAAACACCTGTGAAACTGAGCGCGCGTCAAAAAGAACTATTACGTGAATTTGAAGAAACTTGCGGTGGTGAAGCGGCAAATAAGCATAAGCCTAAATCGGAAGGTTTCTTTAATGGCGTGAAAAAGTTCTTCGATGATTTAACCAGCTAATTCACTGTTGAATTATTATCTATCCAATAAGGCCTGCAATGCAGGCCTTATTCGTTCCTGATACAGGATGATTTTCTCCTCCCCTCACAAACTGAACATTTGTGGTGTTCTATTTCCAACATGCGCTTGGTGCGGATTCGTTGGTTGATTTCAATGTCATGACCTTATCGCTGGTAAGGCACTCATCCTTGTCTTGGCCTCTGGTGCTCTGCGCCGTCGCGGTGATGGTGTAGCTACTGGTTGCGGAGCTGGCGACTGAAAACTGATAGCGTTCTGCATCGCTTTCACAGATGACGCAATTTCCCCCTGAAATGATCCCGCTCCAGTCATAACCCTTATCGTAGTGATGCTCCAGTTCCAGTTGAATTCTCCCTATATCGGCGAGAGCGGTGGTTCGGTGTCCTTTTAAAACGTGCTTGGTATAACTTGGATAAGCGATTGCAGACAGTACGCCAATAATCACAACCGCAATCAATAATTCGATCAATGTCATCCCGAACGACTGCCGGTTGTGGTTGTTGCATTTAGAATTTCGAATCATCACGTGGAGTTCCTTGTTGATTTACCCGCTATTTTTATTAGGTGATAGCATTCGCGCAAGGTGAATTTTGTTTCATATTTTAATTACATAGGAATTTGGGAAATGGCTCGCGGGTTTACTTTACTTGAGCTGCTTATCACGGTTTCCGTTTTGTCTATTTTACTCACGATAGCGGCTCCCAATTTCAAACAAGTCAGTGATACGCAAAAGATGCAACGTTTAGCGGGTGAGATTAATGGCTTGATGATGAGTGCCCGTTCGGAAGCAGTAATGAGAAAGCAGCCGCTATGGGCGCATATTGTCATGTCGGGTTCGGTTAATAGCCAAGGTGAATGGCAAATCGTGCTGACTAATTCAGGAACCTATCCCGGGGGGCAAGTGATTTCATCGCTATCGGGGCAACCTTATCGCAATATTGAATTGGGGGTGAATTACCCGTCAAATCAGATCCATTTTGAAGCCATTAATGGCCGAGCTGTAAATGGGAGCCTTGATTTTTCAACACACCAAGGTGCACTCAAATTCACGACCTATAGACCTTCAGGACGAATGCGCCTATGTGGTAATGGAGGAGACTATTTTGGTTTTAAGCAGTGCAGCTAACATACCGAGAGCAAAAAAGCATACCTATAAAGCTCATATCGCTGAAACCAAGCAGATGGGGGCAACGTTAATTGAGTTCATGGTGGCAGCCATGCTTGGCTTGATTGCGATAGCCATTATCGGCTCTGTATTCATCACTGGGCAGAAGGTAGCGACCGAAAGAGGCAAGGAGCTACTGCTACTGCAACAAGTGACGGGCGCGCTGCAATACCTCAAACAAGATATTCAACGTGCAGGTTATGACGGCGGTCATGGTAACTCACTCACGTTATTGGATAGCGATGATATCGTTTTTGTTTCGGCCGACCAATCAACGCTTGCGTATGCCTACCTTGATGATACGGGGGCAACGAAACAGATCAGAAATGTTGGGTTTGTCATGACTTCTGGCGCGTTAGGTGTCTGTGACAGGCCGACGTCTGTGATTTCAGGGGCCAAAACCGTTTCCCAAGCGACGGCTGGCTGCACTGCTATTTTCGACACTAACCAGATTAATGTGACTCATTTTCAAGCCCAGCGAGCATCATTAGCGGCGAATGGTGTGAGCTCAGCCTACATGACGATCTCTATGGCAGCAGAGTTGGTGGGGGATAGCCGTGTATCAACATCATTTGGAGTGGCAATAAAACAAAGGAATTGGCAGTAATGAAGCAAGCTCAGCAAGGTGCTGTAACGTTATTGATCACCACGCTTTTGTTGGTGCTCGCTTTAGTGGTGGCATTAGGCTCCTACAGTTCGCTCTTTTTTCAGATCAAACGAGCACAAAATGAGGTGCAAGCGAGGCAACAGCATTGGCGAGCAGAAGGGGGGCTTGAGTGTGGTTATAGCCATATTGTGAACAATAAAAATAGTTCAATTCCAAATAACCTCAATACCTTGTGTGTCGATTTAGAGTTAACGTACCTCTCTGCAGCCCCTACTAACGCCAGTACACTTATGTCCCAGTATCAAATGACGACGTTGAAAAAGAACATTCTGTTTCAACGTGGGAGAAGTCCAGGAGCCATTCGTTCTACTTCAGACTTAATAGTGTTTGGCTCTACACTTATTTCTCCACCAGATCCCGGGCCCAAAAATAGTGATGGGAAATATGAATGCGCGGCTATCGCCGTTGCTAAATATGTTATTGCTACGGCGGGAGTGACAAATAATGGTGTTGGGAGTGCTATTCAAAAACCAAGCGCTGTTTTTGACAATAGTGCCGATTGCGCGCCGACGCATAAAACGAACAGTAGTTCACAAAGCGGTATTTGGAAAAATAGTAGCGGTCTTTATGAAGCAGTCGATGTCAAAAATGATATTTACCGAGATGAAACGCTAAACCCATTTAAAGATCTCTTTGGTTACGAACGGGGAGAATGGGAAAAAGCACGCGACGATACTGAATTTAAGTTCTTGAGTTACACAATGACCAGTGGTGATGTTGATTGTGTTTCGAAATTTAAAGGTGCTTTGGTTCTTGGTCAGCCCAATCAAGTATGGATTGATGGCAGTTGTCAACTGAACCAAGCATCGATTGATACAATGTCAACCATACAAAATGCTCATCCTGGGACTTACCTTTTTTTGCTGGTGCATAATGGCGTGTTAGGGATTCGAGGGAGTGGCAGTATTCAAGGGGTGCTCTTTCATTTTAACAGTGGATTTGCCGCTGATACGGCAAATTGGAATGGATTTGATACTGAACTCATCGCGGATCTCAATGCTAATTTTGATGCACCGATAAAAACATTGTACGGCAGCGCTACCACCTTGACGCCAAAGCACGCTACCTACTTACAGTCGGGATCTTTTCAATTTACCGGAGGAATGGCCTTTGATACCCAAGGTCAGATAGCACTATTTTATAACTCGCTACGTTTGCAATATAACAGTGATATTGAAAACAGCTTTTCCTTTTCGGTTCCACCTAGATGGCAAAAAGGTTCATGGAATGATCTCTAAACAGCAAGGATTTAGCCTAATAGAAGTGATGATATCGTTTGTTCTAATTGGTGTTGGGGCACTGGGTTTGGTCAAATTGCAAGTGTTGGTTGAGCAAAAGGCGGATTTTGCCGTTCATAGTATCGAAGCACTACATTTGGCCGAACAAAAGTTGGAATGGTTTCGTAGCCGTGGCGCTTCTGCCGCGATTTCTACTCTCACGCCAGCGAATTTTGATAGTGATATTGTTAACGGACAAGATAACTCACATTCCTTTTATACACTCAGTTGGTCAGTACCAACGGTCTCTTTATCGGGCTCACTGAAAACCATTTATATTGAGTCCTATTGGCATGATCGTCAGGGAAATAAGCAGTCGGTTGAGCTGAAAACCATGATTTCGCAGTTCAGTGAGTTTGATTAGCGTCTCGATGCTTATACAAAAATGAAATATTTGATTTTGCAAATTGGTTACTGATTTGTAGGAAAAAAGAGCATAAGAATGTGTTTGGATTGTTGTGGCGGAATGCTATTTTTGCAAAATATGTCCCCATTTTTGTAAAAAACTGTAGAAGCTTGTGCTTTGGTTGAGGCTTTTTTATAGAATAACCGACGATTAATAGGTCGGCTAAATAAATTGATATAGGCCTACAGCAGCAACATCACATATGGAGTTACGAATGAGTAACCAAGTCGTAAAACAAGCACCATTTCCGAAGCCGAGCGGTATGGATCGCTTTTTAAATTTTATTGAACGTGCAGGAAATAAAATTCCTGACCCTGCGATTTTGTTCTTCTGGGCACTGATTATTGTTTGGGTTTCATCGGCACTGTTATCGAATGTGACATTTGATTTGACCAACCCTCGAACGGGTGAAGCATTGCAAGTGAATAACTTACTGACAGGTAAAGCGCTCGCGAGTTTTCTAGCCAATATGGTGACCACATTCACCAGCTTTGCGCCGCTAGGTATCGTGCTGGTTGCCATGCTCGGTGTGGGAGTGGCTGATTCTTCAGGGTTTATCACTACAGGCCTTAAGAAAATGCTAAATTTCACGCCAGCGAAACTACTAACACCGATGCTGATTTTGGTGGCGATAGTGTCGCATACGGCTGCTGATGCTGGTTATGTATTGGTTATTCCTCTGGGTGGGATTATTTTCCATGCGGCAGGGCGTCATCCACTGGCCGGTATTGCAGCCGCATTTGCTGGTGTTTCTGGTGGCTTTTCAGCGAACTTTATCCCTTCTGGTATTGATCCTTTGCTCGCTGGTTTTACACAAACCGCCGCACAAATTTTGGATCCTCAATACATAGTGAATCCGCTGGCGAACATTTTCTTCACGGGTTTATCTTCGGTGATCATCGTTGCGATTGGTTGGTATGTGACTGAGAAAATTATTGAACCTCGTCTAGCGAATATGCCTGTCGATGAAGATGCGGAAATAGCGCCTGATCTAGGAACATTCAGCGCAACTGAATCGAGAGCATTTCGTTTTGCTGGCTGGGCAATGGTGGTAGGTATTGCATTACTAGTAGCGGCTTTGATCCCAGAAAACTCAGCACTGCGTTCGCCTGATGGTGAGCTAACGGCCTTTTCTGCTCCAGTGATGAAGTCGATCGTTCCTTTGATTTTTATCTTGTTTATTATTCCGGGAATTGTGTATGGCCGAGTGGCTGGCACCTTTAAAAACAGTAATGACGTGATAAAAGCGATGTCTGGCACCATGGCTACGATGGGCGCATACATAGTGATGTCGTTCTTCTGTGCTCAGTTCCTATCAGCGTTTGGTCAGTCTAATATTGGTACTATGTTGGCATTGTATGGCGCTGAAGGCTTAAAAACGATGGACTTACCCGGCCAAGCAACGATTGTGGGGATGATTTTACTCACGGCTAGCGTTAATTTGCTGGTGGGTTCGGCCTCGGCAAAATGGGCATTGATTGGTCCAATTCTGGTACCTATGCTGATGGCGGTAGGGATTTCTCCCGAGCTATCGCAAGCGGCTTACCGCGTGGGCGATTCGGTTTCTAACATTATCTCTCCACTGATGGTCTTCTTCCCATTAGTCGTGGTGTATTGCCAACGTTATGTAAAATCGACGGGCATTGGCACCTTGGCTTCAATGATGATGCCTTTCTCCATTGCGATGCTGATTGGTTGGACGCTGTTCCTGCTCGCTTACTGGGCTTTTGGTATTCCGCTAGGGGTGCAAGCGCCTTACACATACAGCTTGTAGCGTTAACATTATTTATCGAGTCTGAATTTAAAGCCTGCGAGTGTATCGCGGGCTTTTTCAATCTTATTTGTGCAGATGCTGTGCGTGAAATGCTAAGTGATCATCAATGAAACTTTGAATGAAAAAATAACTGTGATCATAACCTTTATGCATTCTTAACGAGAGTGGGCTATTGCTCGTTTGTGCAGCGGCGAGTAAGCGTTCAGGTTTAAGCTGTTCGTGTAAAAACGGGTCTTCCTCTCCTTGGTCAACCAAAATGGGTAAGGATGATGAGTGAGTGGTGAGCAATTCAACCGCATCGTATTGTTTCCAATCTTGCAGGTTATTACCAAGGTAGTGGCGAAATGCTTTTTGCCCCCAAGGGCAGTGTATTGGGTTGCTTATCGGGCTAAAGGCTGAAATCGAGCGATAGCGTTGAGGTTTTTTCAATCCGATGGTTAATGCACCATGGCCACCCATACTGTGTCCTGCAATCGCTCGCTGTTGGTTTACGGGAAAATGTTGCTCTATTAAGGCTGGAAGTTCTTGCACAATGTAGCTGTACATTTGGTAGTGCTTATCCCAAGGCGCTTGAGTTGCGTTGAGGTAAAATCCTGCGCCAAGGCCAAAATCATACGCTCCTTGCGGGTCGTCAGGAACATCTTCACCTCTTGGGCTGGTATCGGCGGCAACAATCGCGATACCGAGCTTAGCCGCGCTTTGAAATGCGCTAGCTTTTTGCATGAAGTTTTCATCGCTGCATGTTAAGCCGGATAACCAATACAACACCGGAACCGATTGATAGGCCGCTTGAGGTGGAAGATAAATAGCAAAACGCATACTGCACCCTAGTACTTGTGATGAGTGCGTGTACTGTTTATGCCAGCCTTCAAATACTTTGGCTTGGCTAATGTTTTCAATGTGCATAGCAAGTTTCCCCACCCAGCCCTTTAAGAAAAAAGGGCTGGCTATTAAGGCTTATTGGTCAAAATGAATCACAGAACGAATACTTTCGCCTTTATGCATTAAATCAAAGGCTTGGTTTATATCCTCTAAACCCATGGTATGGGTAATAAACTCTTGCAAACCAAATTCGCCTGCCAGATAGCGCTCGACAATGTGTGGCAGTTCCGAGCGGCCTTTTACGCCGCCAAATGCACTACCACGCCATACTCGGCCCGTCACTAATTGGAAAGGGCGAGTTGATATTTCTTGGCCCGCGCCAGCCACACCAATAATGACCGATTCTCCCCAGCCTTTATGGCAGCATTCTAACGCTTGGCGCATTACATTGACGTTACCGATGCACTCAAAAGAAAAATCAACACCGCCATCAGTCATCTCAATAATCACTTCTTGGATTGGCTTAGTCAGAGTTTTCGGGTTCAGGCAGTCCGTTGCACCAAGCTGAGTAGCAAGCTCAAACTTACTCTCATTGATATCAATGCCAATAATACGGCTGGCACCGGCCATTTTTGCGCCAATAATGGCGGAAAGCCCGATGCCGCCTAGGCCAAAGATGGCCACAGTATCACCTTGTTTAACTTTGGCCGTATTGAGCACCGCGCCCATGCCCGTTGTGACACCACAACCGAGCAAGCAGACCTCTTCTAATGGCGCCGCTTTATTGACCTTAGCCAAGGAAATTTCTGGCAACACGGTATACTCAGAAAAGGTGGAGCAACCCATATAATGGAAAATGGGTTGGCCGTCTTTATAGAAACGTGTAGTTCCATCAGGCATTAATCCTTTTCCTTGCGTTTCACGTACTGCTTGGCACAGGTTAGTTTTACCTGATTTACAGAATTTGCATTCACCACACTCTGCGGTGTACAAGGGAATGACATGATCTCCTACCTCGACGCTGGTTACCCCTTCACCAATCCGCTCAACGATACCGCCGCCTTCGTGGCCGAGGATAACCGGAAAAATCCCTTCAGGGTCTTCACCAGATAGCGTAAAGGCATCGGTATGACAAACGCCGCTCGCAATAATACGCACCAACACTTCGCCTTTTTGGGGCAACATAACGTCAACCTCCTCGACTTTTAGTGGTTGATTTGGCCCCCACGCAATCGCCGCGCGAGATTTAATGAATTGATGTGATGACATAAGATTTTCCTTTGCACATTACTTGAAGTTTCAAGTGAGTTGGGGAGAGTGACAGTATATTCTCTTCTTGAAATTTGATAATCGGTCTAAAATAAGAATCACTTTTACTTATCGGTAATAATTAAGATGGCGAGTTGGGAAGGCATTCATGAATTTGTTGCGGTGGCTGAAACTGGAAGTTTTACCGCAGCAGCGCACAAACTATCGACATCAGTAGCGAATGTCAGCCGACGTATTGCGCTATTAGAAGAGCGCTTGGCGGTAAAGTTGTTGCAACGTACCACGCGGCGAGTCTCCCTGACCGAAGCGGGTCAACTCTATTATTATCAGTGTCGGCAATTGGTTGAAGGCTTAGCGCAGGCTGATCTTGCTGTCACGCAGATGCAGCAAACGCCGTCAGGTTTACTGAAAGTGACCGCTCCGGTGACTTATGGTGAGCAGAAAGTCGCGCCTTTGCTGCATGAGTTTTTACAGTTACATCCTCAATTGGAGTTGGAACTGATACTCACTAACCAAAAATTGGATCTGATTGCGGAAGGAATTGATGTCGCCGTACGATTAGGGCAGTTAGATGATTCGAGTTTTATTGGCAAAAAGTTATCCAACCGACAACTGTTTGTCTGCGCTAGCCCTGACTATTTGGTGAAATATGGCACTCCCTATTCATTGTCAGAGTTGGTTCATCACCAATGTTTACAAGGCACTATGAACTATTGGCGATTTAAGGATCAGCAACGCTCTCGTGAAATCGGTGTTAAAGGAAAAATTAAATGCAACAGCGGTGTGGCGTTATTGAATGCCGCGTTGCAAGGGATTGGAATCGTACAATTGCCCGACTATTATGTAGAGCCGTATTTGCTCTCGGGTGAGTTGCAAGAAGTGCTACATCAGTACCGAGATGATCGTGAAGGTGTATGGGCCTTATACCCACAAAATCGCCATTTGTCCTCAAAAGTTAGGCTGCTGGTGGATTTTCTGGCAGAACGGCTATCGTCCGCTAACGGCAAAGGCTAGTGAAAGAGAAAATAGGATATATGAATACACAGTTTACCGTTCAAGATCAAAAGTTTATGCGCCGAGCCATCGCGCTTGCCAATCTTGCAGAACAAGCAGGTGAAGTGCCTGTGGGCGCTGTGCTTGTTAAAGATGGCGAAATCATTGCTGAAGGTTGGAATGCCTCTATTGGTCAACATGATGCGACAGCGCACGCTGAAATTCAGGCTTTGCGTCAAGCAGGTCAACGGTTACAAAATTATCGTTTGCTTGATACTACCTTATACGTCACTTTAGAGCCCTGTCCAATGTGCGCAGGCGCACTGCTGCATAGCCGAGTCAAAAGGATTGTCTTTGGCGCTCCAGATCTCAAAGCTGGGGCGGCCGGTACGGTGCTGAATTTATTTGAAAGCCAAGCCTCCTATCATTATGCGACGGTCGATAAAGGATTGTTAGAAGAGGAGTGTCGGGAGCAACTGCAATCTTTTTTTAGACGAAGACGCGCAGAGATACAGGCGGAAAAACAGCGGAATAAGCAACAGAGTGATGGGCTTTAGCAAACATCCACTTTGAGTAGATGTTTGCCGCTGAAGGTTAAGCAGAGATTAATTGCATAAATGCACGGTTACGCCAGATAATTTTCTTTTTATTATTGGATAACATACGTTTACGACGGTTCGCTGCCACCGTTTTATTAAGGTGTTTTGATAGCTTTTTACGTTTAAGCATAAACAACCTCCTACTGCTGAGTTTTGACAATGATCCCTAATGGTTTAGGGTGCCTTATGACAATCTTAATCTGCCTTTATAGTGCAGGATTGTTACCATAATATGAAACTTAGGAAACGATCTTTTTCACGTTTTGATGTATGGGCTGCACACTTGGAAATCAAGTGTGCAATTTTTGTTCAACGTGGAAGATTTAGCTATTGTTATGCTTATTGAGCTACGGGGTCGAGATACTGATTATCCTGCGCCTCATCGGCCGATTCCATCGCTTCTAACGCGGCCTCCTCCTCCTCAATACTGATCACAACCAAATCATCAGTACCTGAACTATTGTCTATCTGCTTTTGTTGATCAACATGGCCAATAATACTTTGATAATAGCGACGAATATTTTCAACGTAGGCCTTGGCTTCGTCACCTCGCGCGTAGCCATATCGAGTCTGGCTGAAGTATTTCTTTTGTCTCAGTTGAGGGAGGCGTTCTTTGACTTCAGTCCATGAATCAGGGTTCGCACCTTGTTGCTTGGTTAAGCGTCTTGCATCCATCATATGCCCATAGCCGACGTTATAGGAAGCGAGAGCAAACCAAATTTTCTCATGTTCTGGAATGGAGTCTGGTATACGCTGTACCATCCGACGCAGGTATTCGACACCACCACGAATCGATTGTTCCGGATCGAGTCGATTGGCGACACCAACACTTCTTGCCGTAGGGAGAGTCAACATCATCATACCGCGGACCCCTGTGGGGGATTTAGCTAACGGATTCCAGTGAGACTCTTGATAAGCTAAGGCGGCAATCAATCGCCAATCAAACTCGTCAGAATATTGTTGGAAAAGAGGTGCCCATTTTGGTAAGCGGACATCGAGTGCTCTAATAAAGGCGCGCGTATCGACATAATCAAACGTGCCCACGTGACCAATATATTTCTCTTCCAAGGCCGCTAATTGACCAGATTGTTTAAGGTTGCCAAAAAACTCAATCATCAAGGCGTATAAGCTTTCATCTTCAGAACGACGCATATACCAAGCGATGGGCTGATCTTCAGTTAATTCAAAGGCGATGGCTAAGTCAGGGTAGATTCGCTGCGACAGCGAGACTTCGACCGAATCAGCCATGGTAAATAGCAGTTCGCCATTCGAAACCTGTTTTAAAAGGTCGTTAACGTCGGCGTTATTATTCACATTGTACTGAAACTCTGGGTAGATCTGTTTAATGTCGCTGAGCGTATTTTCAAAGTGGGATTCATTCACGATAGAAAAAACGCTGTCACCTTCATGCCCAGCAATCAGTTCCGGTTGTTTTTCCAGTAATTGTTTTAAATTTCTTGGACGCCAGTTGCCTTTCTTATAGACGACTTGTTGGCTAACATAGTAATAAGCGGGCCCTGTTCTGAACTCATTCAAGCGTTGATTCGATTGACTTAACCCTGCTGCAACAACGTCGATTTCCCCATTTTTCAGTGCAGGAAAGAGACTAGACAACCGATAAGCGGGTTTCATCTCTAGTTTAACCCCAAGCTGATTGGCAAATTCGCGCGCTAGTTCGTAGTCCAGCCCTGCAGGGCCATCTGGGCCAATGTAGTAGGAGAGTTGATTGTTCAACGTACCCACTCGCAATACGCCACGTTCACGAATATGGTCAAGCTCGCTTTTAGGATCTGAATCGATTTGGCAACCGACGACAAAAAGAGTGAGTAGGAAAATGGACAATGAGCGATGAAGCTGAATCAGATAATACTTTGGCATTTATGAGCGATCTCTTACATCAATTATTGCCTTTATATCAAAGGCGGCCATATTGGCAAAGTTTCAGATCAAAAACGGATGAAAAAGTGTCGGCGACCACGCTAATGTGGCTGTATTTCAAATTTGACAAAAAAAATGACGCAAACGGTTGCTTTTGGTGTTACGTCACAAAAAGAATTCCTTTATAATGCGTTCGAAATCACGAGGTGAAATTGGTATGTATTCAGTTTTCTTTTATTAACTTATTGTATTTTAATGATTTTGAATTCATTCCAATTACACCTCAACCCACTGTATAAGAGACCTAAGCACATGAGAATTTTGCGTGGCTCCCCAGCGCTTTCTGAGTTTCGTGTTAACAAACTCGTTGAACTTTGTCGTGAACAGCAACTGCCTGTATCGGGTATTTACGCGGAGTTCATGCATTTTGCTGATCTCTCTGCGGATTTAGACGCTCAATCCCTTGAAAAATTAGAGAAACTACTCACTTATGGCCCAACGATTCAAGAACATGAGCCACAAGGTCTTCTTTTACTGGTCACTCCTCGCCCTGGAACCATCTCGCCTTGGTCTTCCAAAGCGACGGATATTGCGCATAACTGTGGTTTGAATGAGGTGAAGCGCTTAGAGCGAGGCACGGCTTACTACATCGAATTAGATCGCGAACTTTCTCAACCGCAACTTGTTACGCTTTATTCCCTGCTGTACGACCGAATGATGGAAGTCGTGTTTACCGATTTCGAATCAGCAACTTCACTGTTTAAAGTCGCTGAACCTGCTCCCGTAGCGTACGTCGACTTGCTGAATGGCGGCCGCTCAGCGCTTGAAAAAGCAAACGTTACCCTTGGGCTTGCATTGGCTGACGATGAAATTGATTATTTGTTCGAAAGCTTCGTCACTAAGCTTGAGCGTAATCCAACCGATATCGAATTAATGATGTTTGCTCAAGCAAACTCTGAGCATTGTCGCCATAAAATCTTCAATGCCGATTGGACTATTGATGGCGTTAAGCAAGATAAATCGCTGTTTAAGATGATCAAAAACACTTATGAAGTGACTCCTGATCACGTGCTGTCTGCCTATAAAGATAATGCCGCCGTCATGGTGGGTTCAGAAGTTGGGCGTTTTTTCCCTGATCCAGAGACACGCCAATATGGTTATCACCATGAAAAAGCGCATATTTTAATGAAGGTGGAAACACACAACCACCCGACGGCGATTGCTCCTTGGCCGGGCGCATCAACGGGTTCCGGTGGTGAAATTCGTGACGAAGGTGCAACGGGGATTGGTGGAAAACCTAAAGCCGGGTTAGTCGGTTTTACTACTTCAAACTTGCGTATTCCTAATTTTGTGCAGCCTTGGGAAACGGATTTTGGTAAACCGGGGCGCATTGTCACGGCACTTGATATTATGCTGGAAGGCCCGCTCGGTGGCGCGGCTTTTAACAACGAATTTGGTCGTCCCAACTTGTTAGGTTACTTCCGTACTTACGAAGAGAAAGTTAACTCTCACGCAGGTGAAGAAGTGCGTGGTTATCACAAACCAATCATGATTGCTGGTGGGATGGGGAATATCCGCGACGAGCATGTGCAGAAAAAAGAGATCCCAGTTGGCGCGAGCTTAATTGTGCTTGGTGGTCCGGCAATGAACATTGGCCTTGGTGGGGGCGCCGCTTCTTCTATGGCATCTGGTCAATCTGCGGAAGATCTTGATTTTGCGTCGGTACAGCGTGAAAACCCAGAGATGGAACGCCGCTGCCAAGAGGTGATTGATCGCTGCTGGCAACTCGGTGAGGCGAATCCGATCGCCTTTATCCATGATGTGGGCGCTGGTGGTATCTCAAACGCATTGCCTGAGCTTGTTGATGATGGTGAACGTGGCGGTATTTTCCAACTGCGTGATGTACCTAACGATGAGCCGGGAATGAGCCCGCTTGAAATTTGGTGTAATGAATCACAAGAGCGTTACGTACTGGCTGTAGCGCCAGAAAACATGGCGCGCTTTGACGCCATTTGCCAACGTGAGCGCGCGCCTTATGCTGTTGTGGGTATTGCCACTGAAGAGCGTGAATTGAAATTGGAAGATTCACATTTCGACAATACGCCAATTGATATGCCGATGGACGTATTGCTTGGCAAAACACCTAAAATGTATCGTGATGTGAAGACGCTGAAAGTTAATAATCCAGCACTTGATCGCCGTGATATCGAATTGAACGAAGCGATTGATCGTATACTGCGTCTCCCTGCGGTTGCAGAAAAAACCTTCCTCATCACCATTGGTGACCGAACCGTCACTGGTTTGGTCGCTCGTGACCAAATGGTTGGTCCGTGGCAAGTGCCAGTAGCAAACTGCGCGGTCACTGCGGCAAGTTATGATACTTACCATGGCGAAGCGATGTCGATGGGTGAGCGCACGCCAGTTGCCTTGCTGGATTTTGGGGCATCGGCACGTTTAGCCGTGGGCGAAGCGATCACCAATATTGCCGCTACCCATATCGGTGATATCAAACACATTAAGTTGTCGGCGAACTGGATGTCACCAGCGGGTCACCCAGGTGAAGATGCTGGTTTGTATGAGGCAGTAAAAGCGGTCGGTGAAGAGCTTTGTCCTGCGCTCGGCCTGACTATCCCAGTGGGTAAAGATTCGATGTCGATGAAGACCAAATGGGATGAGAATGGCGAACAAAAAGAAGTGACCTCTCCGCTATCCTTGGTGATCACGGCATTTGCTCGTGTTGAAGATGTACGTAACACCATCACCCCTCAGTTAAGAACCGATAAGGGCGAAACCTCACTGGTTTTGATTGATTTAGGTAATGGTAAGAATCGCTTGGGCGCAACGGCGTTAGCACAAGTCTACAAACAGTTGGGTGATAAACCCGCAGATGTAGATAATGCGGCGCAGCTTAAAGCCTTCTATGAAGCGATCCAAACCTTGGTCGCGAATCAGCAGATTATTGCCTATCACGATAAAGGTGACGGTGGTTTATTCGTTACTCTAGCTGAAATGGCCTTTGCGGGTCATTGTGGCGTGAAAGCCGATATCGCCGCGCTAGGTGATGATGCGTTGGCCGCGTTATTTAATGAAGAGCTGGGCGCAGTCATTCAAGTTCGTCACCACGATTTAGAGACGGTGATCTCGACGCTAACGGCGCATGGTTTACAAGCGTGTTCACACGTTATCGGTCGTGTTGACGCTTCTGATGAGCTAGCCATTACCGCTGGTGAACAACCTATTGTTGTGCGTAACCGCACCGAACTTCGCACCATTTGGGCTGAAACCACGCATAAGATGCAAGCGCTGCGCGATAACCCGCAGTGCGCGGACCAAGAGTTTGCAGCAAAACAAGATAACAGTGATAAAGGTCTTAACGTCAGTTTGAGCTTTGACGTGCAACAAGATGTTGCGGCACCGTATATTGCTAAAGGCGTGAAGCCAAAAATGGCTATTTTGCGCGAGCAAGGGGTTAACTCACACGTTGAAATGGCGGCAGCGTTTGATCGCGCAGGCTTTGAAACAACCGATATACACATGAGCGACATCTTAACGGGTCAAGCGGTGCTTGAAGAGTACCAAGGCCTCGCCGCATGTGGTGGGTTCTCTTATGGTGACGTATTGGGCGCAGGCGAAGGCTGGGCGAAATCAGTGCTGTTTAATGTACAAGCTCGTGAACAGTTCCAACGTTTCTTCCAACGTGAAGATACTTTCTCGCTAGGAGTGTGTAACGGCTGTCAAATGCTGTCGAATTTGAAAGAGTTAATCCCCGGCGCTGATTTATGGCCGCGTTTTGTGCGCAATGAATCAGAGCGTTTTGAAGCGCGCTTTAGCTTAGTGGAAGTGCAGCAATCTGATTCACTGTTTTTTAATGAGATGGTTGGCTCGCGCATGCCGATTGCGGTTTCGCATGGCGAAGGGCGCGTTGAAGTTCGTGATACAGCACATTTAACGGCGATTGAACAATCGGGCACCGTTGCGCTGCGTTTTGTGGATAACAACGGCCATGCCACGCAGCAATATCCGAACAACCCAAATGGTTCACCAAATGCTATTACAGGCTTAACGACTCAAGATGGCCGTGTGACGATCATGATGCCGCACCCAGAGCGCGTGTTCCGCACGGTAGCGAACTCTTGGCATCCTGATTCTTGGGGTGAAAACAGCCCATGGATGCGTATGTTCCAAAATGCACGTAAGAACTTAGGGTAACTCACCTTGTCGCCAGTGAGAGAAACGACTTAGTCTTGTTATTCCAGCCGCTGCAACTCAGCGGCTTTTTTTGTTTACTTTGAGGATGAATTTTTTGTAAAAAATGCAGAAAAAAATTGTGATTTGTGCTCTAATGCCGCGCTTACCAAGGGATGGTGTTCAACATCCGCCGCCATATAATATAATGGCGCGCGACAAACGTTGATGAGTAATCCCTTATTATTCCCTTAGGAAAACGAAAATGTCAGAAAGTAAAAAATTTACCATCAAAGTGACTGAAAAGCGCAATGGTTGGGCGGCGGAAATCGTACGTCAAGTGACCTCTCGCAGAAGTGTTGTTTCAAAGCGCGAAATGGGTTTTGAAAGCGAAGCACAAGCACAAGCTTGGGCGAAAAAAGAGCTCAGTGGCTTTATTGAGAACCAAGCGAAACGCAATGAGCGTAAGGCTCTGGCAAGAAAAGAGAAAAAAGCTTAGTACAAAAAATCTGAGTGCTGTGCTTTAAGAACTGTTATTTGAACGAAAACCCGCTTTAAATTAGCGGGTTTTTTATGCCTTAACGAAATTGACCGATTTGCGGTAAAAACTCAAAACCTGCACTGGCTAAGCGAGCCTCTAATGCTGCCCGATCGATATCAAAGTCATCCGCCAGCTTATCAAGATCGCCATTAAAATCATCACGTAGCTTCATATTGATGATGCTCATCAGCATGATTGGATCCATTGTGGCAAAATTGGCTAAATTCATCACTTATCCTCGAAATCAGAAATCAGCAAGTTAGCTGCCGCAAAGGCTGCTTGCTCTCGAACCGCTTTTGGCAGCGATTCGTCTGCTGCGACATCATTCAAGGTTTTGATGGCGCAGGAGATTGCTTGAGGAATATAAGCTTGATCACCACTGCCTATCTGCGCATAAAGCTCGCGCACTAATTCACAACAACCGTAAACTTGCATAGATTAAATCCTAACTAATGATAATGGCTCTCAATATACACATTACGTTTGGCAAAGACAAAATCAGAACTTGCGTTTGCGCAAGCTCTGATTGCATGTGATGAAACTTTAAGCGTTCACTTGCTGCTCTAGCGCCATGACCAGATCGTCGGCTAGCTGTAGTTGCTTAGCGAGCTCGTTCAGATACGCTTTTTCCATGAAATTTTGTTCATCGGCGATAAGTAAAGAGGCCAGATAAAGCTCACTCGCTTGTGCGGGCGTTGTGGCTAACTGTGCAATAGCCGCGGGATCGAGCGGTTTATGCAGCTCATTTTTTACCAGCTGCTGCAATTGGTTATCTGCGCCCATTTCAGAGATGGCTTGCTCAATTTTCGCCATTTCTTGTCCATCCACATGGCCATCAGCTTTTGCGGCGGCAATCATCGCTTTTAGGATCAGCGTGCTGTGGCTAGCATCATTAGGGTCAAAGCTAGACTGCGGTTGAGTGGTCGTTTGTTTTGCTTGCCAGTCATTATACGCTTTATAGGCTAGTGCGCCGAGCGCCGCTGCTCCACCAATCCCTATCACTTTAGTGCCTATTTTTTTTGCTTTCTTCGAGCCCATCAATAAACCGATTAGGCCACCACCGAGTGCACCTGCTCCTAAGGTTTTGAGTTTACTTGAATCTTGTGTGATAGCGCCGAGTTGGCTTGAACCTTGTTTTACGATGTCTGAATTCAATGCTTGGTTAAGTAAACTTTTTAGATCCATAGGTCACCTCCATTAATAATGGATTAAAGAATAGATCACCGTAGATGAATCGAAGATTAATATGCTTGAAAAAGCTTTTGTGGCTGGTGACAAAATAAAAAAGGTTGCCATTTAGGCAACCTTTTCAAGAGCATACTTTATTAGGCGATTTGAGCATTAATAAAGGAGACTATTTCATTCATAGCGACGGCCGACTTCTCACCACTGCGGCGATGTTTATATTCGAAGTTGCCCTCATCCATACTGCGATCGCCAATAATGATGGTATGTGGCACACCGATCAGTTCCATATCTGAGAACATTACGCCCGGGCGCTCTTTACGATCATCAAATAGCACTTCAATACCAGCTGCGGTCAGTTCCGCATACAGCTTTTCAGCAGCTTGTTGGACGCGCTCTGATTTGTGCATGTTCATGGGGACAATCGCCACTTGGAAAGGCGCGATCGCGTCAGGCCAGATGATGCCGTATTTATCGTTGTTTTGCTCAATGGCTGATGCCACAACGCGTGATACACCAATGCCGTAACAACCCATCTCTAAAATGGTGTTTTTACCATTAGAATCAAGAACGCCACAGTTCATTTTCTCAGAGTAGTTGGTACCCAATTGGAAAATATGACCCACTTCGATACCGCGTTTGAGCATTAGTGTCCCTTTGCCACATGGGCTTGGGTCGCCTTCAACGACGTTACGGAGGTCTTCCACTTTCGCTAGCTCAACGTCACGGCCCCAGTTGATGCCAAAGTAGTGTTTGCCATCGATGTTGGCTCCTGCGCCAAAATCGCTCATGACGGCTACGCTGTGATCAACGATAAATGGCAATTCAAGACCAACAGGGCCAAGAGAGCCTGGGCCTGCACCAATCAGCGCGCGAATCTCTTCTTCGCTAGCCATTTCTAGCGGAGCGGCAACTTCAGCGAGTTTCTCGGCTTTGATTTCATTGAGTTCATGATCACCACGGATGATCAGTGCCACGATAGAGGCATCGATCTCATCAGATGCTTTTACAAACAGTGTTTTAACTGTTTTTTCAATCGGTAGGCCATGCTGCTCAACCAATTCAGCGATGGTTTTGGCGTTTGGCGTATCAACCTGCGTCATCTCTTGAGTTGGCGCGGCGCTCTCAACGGCTGGCGCAATGGCTTCCGCTTTTTCGATGTTGGCGGCGTAATCCGATTCAGTTGAGAAGGCGATAATGTCTTCACCACTTTCAGCCAATACATGGAACTCATGCGAGCCGTTACCACCGATAGCGCCGGTGTCGGCTAATACTGGGCGGTAATCAAGCCCCATGCGATCGAAGGCTTTACAGTAAGCTTCGTGCATCGCTTGGTAAGATTTCTCTAAGCCTGCTTTATCAATATCAAAGCTATAGGCATCCATCATGCAGAATTCACGAGCACGCATCACACCAAAACGAGGACGTCTCTCATCACGGAATTTGGTTTGAATCTGGTACAGGTTCAGCGGCAATTGCTTGTAAGAGCTGACTTCGTTGCGTACCAAGCTGGTGATCACTTCTTCTGCTGTTGGACTAAGCACAAACGGACGAGTATGGCGGTCAGTAAAGCGAAGTAGCTCAGGGCCCATTTTCTCAGAGCGGCCTGTCTCTTCCCACAGTTCAAACGGTTGCACAACGGGCATCAAGGTTTCGATTGCACCGGCATTGTCGATCTCTTGACGAACGATGTTTTCGACTTTACGCAGCACACGTAGACCAGTAGGCAGCCAGGTATAAAGACCTGAAGCCAGCTTACGGATCATACCTGCACGTAACATGAGCTGATGGCTCACGACTTCTGCGTCGTTTGGAGTCTCCTTCAAAGTAGAAAGAAGATATTTACTGGTACGCATTCTATGGTATCCGTTTCATGATAGTTAAAAGCGCTCTCCAATGAGAGGCTAGAATTAAGCCGCTAATAATATCAGCCAATCGGCTTTGTCAAAAGCGTTCTATTGCGGTTACTGAGACTAAGTTGTTTGCGATAGTGAATTTTACGTTCAGATCGAACAGATTTACCGCATATTCTTTATGATCGATTTTGTGTTTCTTATAGGCTGGGCGAGGGTCTTGAGCCAGCACTTGCTCAATGACGGCTTTAACCATGTCGTGATCTGCCCGCGCATTCAGTGCCGTTAACGCTGCTTGGCTAAAGGTCACTGCGATCTTGTCGGGCTCGCTCTCGGCATAGCCACCGCTGGCTGTGGCTATCGAATCGGAATAGGGAATATAGGGTTTGATATCAATGATCGGTGTGTTATCGACTAAATCTACGCTGCCTAGTTCCAAATAAACCTGATCACCTTGCTGAGTGACGCCTTTCAATTCAACGGCAGACATACCGATGCCGTTAGGTCGAAACGTGGCCCGTGAAGCAAATACGCCGATCCGTTCATTTCCGCCTAAGCGCGGTGGGCGCACGGTCGGTTTCCAACCAGCATCGAGGTTTTGGTCAAACAGAAAAAGTAACCAGACATGGCTAAATTGTTCGATGCCTCGCACCGACTCTAAGCAATTAGCGTGACCGATGAGCTTGACTCTCGCGCTTGCGCTCGCCACTAAGCGAGGTTGGCGAGGAACGGCAAATTTTTCTTTATAAGGCGTTTCAATAGTGCCAATCGGAGCAATGGTGTGCATATCCGTATCCGTCTTTTTTCACGTTGGTTGAGAAAAATATCATATTTAAGCTTGCTTTTCTTCTTGGTAATGATTATTAATTGGCATGTTATAACATAACAATTTAAGTGAGGGGAAATTGATGAAAGACGGAATTCATCCGCCATACCAAAAAGTGGTTTTCCACGACACCAGTGTGGATAAGTATTTTATTGTGGGTTCAACGCTAAAAACTGATCGGACGATCGAGTGGGAAGATGGCAACACCTATCCTTATTTCACCTTAGATGTGTCGTCTGAATCGCATCCGTATTACACCGGTAAGCAGCGAGTTGTTCAAAAAGAAGGACGAGTGGCGAATTTCAATCGTCGCTTTGCTCAGTTTGGTAAGGAGTAAACTATGAAAGTATTAAGTTCATTAAAAAGCGCAAAATCACGTCATCCAGATTGTCAAATCGTCAAAAGACGCGGTCGTTTATATGTAATTTGTAAAACCAATCCAAGATTTAAGGCGGTTCAGCGCTAATGAAGAGAAACGGTTGGACAGGCTAGTGATTGTCCAACCGTCAAAACGTGGTTATTTGTTCGCTTTAGCCAAAATGCGATCCAAATGGTTGGCAAATTCGCGCCGTTCTGTTTGAGAAAGCGCACTTGGTCCGCCAGTTTGGATACCGCTTGATCGCATTGTGTCCATAAAATCTCGAATATTGAGGCGTGCCTTGATGGTCTCTTTGGTATACAGCTCACCACGAGAATTGAGCGCCAAGCCACCTTTGGTTATCACTTCATCGGCCAGCGGAATATCGGAAGTAATTACCAAATCGCCCACTTCTACCCGTTTGACGATTTCGTTATCGGCAACATCAAAACCACTGGGGACTTGCAGTGAACGAATGTTGGATCGTTGCGGAATCGGAACGACATGATTGGCCACAAAAGTACATTCAACGCCCGTCCTTTCGGCTGCGCGGACAATGGTTTCACGAATTACTTTCGGACATGCATCGGCGTCCACCCAAATTTTCATCATTCAATTACTTCTCGGTTAGTTGTGCCTCTAGGGCTGCTACTCGGGCTGACAAAGCGGCTAGTTGCGTTTCAAGTTCGGCTACCTTGCTCGCGCTATTTTCCGTACTAACGCTCACTTCTACTTTGGGAACTCGGTGTGCATTTTTCCAACTTTTGATGGTTGCAATCAAGGCCGGCATTGGCACTGAGGTGCTAAGACGTGACTTTACTAAGGCCACACTCGGTTCCTTTCCCTGTTGTTGTAAGAGAGTCAAGATGTTTTCTAGTTCTTGAGTGACATCTTTTGTGAGCATAGGTTGTCCTTTTTGTGAGTTGCTGTGATCTTACCTTTTATTTACCAAGAGCAAAAGTGGCGAAGTGTTGTAAGAGATCTCGCACATTGTTTGTAAGAAATCACAGTGTTTAGCGCAGTGTTTGGTGGTGATTTTTTTATAACCATTTGTTTTTAATTAATATATCTATTTCTTTAGGTTGTTTTTTTTAAAATGATATTTTTAGGTGATTGTTTCTTAAAGCCAAACGAGTAAATTGGACCCTGTCGGAAGGATTCTGACAAGGAATTACAAAGCACCAGGGTTTGGTCTCTTCAGGAAGAAGACAAGGTTGTTCACGAAGAATAACCACGCAGGATGCTAGGACAGCGTAAGGATACAACAGTTGGCAGGATGCGAGCTGCATGGATTGGCGATGGACACCTTGTGGATAAGGCAGGACAACATCAGGATGATGTTATGGACACCGCTCAAGGAACAAGTGATGAGTATTGACCGGAGTGTTAGTACCATGGAAAGTTTGGACACCGCTAGGATGGCGATGCAGGATGAGCCGAAGAATTGGCCACTATTATGGATGATGCATGGAGCACACAATTTAGTAGCTGGACTGCTGCGAGTAAGACTTTAAGCCTCGACACATGCGTGTTGAGGCTTTTCTTATTACTTGCATTCTGGCTTTAGCGTGTTGTTGCTTCAAAAAAAGTTCATATGATAAGTGCAGCAAAATAATAACAACAAAAAAACAATCTAGATCAATTACCTCATCGTTCGGTTGGTTTAATTTTCGGCTTCTTTGCAAAAATAGAGTACCAGATTTTATCTGGGCTAAGGCGTATTGCCCTGAGCCTAGTTGAGTCTTTCGGTATTATTTTGCGGCTAACAAGGATTGTACGTGACAACCGTAACAAGAAGAACACTTCTTCTCCCTTACACCGATTCGTTAGAGTCTGATTTTTTGATGCTCAATTGTTGCGCCAAAAATCGGGCACAGATGAATGGCCCTAAAACGGTCGCTTCAGCAAAACAGCTTTTTCAACGAGTGCTTCATGATCCTCATTTGTACGCAATGGCGGTGTTAGATAATTATAACCGCGAATACATGGGGCATTTGTTCATTGAACTTGACGAAGAGCGAGCAGAACTCGGTTTTCTGTTTGATAAATTGTATTGGGGCAAAGGCATTGCAACTGAGGCATTGAAGGCTTTTTTACCTAAAGCGGCCTACCAATTGCAACGACAAAAAATTACAGCCACTGCTAATATTGGCCACCATGCCTCTATTGCGGTACTCAAAAAACTCGGCTTTGAGCTGTTGGGTGAGAAAGAAGATGTTTTTGGCCCTTATTGGGAATTTGAGTTTACATACGATGAGGCGGCAAATGAAAAGCAGATGGCCTAAAGCCTATCATTTGTAATTCACCTTGGTAGCAGTCGTCACCTAGTGCAGAAAACTCAAACCAATAAACGGTATGCCAACGCCAGAGTCCTTCTGGCGTTTTGAATTTGTGGCGTCCAAAAGCAACGCTGATCAGCTGTAAGTCGAGTTGTTCGCATTCTCGACTGATCGCCGCTTTTGCTAATTCGGCTTGGCGACGCTGTTGCCAGAAAAGAAAGCAGCCCAAACTGAGTAATAAAATAGCCAATAGATCGCCTAGCATAAACATTCCAGTTATTGAGTTTTGGTCGCTTGCTGTAAGCGAATTAAGGCATCGGCTAATTCGATCGAAGGGCTAGAATGCAGCAGTGGCAGCA
Source organism: Vibrio sp. ZOR0018 (assembly GCF_963865925.1). Taxonomy (NCBI): domain Bacteria; kingdom Pseudomonadati; phylum Pseudomonadota; class Gammaproteobacteria; order Vibrionales; family Vibrionaceae; genus Vibrio; species Vibrio sp. ZOR0018. The sequence goes on along the minus strand of NZ_CAWMCN010000086.1, from coordinate 32,706 downwards.
GTACCATTCGCAGTTCTGGCAGCATCACTAAATCAGCAAAGAGCTGGTTAAAGAGGGTTTGATTGCCTGTTTGCGCCAAGCGTAATAAAAACGTTTCGGCAAGCAATGGGTTAGACAATACATGCCACGAGCGCCCTGCAATGGCAATTAATATCTCTTGATGGCTCAAGCGTGGGCTTTGCAGAATACGTTCAACCAAGGTCGCGGTGAGTGCATTATTCGCACCTGATAAGGCTCGTACTAAGGCAGAGAGTAAGAACAGATCAGGTTCGTGGCTTTCGATGTGCAACATTGCCATCTCTTGCAAACGCAGCGCCAACTTATCATTCAACGGTGCACTATGTTCGAGCGCCCCCAGCAGGGCATACAAAGGCTGAGCGGGGAGGTGGTTTAATGCTTTCCTTAATAACACGCTATTTTGTTCTTTGCTTAAACGAGCACAAATATCAGTAATGCCTTGTAAGCCGACCGTCTGCCAGTTTTCCCAGCCTAAATCCCCACTAAAATAGTGTTGTGCATGCTCATAATATTGGCTTGATGGTAGGTTCAACTGGGCGCGTATTTGGCTGTGGAATACCGCCATTTTGTCGTCGCTCGGTTTAAAGGTATAAGGATTATTGGCAAGCTTTTGTTGCTGCTCATCGCTGAGGTCTTGATGCAAACGTGACCCCATCGCTTCAAGTACAAACTTGATGAAGTTACCTATCTCAGCTTGTTTGAGTAGGCCGCGTTCATCCAAAGAGAATTTAAGAAACCAGATCCAAGGTTGTTGGGCTTGGTTCCAATACGCGATGGCAAGATGAGCATGACGCTGCAATGGATAGGGATACGGTTGTTGACCTTTTTCTACTTGAGAAAAGTGTGTATTTTCAATCGGGCAGATGCGTCTTCCTAAATCAAAGATCCGATATTGGCTACCACTATTGGTGAGCAATTGGCTAAGCGTATGAATGGTATCCATGGATAAAGTGGCCTTAACTTGTGTTCTTGAATAACTATTTTTGATCAATAACTCTCTTTGAACAATAAATGGTACTCTATAGCCCATTTTCAAGGTCACTTAGCAAATTAACTTGGTGAATAATGACAGTAAGCACAGAACTGACCCACCTGTTGAAGCAATTAGAAACTCAGCTACGCAATACTCAGTGCTGGCAATCTCAGCCACCAAGCGAAAGCGCATTGATGAGCACAGAGCCTTTCTCCATCGATACCCTCACTCCGGAGCAGTGGCTGCAGTGGATTTTCATCCCCAAAATGTTATTGGCAATTGAGCAGCAAGCAGAGCTTCCTCAAGGGTTTTCGCTCACTCCCTATTTTGAAGAGGCATGGCAACATCAAGCGGAATTGGCTGAGGTGATTGCGCTGCTACGTTTGATTGATGAGGTAAGCCAACCATGTTAGAGATTCTGTATCAGGACGATGATTTGGTCGCCGTGAATAAACCCGCAGGAATGCTGGTGCATCGCTCATGGCTAGATAAACACGAAACGCAATTTGTGATGCAAACGCTGCGCGATCAAATTGGCCAGCATGTGTTTCCCCTACATCGATTAGATAGGCCAACTTCTGGCGTGCTCGTGTTTGCGCTCTCCAGTGAAGTGGCGGCGCAAATGATGCCGATGTTTGCCAACCATCAAATGGAAAAAACGTACCATGCGATTGTGCGTGGTTGGATTGAACAAGGGGATGTGCTTGATTACCCACTCAAAATCGAGTTAGATAAAATTGCCGATAAGTTTGCCAAACAAGATAAAGAAGCCCAAGAAGCGATCACCGCTTATCAACCATTAGCGACAGTAGAAGTGCCGTATTCAACCGGGCGTTTCCCAACCAGCCGCTACTGTTTGGTGGAAATGAAGCCGCAAACGGGCCGTAAACATCAGTTGCGTCGTCATATGCACCATTTGAGTCATCCGATTATTGGTGATACCACTCATGGTGATGGCAAGCACAACCGCCTATTTCGCGATCATTATGACGCGCAGCGTCTGATGCTCCATGCCTCTGAATTACGTTTTACTCATCCGTTTACTGGCCAAGCATTAGTGCTTAAAGCTGGTTTTGATGAGGTATGGCAAAGGCTGTTTACTCAGTTTGAGTGGAGCCAGCCGATATAAAAACAAAACCCTCGCGATGCGAGGGTTTTGAGTATTGGGATGTAACTGAAAGTGGTGTAGCTTATCGAGCTATTCGGTTCATAAAAACCTTCAGTTCATAAAACCGACAGCTTATAAAACGCTCGCTACTTTGCTAAATATTCTTGAATGGAACGCTCGATTCCTTTGGCATCTAAACCTAATTCTGCATGCAGCTCTTCTTGTGTGCCTTGAGCGATGAATTGATCAGGCAAACCTAGATTGAGTACCGGTTTTAGGATTTTCTCTTTCATCATCAATTCAATGACACCAGCACCCGCACCACCTGCAATCGCATTCTCTTCCAAGGTCACTAGCACATCATGTTGCGCAGCCAGTTGGCGAATGAGTGTTTCATCAAGGGGCTTAACAAATCGCATGTCAGCCACTGTTGCATTTAGCTTATCGGCTGCTTCAAGCGCGTTTGGTAGGAAAGTGCCAAAGTTGAGGATCGCGATTTTTTCATTCGCGATAGCCGTGTCACATTGGCGCATAATGCGTCCTTTGCCAATCTCTAACGCACTAAATTGGGTTTGAATTTCGACTCCCATGCCATTGCCTCGAGGATAACGCACGGCGCTTGGCCCGGTGTGTTTATGGCCGGTATAGAGCATTTGTCGGCACTCATTTTCATCGGCGGGTGCCATGATCACCATGTTGGGAATACAGCGCATGAAGCTTAAATCAAACGCACCTTGGTGAGTTTGGCCATCAGCTCCGACTAACCCTGCGCGGTCAATGGCAAACATAACCGGTAAATTCATGATGGCAACATCGTGGATCAGTTGATCATAACCCCGTTGTAAAAAGGTTGAGTAGATCGCCACTATCGGATGATCTCCCGCAATCGCCATACCTGTCGCAAGGGTGACGGCATGTTGCTCAGCAATCGCCACATCAAAATATTGTTGTGGGAACTCTTTTGAAAAGCGAACCATGCCAGAGCCTTCGCGCATCGCGGGTGTAATCGCCATTAATTTTGGATCTTGCGCGGCCATATCGCATAAAAAATCGCCAAAGATTTTAGAAAAAGTAGGTTTAGCATTGCTGCTTTTTGGCAGGCTAGTGTGGCTCGGGTCAAATTTAGGAACGCCATGGTAACCAATCGGATCTTTTTCGGCGGGCTCATAACCTTTGCCTTTTTTGGTCATGATGTGCAAAAACTGCGGGCCTTTGAGCTCGCGCATGTTGCGTAATGTCTTGATAAGTTCAATCACATCATGGCCATCGACTGGGCCGATATAGTTAAATCCAAGCTCTTCAAACAAGGTGCCGGGTACGACCATGCCTTTCAAGTGCTCTTCTGTGCGGCGTACCAGCTCTTTGATAGGCGGTATGCCAGAGAGCACTTTTTTGCCCCCTTCACGGATCGAGGTATAAAGGCTACCGGAAAGCAGTTGCGCTAAATGATTATTCAGTGCGCCGACGTTTTCAGAGATCGACATTTCGTTGTCGTTGAGCACGACTAACATATCCGGATGAACGTCGCCAGCATGGTTCATTGCTTCAAAGGCCATGCCTGCGGTGATAGCACCATCACCAATCACGCCCACCACTTTGCGATTTTTCCCTTCTTTACCTGCACTGATCGCCATCCCTAAGGCGGCACTGATTGAGGTGGACGAGTGACCAACAGAGAGCGTGTCATATTCACTTTCTTCACGCCAAGGAAAAGGGTGAAGACCGTCTTTTTGACGAATGGTCGACATTTTCTCGCGGCGACCAGTTAATATTTTGTGCGGGTAAGCTTGGTGGCCTACATCCCAAATCAGCTGATCGAAAGGGGTGTTATAGACGTAGTGTAGGGCAACCGTTAATTCAACCGTGCCTAAGCCTGACGCAAGGTGGCCACTCGACTGACTGACGGAATTGAGAAGGTAGTTTCTTAATTCATCACACAACGTTGGCAGAACCTCTTTCGGCAGACTGCGCAGTTCATCGGGTGTATTTGCTAAAGCCAGTGTTGGGTATTTTGAAATATCAAGAGTCATAATTTTGCGCGCTTATAGTTTAGTTCTTGCGCTCGACGACGTATCGGGCGAACTCTTCGAGTGATTCTGTATTGTAGGGTATTGCTTCCAAGGCTTGAAGAGCTTCCTGTAACAGACTTTGTGCTTTATCAATAGCACCTTGTAACCCTAGCAGCGCTGGGTAGGTACTTTTATTGAGTTGTTGATCCGAGCCTTGAGGTTTACCTAATGTCTCGGTATCGCTAACGATATCCAAAATATCATCTTGAACTTGGAATGCGAGACCAACGGCATCGGCATAGCGATCCAATTGTGGTAGTACCGCAAGCCCTTTTTCACCAGCCGCAAGCGCACCTAAACGGATTGCACAACGCATCAAGGCTCCCGTTTTATTGCGATGGATCTCTTCTAATTCCTGCACTGAGACCAGACGATTTTCCGCTTGCAGATCCAACGCTTGCCCTATACACATACCTTGAGCACCGGAAGCTTGAGCCAACATTTGGACCATCTTAATGCGGTTGACTTGCGCATGTTCGGCGAGTTGACCTTCTGCCAAAATAGTAAAGGCCAGTGTTTGCAGGGCATCGCCCGCTAAAATCGCGATGGCTTCGTCAAATTCGATGTGACAAGTGGCTTTACCGCGACGCAATTCATCGTCGTCCATCGCGGGAAGGTCATCGTGGATCAATGAATAAGCATGAATACATTCTATTGCGCAGGCTGGGGTATCGAGTTCATCTGGCGTACAACCAAGCATTTGCCCTGTGATATACACCAAATAAGGTCGAGCTCTTTTACCGCCAAGTAACAAACCGTAGCGCATCGCGTCAATCAACGGTTGTTTTTGGTGCGGTAAACGGCCTAACCAAAGGTTTAATTGGTCAATATTTCTTTGCTGATAGGAGCTCAGAGCCTCAATCATAGGGCACTCTTTCTACTAAGTTGTGGTATCTACTAGGTTACGATCGACCGTTTCCCTGTGACTTAATTGACAGGTTCATGTCACATAGCGAGCGATGAGATCGATAAATATGAGTCAGTAATAAGTATGTATCAGTAATACATGCCTATTACTCAGGTAGTTCAGTAAAGTCAGAGAGTGGCGCGTCATCGCTCGCACTGAGCAAAATACTGACTCGCTGCTCCGCTTCACTTAACTTACTTTGTCCAGCACGAGCAAGGGATATTCCGCGCTCGAATTTTTTTAGCGCATCATCTAAGGCTAAATCGCCATTTTCTAGCTGTTCCACTAAGCTATCAAGTTCTTCGATTGTCGCTTCGAAGGACATATTTTCAGGTTTCTTGCTCGCCATAATCTTTTTATCTTGGTAAATATGCACGAAAGTTACCTTAGGGCGTAGTGATGGTCAAATTTAACCAACGATTTTTGTCTGAAAAGTCCCTCTTTTGGAACTGTCACTATCACAAATAATAAAAATAATAATACGATACTTAGCAACCAGACCGATATTTACTGAAATAGTGACGGTGACTCAGAATCTTGGCCATATCAGTGTGCTGGCAACAGTGCATCTTTGCTCAGTTTAGGTATAAACTGAATAGAGAGAATTTCGGTATGATCCAATAATTTACTTAAAGATTTGAATCTATTGCCGATAACGAGTTTAAACTCATTATCGCAGGTAAGCAGCATGAGGAGTGCTTTGTGGATTTAGCAACGCTGATAGGCCTGATCGGAGGCCTCGCTTTCGTTATCATGGCGATGATTTTAGGCGGAAGCCTAATGATGTTCTTCGACGTCACATCCATCTTGATCGTAGTGGGTGGGTCAATGTTTGTTGTATTGATGAAGTTCACGATGGGACAATTCTTCGGTGCAGCCAAGGTGGCAGGTAAGGCATTTATGTTCAAATCCGATGAACCTGAAGATTTGATCGCGAAAATTGTAGAAATGGCTGATGCGGCGCGGAAAGGTGGTTTTCTTGCATTAGAAGAGATGGAAATTACCAATAGCTTCATGCAAAAGGGGATCGATTTGCTGGTGGATGGCCATGATGCTGACGTGGTGCGCTCTGCGTTGCAAAAAGACATTGTATTGACTGATGAGCGTCATTCACAGGGAACTGGCGTATTTCGTGCTTTTGGTGACGTAGCGCCAGCGATGGGCATGATCGGTACTTTGGTGGGCTTGGTTGCCATGCTGTCTAACATGGATGACCCCAAATCAATTGGTCCTGCCATGGCCGTTGCCTTATTAACTACCTTGTACGGCGCTGTTCTCTCGAACATGATTTTTTTCCCGATTGCAGACAAACTCGCTTTGCGCCGAGATCAAGAAAAGCTTAACCGCCGTTTAATCATGGATGGTGTTCTGGCTATTCAGGATGGACAAAACCCACGGGTCATTGATAGTTATCTGAAAAACTACCTCAATGAAGGCAAGCGTGTTTTAGATGTTGATAGCGAATAACGGAGCCTGTAATGGATGATGAAGAAGGCTGTAAATGCCCACCTCCCGGCTTGCCGTTGTGGATGGGAACCTTTGCCGATTTAATGTCGCTGTTGATGTGTTTCTTCGTACTACTGCTCTCTTTTTCCGAGATGGACGTACTGAAGTTTAAACAGATAGCGGGCTCGATGAAGTTTGCTTTTGGTGTGCAAAATCGTTTGGAAGTGAAAGACATTCCTAAAGGGACAAGCATCATTGCACAAGAGTTTCGCCCAGGCCGCCCCGAGCCGACACCGATTGATGTCATCATGCAACAAACCATTGATATCACGCAGCAGACACTTGAGTTTCAAGAAGGGGATTCAGATCGAGCGGGTGGTGTTCAGCGTGAAGAAGGTCAATTGACGGGGGGGCAATCCCCTGAAACTTCAACGCAGAATAATCAAAATACTCAATCGGAAATGCAACAACAGCAAGCAGAATCTATGTCGCAAGAGATGGAAATTGTTGAACAGGACATCAAAAAAGCGTTAGCAAGAGAAATCGAACAAGGCGCAATTGAAGTTGAAAACTTAGGTCAGCAATTGGTGATCCGTATTCGTGAAAAAGGTGCGTTTCCCGAAGGTTCTGCATTTCTACAACCTAAGTTTCGTCCATTGGTTCGTCAAATTGCCGATCTGGTTAAAGATGTGCCGGGCATTGTGCGTATTTCTGGCCATACCGACAATCAAAGTGTCGATTCTGAATTGTATCGCTCAAACTGGGATCTTTCGGCTCAACGAGCGGTTTCTGTTGCGCAAGAGATGGAAAAGGTTCGTGGGTTTTCTCATCAACGACTCAGGGTGCGTGGTATGGCCGATACCGACCCAGTCGGCTCTAACGATACGGAAAGTGAACGTTCACGCAACCGCCGAGTAGAAATCAGTATCATGCAAGGTGAACCGCTGTACAGTGATGAAGTTCCATCCGTTCAGTAAGTTACGTTGGATTATGTAAAAACACATAGACGAGCGCTAAGGCTCGTCTTTTTTATGGTTATCACCTCGTGTATAATCCTGCGCCCTTAGCGGTGTATCAGTAGCAAGCAGAATGCGGCCCATTGATTCACCACGTTGCCCAATCAGATTGCGAATAGAACTATGAAATTTATTGTTAAGCCCCATCCGGAAATTTTTGTTAAAAGTGACTCAGTACGCAAGCGCTTCACAAAAATTTTAGAGTCCAATATTCGTAATATCATCAAACGAAGAACAGAGTCAGTCGCGGTATTTAACCGTCGCGATCACATTGAAGTGGCTGCGCAAAGTGACCAATACTATCAAGAAGTCCTTGAAATTCTGACTCATACTCCTGGCATCCAGCAAGTGCTCGAAGTGCAGCAATCTGAGTTTAAGGATATGCATGACATTTACGAGCAAGTGTTAGCACTCAGCCGTAATAACATCGAAGGAAAAACTTTTGTCGTGCGTGCTAAGCGTCGAGGAAAGCATGATTTTACCTCAATCGATGTTGAGCGTTATGTTGGTGGTGGTTTAAACCAAGCAGTTGAGAGTGCAAAAGTTCAACTTAAAAACCCGGACGTTACCATCAATATTGAAATAGCCGATGAATTGCTCAATCAAGTGATTGCCCGTTATAAAGGTTTAGGTGGTTTCCCTCTTGGCACTCAAGAAGATTTATTGAGTTTGATTTCTGGTGGTTTTGACTCGGGTGTATCAAGCTATTTACACATCAAACGTGGCTCAAAAGTGCATTATTGCTTCTTCAATTTAGGCGGCCCTGCGCATGAAATTGGTGTAAAGCAAGTGGCCCATTATTTGTGGAATAAATACGGTTCTTCAGCCAAAGTGCGTTTTATCTCGGTCGATTTCGAGCCTGTGGTGGCTGAAATCTTAGAAAAAGTAGACGATGGTCAAATGGGTGTGGTGCTAAAACGTATGTTTATGCGCGCCGCAGGCATGATAGCTCATAAGTTAAATATTGAAGCTTTAGTGACCGGAGAAGCGTTGGGTCAAGTTTCGAGCCAAACTCTAACTAATCTTCGTCATATTGATGGTGTGACAGATACTCTAATTTTGCGTCCTCTCATCAACTGGGACAAAGAAGAGATTATTAAAGTGGCGCGTGAGATTGGAACAGAAGATTTCGCCAAAACGATGCCAGAATACTGTGGGGTTATTTCAAAAAGCCCAACAGTTAAAGCGGTGAAAGCGAAATTAGAAGCCGAAGAAGCGAAGTTTGATTTCTCAATCCTAGAGCACGTAGTTTACAACGCTCGTCAAATGGATATTCGTGATATTGAGAAAGAGAGCCAAGAGCAAGCACCTGAAGTTGAACAAGTGACCGCTATCGAAAAAGATGCGGTGGTACTTGATATTCGTAGCCCAGATGAAGAAGATGACAAGCCACTGCTGATTGAAGGTGTGGAAGTAAAACATTTGCCTTTCTACAAGTTATCGACTCAGTTTGGCGATTTGGATCAATCGAAAACATATCTCTTATATTGTGCGCGCGGTGTGATGAGCCGGCTTCAAGCTTTGTATTTGAAAGAGCAAGGCTTTAACAACATCAAGGTATATCGACCTTAATCGTTATCTCGATACAGAATCGACCGCTCACGTTTTCGTGAGCGGTTTTTTTATGGCTCCGACTTAATCACAGACATAAAAAAACACCGCCCAAGGGCGGTGCTAAAGAATTTGACAGACAGGTCAAACAATAAATACAGGAAGTATATGTTTTGGTGCAGGGGATAACTGCACAAAACAGGATGGTAGAATTCTACCTCACTCGAAATACGAGTTTGCAAACACAACATCGCAACAAAAGCCAATTGATTCATAACTGAATCAAGCCGTTCAGGCCTTGTTGCGGGGTGAAATATAGAATTTCTCTAGCCGCTCGGCAATGGACAATTTATAATGTTTCAGATTAAAAAAACTAATCTAATTTTTGAGTGTACCTATGTCCAGAAGATTGCCACCATTAAACTCGCTGAAAGTGTTTGAAGCGGCAGCTCGCCAGCTGAGTTTTACTCGCGCTGCGGAAGAGCTATTTGTGACACAAGCCGCAGTCAGTCATCAAATCAAAGCGTTAGAGGAATTTTTAGGGTTAAAGCTATTTCGCCGTCGTAATCGTTCTCTGCTATTGACAGAAGAAGGGCAAAGTTACTTTCTCGACATTAAAGATATCTTCACCGCACTCTCTGAAGCCACCGATAAGGTACTAGAGCGCAGTGAGAAAGGGGCATTAACCATTAGTTTACCGCCGAGTTTTGCGATTCAGTGGCTCGTGCCACGTCTGGCCGATTTTAACCAGCAAGAGCCGGATATTGATGTGCGTATCAAAGCGGTTGATATGGATGAAGGTTCGTTAACCGATGATGTGGATGTGGCGATTTATTATGGACGAGGTAACTGGCCTGGTTTACGCGCGGATAAGTTGTATCAAGAGTTTTTGATCCCGCTTTGTTCTCCTTCACTGCTGTTAGGCCCTAAGCCTTTAGAAACACTGGACGATCTAACACGCCATACTCTGCTACACGATACTTCACGTAAAGATTGGAAACAGTTTGCCAAAGAGAACGATCTTGAAGGGGTGAATGTCAACCACGGCCCCATCTTTAGCCATTCGACCATGGTGCTGCAAGCGGCGGCGCATGGGCAAGGTATCGCACTGGGGAATAACGTGTTAGCTCAGCCAGAGCTGGAAGCGGGTCGCTTGATTGCGCCTTTTGACGAAGTGCTGATGACTAAAAATGCTTTCTATGTGGTCTGTCACGAGAAGCAGGCCGATATGGGGCGCATCGCCACTTTCCGTGATTGGATGCTCAAAAAAGCCAGAAGGGAACAAGAGGTATTGTTAGATGAAGAGTAAGTTATTGCTCACTATCGCGGCTTTTATGGCGGGCGTTGGTGTCGCTCTAGGTGCTTTTGCGGCGCACGGCCTAAAAGCGTATTTAACCCCTTACTTGCTTTCGGTGTTTGAAACGGGAGTGCAGTACCAATCGATTCACGCTTTAGCCATATTAGCGTGTGGTATTTTGCTGCGTTGTCGTTTGGGATCGAAAGCACAAAAATATTTTTTCATTGCGGCAATTTGCTTTATCATCGGCGTCCTTTGTTTTAGCGGCAGTCTTTACGCTTTAGCACTCACGGGCATCAAGTGGTTTGGCCCGATCACGCCATTTGGTGGCGTGTTCTTTATGCTAGGGTGGGGAGTGTTTGGCTATGCAGCACTTAATATTCAAGAGGTGGACCAGTGAAACACGTAATGCTCTATTGTCGTGCAGGCTTTGAAAAAGAGTGTGCCGGAGAGATCCAAGATAAAGCGACTAAGCTAGAGGTTTTTGGTTTTCCTCGTTTGAAAAACAATACGGGTTACGTTTTGTTTGAGTGCTATCAGGCCGGTGATGCTGATAAGCTGATTAAAGAGATCGATTTCCAATCGCTTATTTTTGCTCGTCAGATGTTTGCGGTAGCGGCGGAATTTAGCGATTTACCTAAAGATGATCGTATTTCGCCTATCTTATCTGAACTCGCCGAACTTGAGGGTTTTCCGCGTTGTGGTGACATTCGCATTGAAACGCCAGATACCAATGAAGCGAAAGAGTTGCTCAAATTTTGTCGTAAGTTTACCGTGCCATTGCGTCAAGCGTTACGTGGCAAGGGGATTCTATCTAACAAAGAGTCGGCGAAGAGACCTGTGCTACATGTCTGTTTTATTCAACCCGGCCACTGCTTCGTCGGGTATTCGTACACCAACAATAACTCGCCTTTTTTCATGGGTATTCCTCGTTTGAAATTCCCAGCCGATGCGCCAAGTCGTTCCACACTGAAGTTGGAAGAGGCTTTCCATGTGTTTATTCCTCGTGAAGAGTGGGATGAACGTTTGGCTCCGGGAATGTGGGCGGTAGACTTGGGCGCATGCCCAGGGGGCTGGACTTACCAACTGGTGAAGCGTTCGATGTTTGTTCATGCTATCGACAACGGTCTAATGGCTGAAAGTTTGATGGACACAGGACAAGTGAAACACCATGCCGAGGATGGTTTTAAATTTGAGCCGCCACGCAAGAACGTGACTTGGATTGTGTGTGACATGATTGAAAAGCCAGCTCGTGTTGCGCATTTAATGGGGCAGTGGATCCTCAAGGGTTGGGCGAAAGAAGCCATCTTCAACTTAAAGCTGCCAATGAAAGGGCGCTATGATGAAGTTTTACAAGATATTGAAAACCTAAAAGTTTTTCTGATTAAAAATGATGTAAAGTTCCGCATGCAGGCAAAGCATTTGTATCATGATCGTGAAGAGATCACAGTGCATGTTCAATGCTTGTCGAACATCTCTCCGCACTAATGCTCCAATAGGTTAATTTAACGCTCCTTTCTAGGAGCGTTTTGCTATTCTGGATGGGATACTTGCGCTGAAAAGCGAATGTCTTGCAAATTAAAACCGAGCTCTATATCGCTCTTTAGTGTGGCAATGTGTTTGCAGACTCGCGCCATATCGATCTGCTCATCAAATTTTTTACGGTATTTCTTGGCCAAATCAGCACTGGCGTAGGCCGCTTCTATGTCGGGAAATTGCGTTAATATCTCTTTTGCTGCTTTGGGACCAATGCCAGCAATGCCGGGAACTTGGCTTGAACTGATGCCCGTTAATCCCCAAAAATCGGTTAATTGGCTCGGCTTTACGCCAAATTCCTGTTCAATAAAGGGTTGATCTAACCAACGATGTTGAAAGTAGTCACGAATTTGTAAAGTGGGGGAGAGCAGTTGGCAGTAGCCTTTATCGGTTGAAATGATCGTTACTTTTTCACCGTGGCTTGCCACTTTCGTGGCTAAGGTGGCCACCAAATCATCGGCTTCATCACCTTCCGAGAGCAGTGAATCAATCCCTAATTCCCACCATGCTTGCTGAATGGCGTCTAAGCCAAGTTGCAGTGCTTCTGGCATCGGCTTCCGGTTCTGCTTATAAGTCGGTAGAAGTTGTGCTCTCCAGCCCCGGTCTTGTAAGTGATGATCAAACACGGCGATGATGTGGGTCGGTTTAGCTTCATTGATGATACGGTGCAAGGTGCGCGAGGTTGTCTCTATGGTTCTTGCCATATCGTTAGGATCGGGTTGTGCGGAGTGCACCCGACGGATCAAATTCAAAGCATCAATGATGACAAGGTGTAAAGACATAACGACCAAAAAATAAGGGCTTAATAAGCCCTTATTGTAATGATCTCACTTAATATTGCCACTCATCCCCGGCATAAGTTATTTTTGCCTTTAATGGTTAATGGTTAATGGTTATTGGTTGCAATTTTATAGCAAGGTTCATAAGCACTGCCGCCGGGCAGCTTCATTCGGTGTTGTGCAACGAAGTCTTTTAGCAATAGATCCATTTTTTTCATCAATTGGGCATCGCCATCAATGATGAATGGGCCGTGACGTTCAATTTCTCGAATGCCTTCCGCTTTCACATTACCAGCGACAATGCCAGAGAAGGCGCGACGCAAGTTAGCAGCGAGTACTTCTGGTTTTTGGTTTAGGTGTAAATCCAAGTTGGCCATACTGTCGTGAGTCGGTTCAAAAGGCAGTTGGAACTCAGGCTCGATTTTGAGGGACCAGTTGAAACTATAAGCATCACCGCTATCTTTACGATGCTGACGAACCAGCGGCATCGCTTGGCTCATGATACGCGCCGCTTTTTCTGGATCATCAATGACGATTTGATAATGCTGGCGTGCTTTTTCACCTAATGTTTCGGCAATGAATGTGTCGATTGAACGGAAGTAGGCTTCGCTCTCTTTTGGACCAGTCAGTACAATTGGCATTGGTTGGCTTGCGTTATCTGGGTGCATCATGATACCCAAAATGTACAGCAGTTCTTCCGCTGTTCCTGCTCCACCGGGGAAAATAATGATGCCGTGCGCCATTCGTACAAAAGCTTCTAGGCGTTTTTCGATATCCGGCATAATCACCAATTCGTTCACAATCGGATTCGGTGGCTCGGCGGCAATGATCGATGGTTCGGTTAAGCCAAGATAGCGTTGTGCGGTATAGCGTTGTTTAGCGTGTCCAATGGCGGCCCCTTTCATTGGCCCTTCCATAGCGCCTGGTCCGCAGCCTGTACAAATGTTCAGTTCACGCAAGCCCAGTTCATGGCCCACTTCCCGCGTATATTGGTACTCAGTAGGGTTGATAGAGTGTCCACCCCAACAAACCACTAAGTTAGGTTCAAGACCGGGAACCAAGGCACTGGCATTACGCAAAATACCAAACACTAAGTTGGTGATGTGAATGGCGTTGGTAAGATTTAGGCGCTGATTATCCGCCAGATGCATGTTGACATAAACGATATCGCGTAGGACCGAAAACAGATGTTCTTGAATTCCTTTAATGATCTGCCCATCAACAAAGGCATGTTCTGGTGGATTCGTCAGCTCTAGCTTGATACCGCGTTCACGGCGCATGACAGTGACATCAAAAGATTTATATTTTTCAAGAAGTTCTTTTGAGTTATCCGTATGGCTACCAGAGTTTAGTACCGCCAAAGTGCAGTTGCGATACAGTTGATATAGATCGCTCGACGCGGTCTTTTTTAGACGCTCAACTTCAAGTTGAGAAAGCAGATCCATGCTGCCTGTAGGGCTGATATGAGTAATCATACTGGCCTCCTTAGTTGAGAAGTAAGGAAAATGTCCACGCTACGACTAAAGTTGGTTTTTATATATACCCGCTTAGTATGGAGTATAGGTCATGGTTCGTTTAGTGGCGGATGTGCGATAGGACGACATAACTGATTGAAATTACAGTATCAATCTAGTTCTTTTCTCGATTGTTAGGAAATGTTTATGCAAGCAGAGTGTGATGTTCAGCACACTTTAGTTTGGTTTTGTTCAAATAGCGACCAGTTAAGGCCGCTATTTGAATGGGTTTATTTTGTCTACATCCGATCTGGACTTGTGTTTATTTCCAAACCACTTGGTTAGGGCCGAAACTCTTGGCTTCTAGTAACGAGCGGCGTAAACGTTCAAGTACTTCCTCTGGCGTATCGGAGTCTTTAAAACAGGTACTCGCGGCTGAAAGTGTAATCGTAATACTCTTGTCTCTGAACTTGAAAGGGAGCCTCGATACATGACGTTGAATGTTTTTTACCACCTTGAAACAGTGATTATCTTCTTGATCGGGAAGTAAAATAATAAATTCTTCACCAGAGAAACGTGCCACGGTATCCGTATCGGATGCTTCTTTGGATATGGTTCGGGCAATAATTTTAAGGGCTTTATCACCTGCCGTATAGCCAAAGCTATCGTTGATAGTTTTGAACTTATCAATATCAAAGATTACGATTCGGAAAGTGTGTTGAGCTCTTATCCAGCGCCGATATTCCAGCTCAAGGTGGTCATTAAAGGCCGTGCGATTATAGACTTTTGTCAGTGGATCAAGCAGCAAGCGCTGAGACTGATCTTCCAATCGACGGCGATAATCTTGGGTGAGCTCAAACAGAGCTTCCATTTGATTTTTGCCATAATTTAAGCGTTCAATCAGTGCCTGATCGCGTTGCTCTGCATGACTTAAGCGTTCAGAAAGTGACGCCATTTCGCATAATATAGGTGAAACGGAGAGCTTAAGATCGTCAATCGCCACAGAATCTTTGATTAGGGTTTGGCTTTGGGTAATCAAAGCGGCGAGTTCAGCATTCATCTCTTGGCGATGTTCAAAGTAACTCTGGCTTTGGTCTGCGTTGTGAGTGCTACTTTTAATGTGTTTTGTGAGTGATGAGTTGACCTGTTCTAAAAACTTCTCAGATGTTTTTCGCTCACTGTTGGTGCCATCAATCACCAGTTTTAGAACCTCTAACGTCAACTCTAAGAGCGTTGATGTCGATACGCCAATCAACAGCTTGGCACGAATATCTACCAGTAGTTCCCCTGATTCACCTTCAAAATCCAATTCAGTGATCAGGTGTTGCAGTTCATCGGATAGCTTGGTCAATAGCTCTCTATCCGCGACATGCAGCTCGCTGATGGCCGTATTCGGATTCGCTGTTATTATTTTGATTGCACGTTCATAAATCCCAAGCAGTTGAATCGCTTGTTCGGCTTTAGGCTGAGCTTCTGAAAAACTGAGCAGATCACGCAAATCACGCTTAAGTTTGGCGGGTAGGCCAGCAACGCGAAGTAATGTTTCCCCACAATGTTTGATTTGAGAGTCCAAATGAGAGTTTTCTTTTTCCATAACCAAAGTTTGTTGCTTCAACATGCGCTCCAATACGGCTAAGCGAGGTATGAGCGTGCTTACGTCTTTTTGTTGCTCTAGAGCTTCACGAAGATCCGATAAATTAATATTTAGCTGATGATCATTGCCCTGACACGCCAAGCTTAATGATGTGACGATCCGTTTTAGGACAGTATGTTCTCGTTTAAATTTGAACGAAGTGTCCCTGTGTGTCAAACGAACCTGTTCCAACTGAGTTTTCAGCTGCTGTAACTGTGTTTGAATATCCTGTTCGAGAGCGCCCATGTACAACTAAACTAAACTGCGAGGATCGTTAGGATCCTATTAATTGATTTATCGATAATAACAAATTAATTGCCCACGTCACTGCTTTAACACATTGAATGCCGAGTAATTACCCATCTTTTAGGAGTTTTTTGATGCTCTCCTCATTCTTATAAGAAGAATGCACTTTTATCAACCCTTGATTGATGGCGTGCTTGCATGATTTGCGAATATTGTTGGAGGCAAAACTAGCGGCTGGAGCGTTATCGATCGCTTTTAAGTAGACCCAATGGCTTGCTCCTTCTCTCATGCTTAGCTCACGAGCAGTGTTGGTTGCCATCAGCAGAATATCGAGCAGCTCTTTATCATTAATCGCCATATAAGCTCTTGGCAAAAAGGGGTAGTCGGCGATGCCCATCCGTATTGTACGGTTTAAGCGACGTTCAGGTTGAAATTCATCTATCCATTGCTGAATTTGATCGAATGCGATTTCAGGCAGTGTATTGCGATCGGCATTCGGTTCGATATAGAGCAGATTGGAATCTGAAAAGTGATAAATCCGATTCGGTTCTTTGATTTTCGATTTTAAAAACTGACCAAATTGATGCTCCAATTCTAAGCCAGCTGAATAGCCATGTTCTAAGTACATGTTGCGCAGAAAGGGGATATCAATCATCAAAAAGCGGAGGCGATCACTCAGTGGCTCGTGGATGAGTTCACCAATATACCACGGCTCAAAATGACGGCTGCTTTTTTGCATCGCTGAAGGAAGCTTAGCATTGAGCATGCGCAAGTTACGCAAGCGAGAGCGAGAATGGGTAAAGAGCGTGCTGTTGAGTTCATCGATTTCTTCATTTTGCAACTGGATAAGGTAGCCTCTACGCAGTAGCAGTAAAAATAAAATAATGGAGATGATAAACAGAATAAAGGCGATCTTTTTGAACTTATTATACTCTTCTTGAGTTTTGAGCAGCGCTTTTTCTTGCCCGACCAGATGTAAGGTTTGTTCTACAAACTCTTTTTGCTGACGAAAAGCATCTTCACTGATTTGGTTGAGTTTTTCTTGGCGTATTTGCGATAGTGCATTGCTGCGTTTTATGTTCTCTAAGGCCTGTGCGTACTGACCGTTTTGCTCATAACCCAAGGCCAGTAACCGATAGGCATGCTCTTCAATCTCTTCATCTTGCATCGTTTTAGCAACGCTTAAGGCGTGTTGAGCGTTGCTGATGACCACATCGGCTTGTTTTTGGTGAAAGGCCAATCCTGAATGCAGTAAGTAAGCCTGTGCCTTTAAACGAGGATAATCTTTCAGCTCAAGCAAGTCTTCAGCGCGAGTGAGATACTGGTCAGTTAATGGGTAGTTATAGAGACTAAGGTAGGTCGCCGCCAAACTAATACGCACTTCAATGACTTTTTCCAGATCATTGCGGCTCGTTTCGTGATCGATCACGTTGAAGTAGTGAACGAGCGCTAGATTGTATTTACCTTGCTGGTAATAGACATCGCCCATACGTTGCAATACATCAGCCAAGGCTGGCGACTTGTTATAGCCGTCATAAAAATCGGCGGCTTGAGACAAATGCTCTAAAGCCTTATCGAGCACTTTTCTTTCAAAAAAAAGCTGAGCCAGCAAGGTATTAGTTTTAGCGAGTAGGGCGCTTGAGTTGTTTTCAATCGCACCCCAGTAGGCAACTAGCAACTCAGATAAAGCACGATTGTAAAAGCCATGAGTGAGAAAATGTTGACCAATAACAATCTGATATTCAATCACGGTTTTCGGTGAGGAGATCGAATCAATGTAAGGCTTTAGGTCAGCAAAAAGCTTATTGGCCAGTTCGATATCATTGGCTTTTGAAGCAATTTCTGCTTTGAGCAGGGTAATTTTATAATCGAGACCTTTTGCCACTTGATCCGCATTTTTGATGGCATCATATTGAATGCTGATCGCGCGTAGCGCCTGCCGAGCGGCGCTTGCATCATTATTATTGAGCCAAATTAGGCGAGTTTTGAGTATTTGTACATCCGTGGCTAAATAAGGTAATTGATAGTGTTGCGTGAGCTCTTCAGCAAGTTTTAACGCGGCCAGTGCGGCATCCATATTGTGCAACTGGAACTCTGCTTTGGCTAAAATCTTTAACGCATCAACGCTGCTGCCCGGTGTTCGAATCCGACTGTCGCTTTCATCGCGCGCCATCACTGATGATGATTTTTCTGATTTTTCGGCCAACTTGCGCTGAGTCAGATACTCAGTGGCTAGGGTTTTGGCTTGATTCGGTGAGATATCAATCAACCCATTGGCTTCATTTAACATTGGCGACGAGTAGATAGTGGCTTGTGAAGCCAATGAAAACAGAGCCAGAGTTAAACTGAGCAAAAGTGTCCAGCGCACGTTGATCATCCTAATGCTAATCCTTATTGACGGGCCATACGTTGGTTATGTGTTGGCCGTTCTTGTTCGGTTGAGCGAAATGGGTTGATATCCAAACCGCCGCGGCGAGTGTATCGAGCGTATACTGTTAACTGTATCGGTTGGCAGTATTGCATAATGTCGGTGAAGATGCGCTCTACACACTGTTCGTGGAACTCATTATGTTCACGAAATGAGACGAGATAACGTAACAGTGCTTCTCGATCAATTTGTTGACCTTGATAATGAATTTCGACGCTGCCCCAGTCGGGTTGATTGGTTATTAAACAGTTCGATTTCAGTAAATGGCTGTGCAGTGTTTCATTGACTTGCTCACCACGCGCGGCACTTTTCAGTAAGCTGGCATCAAATTGGTAACTTTCAATCTCAATATCTTGTCCATCAATGCATTCACCCTGCATAGTTACAATCGCTTGGCCAGTGTAATCGGTCACCGGGTTGAGAGTGACACTAACTGGCGCGCCGGCACAGGCCGATAAATCGTTGGTTAAGCGCTGCGTTACTTCATCCCAACTGGCTATTTTGCTTTGGTTATAGCTATTGAGGTAGAGCTTAAAGGATTTAGATTCAATCAAACTAGCACTTGTTGCAGGGATAGAAACCTCGCCAATTGCCACTTGTGGTAACCCTTTTTCATTGAGCCAAGAGAGCTCGTACAAAGTCCAAATGTCACAGCCTTTAAACGGTAAGCTATCCCCCAAATGCAGATCATCACGGTTTAAGCTACGAGGGACAGGTTGCAGTAAGCTTGGATCGTACTGTTTGGCGTAGTCGGTTTTTTTGCCAAGGGTTAACCCTGCCAGCGCTTTGGCATCGGAATATTTGCTCATACTTTCACGTCAATTCGATTAGAATAAGCAGAATTTTACGCAATCCTAGGGTTGCTGTCATCACACAAGGCAGCGACTCATCAATTTTGGAGCACTTCATGGCACAAACTGCCGAGCAAGCCTTACTTTCATTTACTCAACGTTATCTTGACGCTTACCAAACAAAGCATGGCGAGTCTCCTCGTAATGATGAGTTGGCTGAGTTGGATTCCCCTTGCGCAGTGATGAACGACCAAGACAGTGTACTGTGGAAGCCCGTCGTCAGATCGGTTGCAGCTGATTTTTCTAACGTAGAAGCAGCGATTGAATTGACTCTACATTCTGATATTAAAGCCTTTTATGGCGTACAGTTTTGTGCGGACATGCCCGCTAAATGGCAAGGCAACGAGCTCGCTCTATTGCAAGTGTGGAGTGAGGATGATTTTGTTCGTTTGCAGGAAAATATCCTCGGTCATTTGGTGACTCAGCGCCGACTAAAACTCAAACCAACCGTGTTTATTGGTGCAACCGATGCGGAGATGGATGTAATTTCGATCTGTAACCTTTCTGGACATGTGATTTTAGAACGTTTAGGTACCGATAAACGCGACGTGCTGGCCGAAAGTGTGGCCGAGTTTTTCGCTAATTTAGAACCTGTGGTGTAACGATGTACGTGGTTGAATTGCAGTTTGAGTGTTTTGATAACACGACTATCTCGGCGGTAGATAAAGCGATTAATGGCCTAATGGATGCATTACGCTATAACGGTCAAGTGCTTGGGCGTGAATTCCCCATCGTGATAGGAGAGGGCGAGTTCTTTGTGCGGGTGGTTTGCCCAGAGCAAGAAAGCTTACACCCTAAGTATCATTCTGATTTTGTTAGGGTGTGCCTGAGTCGCTTGACGGAGGCTAGTTTGCTGGCTCCGAAAGCCCGTTTGTTGGGGCGCGATCTTAATTCCGAGCAAGCCGCAGATGATGTTTTGCCTAGCTGGCAGATACTTTACACCACTTATGTACACACTTGTTCTCCGCTGCGCAGTGGTGACACATTGCTGCCGATCCCTTTATATCGTAATTCTGCGACCTTAAATGGCGATCATAAAGCGGTGATCAAATGGCAAACAGAGTGGCAGGCGTGTGATGAACTTCAGATGGCGGGTGGTTGCCGAGCAGAACACGCTGCATTGCACGAGATTTGCGATGTGGACAGTGTGCTGTTTATTAGAGGATGGGATTTACGAGGACGAATTGAGTTTTTGACTCACATCCCTACTTATTACTATCAGTATCGAGTTGGCGGCCAGAGCCTAGCGGACGAACAAGCCAGAAAATGCCCGAAATGTGGGGGAGAGTGGCTACTCGATGAACTGCTGCACGACATTTTCCATTTTAAGTGCGACCCGTGCCGTATGGTGTCCAATATGTCTTGGGATCATATTAAGTAAACAGGTGCGTGTTGTTGATACGAAAAAGCCGATACATCGCGTATCGGCTTTTCTGTTTTTATAGGCTTTTTGCACAGGTAATAGGTTTATTAATTACCAGCCTTTTACTGCGCCACCGTCAAAAATTTTCGAAGCGGCTTGGTACACTTCTTCTGTTTGGTAGGCTTTAACAAAGTTAGTCACGTTTTCAGCATTCAGATTTTCTGCACGAGAAACAATGATATTGACATAAGGTGACTCTTTATCTTCAACGAACACACCATCTTTTTCAGGCGTTAGATTGATTGAGCTGGCGTAGGTCGTGTTGATGATCGAGAGCGTAACGTCGTCAAGTGAACGAGGCAGTTGCGCGGCATCTAACTCAACAATAGTGATGTTTTTTGGGTTGGCGACCACATCACGTACCGTTGCCAGTAGGCCTGCTCCGTCACGTAGAGTGATAAGGCCTTGCTGTTCTAGCAGCAGTAAAGAGCGACCAAGGTTGGTTGGATCGTTAGGTACCGCAATACGAGAGCCATCTTGAATCTCATCAACCGATTTCACTTGTTTTGAATAGCCAGCAATCGGGTAAACAAAGGTGTTACCTGCAATCGCTAATTTGTAACCGCGGTCAGCGATCTGTTGATCAAGGTATGGCTTGTGTTGGAATGCATTGATATCAATCGAACCATCATCCAGTGCCGCATTAGGAGTAACATAGTCGGTAAACGTTACGAGTTCTACATCTAGGTTGTATTTTTCTTTTGCAATTTTTGCTGCAACTTCAGCAACTTGTGCTTCAGCACCGGCAATGACACCCACTTTGATTTTATTGTTGTCGACCGCTTTTTCACCACAGCCTGCCAGCACGAGTGCTGAAGCGCTAACGGCGAGGGTAAGTAGAGCTTTAAGGCTAAATTTCATGATTAACTCCTTGTTATAAAACGAATCTGTGTTTTAACTTTATTGTGATTTAACGGTGGTCGACACGGCGGACAAACTTATCGCCAATCGATTGAATAATTTGTACTAAGACAATCAACATCACCACGGTGACCGTCATGATGCCTAAGTCGTAGCGATGAAAGCCGTAACGAATAGCGACATCGCCCAAGCCACCGCCGCCAACGGTTCCGGCCATGGCAGAGTAACTTACTAGAGTGACCATAGTGATGGTGACTGAGTTGACAATCGTTGGTAGTGCTTCAGGAAGCAACACTTTACGAATAATTTGGATCGGCGTAGCCCCCATTGACTGCGCAGCTTCGACCAAACCAGTGGGCACTTCCAGCAATGCACTTTCAATTAAACGAGCGACAAATGGAATTGCGCCAATCGTCAGCGGCACAATGGCCGCCGTGGTGCCAATAAACGTACCGACAAGCAGTTTTGTCACCGGAATAATGGCCACCATAAGCACCAAAAATGGCACGGAGCGACCAATGTTGACGATGGCACCAAGAATGCGGTTCAGCTGAGTGTTTTCGAGAAGGCCGCCTTTTTTGGTGGTATGTAAAATAACCCCTAGTGGAATACCAACCACGAAACCGACGATGCCCGCGACAGCGACCATGTAGAGTGTTTGCCAGGTTGCCATCAGTAGAAGATCGCCATTCAGGTTTAACCAAGCGGTGATGGTGTTAAAGGACATAACCAAGTACCTCTACTTTTACGTTGTTTTCGCGAAGAAATTCAAGAGCGGCCGTATCGTCCGACTCATTACCAAACAGTTCAGCGACCATCATGCCGAATTTAACGCCACCAGCGTAATCAAGGTCAGAACTTAATATACTGACATCAATATTAAATTTACGGGCAATTTGTGTCATCAAGGGAGCATCAACCGTTGCGCCTGTAAACTCTAATCGCACCAGCGGGTAGCTACCTTTTACGCGAGTGGCTTGCAGGCGAGCTTGGTAATCTTCCGGAATTGATAAATCGAGCGTTGAGCGAATAAATTGATGAGCTAAGGCGGTTTTAGGGTGAGCAAAAATCTCGCCAACTGTGCCTTTTTCAACCAGTTCACCGTCGCCAATAATCGCCACTTCGTGGCAAATACTTTTTACCACATCCATTTCGTGAGTAATTAGCAAAATGGTGATATTGAGTGTGCGGTTGATCTCTTTCAATAGCTCTAAAATCGATTGAGTTGTCGCAGGATCAAGCGCACTGGTTGCTTCGTCACACAGCAATACTTTTGGATCAGAGGCGAGTGCTCGCGCTATTGCAACACGTTGCTTTTGACCACCACTCAGATTTGCAGGATAAGTTTCGCGCTTATCCGTCAGGCCGACCAGTTGCAACAGCTCTGACACTTTCTTTTCAATGCTATTTTTTTCGACACCAGCCAGCTCAAGTGGCAGAGCAACGTTGTCAAATACCGTACGTGATGAAAGCAAATTGAAGTGTTGAAAGATCATGCCAATGTTGCGACGAGCTTGGCTGAGTTCTGATTTGCTCAGTTGAGTTAAATCAACGCCATCAACCACAACCGAACCTGTTGTTGGAGCTTCTAGCATGTTGACACAGCGAATCAGCGTACTTTTCCCTGCACCTGACGAGCCAATTACACCAAAAATAGTGCCTTGCTTAATGTGAAGATTAATCTCTTTCAAAGCATGAATTTCCTTATTGCCTTGATAGAAAACTTTATTTACTTGATTAATTTGAATCATCGGAAAACCTGTGCAGGGATAACAGAATAAAATGTTGAACTCTCTCTCACTTGTTGGACGATGCTATGGCTTAACTTGATTTAAGTCAATAGATATTTTTACGTCTAGACGTCTAAACGCTTTGGTGAATTAGGTAGTGATGAAAAAAATAAAGCGTGTAATAATCATCATATCTGGCGTGATATGAGAGAGTTATTTTGGCTAAACCTGCAGTGTTTTTAGATCGCGATGGCGTGATCAACGTTGACCATGGCTATGTTCATGATGAGCATGATTTTGAGTTTATTGATGGTGTATTTGAAGCCACTAAGAAGTTTCAAGACATGGGGTATTTGCTGGTTTTGGTGACCAACCAATCAGGTATCGCTCGTGGGAAATTTAGTGAAGAGCGCTTTTTATCTTTAACGCAATGGATGGACTGGAATTTTGCCGATCACGGTGTCGAGTTTGATGGTATTTATTACTGCCCGCACCATGCTGAGCACGGTGAAGGTAAGTATAAAGAAGAGTGTGATTGCCGCAAACCCAAGCCTGGTATGTTTATCTCCGCACGGGACTTTCTTGATATCGATATGGAAAAATCCGTGATGATAGGCGATAAAGCTGAAGATATGATGGCTGCACAAGCCGCAGGTGTTGGTACTCGTGTGTTAGTGCGTACCGGTAAACCCGTTACTGAGCAGGGTGAATTACTCGCCACCGTGGTACTTGATAGTATTCGCGATGTCCCTGCTTTTCTTGCACCGTAAAAATTCCCCCCCCTTTGTGGAAGGCAATATGAATAAATCATTTCTCTTTGTTGGATTTGTTGGATTTGTTGGTTTTTTAGCAGCATGCTCACCACATTACGCGAATGATTCGCGCGTTGAAAGTGAGAACCTGTTCCAGCATTATCAATGTCGTTCTGGTGAGCATTTTGATGTTGCGTATATTGAGCAACAGTCAGCCGTTCTCCGTATTGCCGATCGCGAATATACATTAATACAAATTCCAGCCGCCTCTGGCGCAAAGTATGTGATCGACGATAGCGAGCAAACTCAGCCTCAAACCGTGCTTTTACATACGAAAGGCGATGAGGCTTTGCTCGAAGTGGGATCAACGACTTATCAAGGCTGTATCACTCAATAATTCATTTAAGATAAGCGCATGCTATCTTCCATTTTTATTTACGCTATAGGTTCGCATGAGCAGAAAACTGACTATCTTGGATATTGCAAAACTGTCTGGTGTTGGTAAATCGACGGTTTCTCGTGTATTGACGAACGACCCAAAAGTGAAGCCTGAAACACGAGCAAAAGTGGAACGCGTTATCCAAGATTCTGGGTATGTGCCACTGAAATCGGCTCAGTTAATGCGTGGTGGCAGTGAAAAAGTGATTGGCGTGATTATCTCACGCCTTGAGTCACCGTCTGAAAACCGTGCCGTGGGGCGAATGCTACAGGTGTTGTATCAAAATGGGTACGATGTGGTGATTATGGAAAGCCAGTTTGATCGCACTAAAACGAACGAGCACCTTGAGGTTTTACATAAGCGTAATGTGGATGGTGTAATTGTATTTGGTTTTACCGATCTCGATATCACACAACTCAACCTATGGGCATCGCGAGCGGTTGTGATTGCGATGGATGCCGATAAAGTCTCATCGATTAACTATGACAATTATGGTGTTATTCAAGGCGCGCTTGCTCATTTGACTTCGAAAAATCGAGTTCATATTTCCTACATTGGGGTCGATCCTAGCGATAAAACGACAGGTAAATTACGTTTAGATTCGTACTTAGATTGGTGCAAACAAAGTGGATGCACTCCCAATTATCGCACTGGACGTTTGCATCATGAAAGTGCCTACCAACTGGTTGATGAAGTGCTGAATGATCAGACTCAAGCTATCGTGTGCGCCAGTGACACTCTGGCACTTGGCGTGATTAAACGTCTCCAAGAATTGGGCCGAGATGATATCGCCGTCACTGGTGTGGGTGGTAATGAGCTGCTCTCTTTTCTTTTCCCTAATATTTATAGTATTGATCCTGGCTATGCTCAAGCGGGAGAAAAAGCAGCTAATTTATTGATTTTACAGCTTAATAATGAAATGAACCCTGCACACATCACTCAACAACCGCTAACAAGCTAACTCCTTATTTCTTAAAGTGAATTACAATTAGTCTGTGATCTTATTCAATTAATGGGATTGTTCCCATTTTTACCTTTTATTATCTATGTCAATATTGCACTTGTAGGTGGGAATGTTCCCATTAAAAAGAAAAACAGACAGTATTCCAATATAGGGTGGGCAAAAGTATGGCCAAGATAGCGAAGCAAGACGTGATACGTCTTATCGAGCTGGTAGGTGGTAAAGAGAACATCGCCAGTGTGAGTCACTGTTTGACTCGTTTACGCTTTGTTTTAAATGATACCGACAAGGCGGATAAAAAAGGACTAGAACAGCTGAGTATGGTTAAAGGGTGTTTTACCAATGCTGGGCAGTTTCAAGTTGTGATTGGTACTGAGGTGGACGAAGTTTACGCCATCTTAATCGGGCTTTCAGGCAAAGAAGCCGTTTCTAAAGATGAAGCGAAGAAAGCCGCTCGCCAAAACATGAACTTTTTAGAGCGTGGCATTTCGCATCTTGCGGAAATCTTTGTTCCTTTGCTGCCAGCGATCATCACCGGCGGTTTAATCCTCGGTTTTCGTAATGTCATTGGCGACATTCGTATGTTCGATGGCAAAACCTTGGTTGAAATTAGCCAATTTTGGGCCACGGTTCATTCTTTCTTATGGTTAATTGGCGAGGCTATTTTCTTCTTCCTACCGGTTGGTGTTTGTTGGTCAACGGTGAAAAAGTTGGGTGGAACACCGATACTAGGTATTACTTTGGGTGTGACTCTGGTTTCGCCTCAATTAATGAATGCTTATCTGATCGGTAAGCAGATGCCCGAAGTGTGGGATTTTGGCTTGTTTGTGATAGAGAAAGTCGGCTATCAAGCTCAGGTGATTCCTGCGATGTTGGCGGGTGTTGCTCTGGCGTTTATTGAGACAAACTTAAAGCGCATCATCCCTTCTTATCTTTACCTCGTTGTTGTGCCGTTTATCTCTATCATATTGTCCGTTATTTTGGCCCACGCTTTAATTGGTCCATTTGGTCGCGTATTGGGCGATGGCGTCGCGTTTGCGGCTAAAGCTGCAATGACTGGCGATTTTGCGGTTATCGGTTCAATGGTGTTCGGTTTCTTGTATGCGCCACTGGTCATTACCGGGATTCACCACACCACCAACGCGGTGGATCTGCAATTGATGCAAGAAATGGGTGGTACGCCAATTTGGCCACTGATTGCACTGTCAAATATTGCTCAAGCGTCTGCGGTCGTCGGTATCATCTTTATCAGTAAAAAACACGGTGAGCGAGACATCTCTGTTCCTGCGGCTATTTCGGCTTATTTGGGTGTGACAGAGCCAGCGATGTATGGTGTCAACTTAAAGTACAAGTTCCCAATGCTAAGCGCCATGATTGGTAGTGCTATTGCAGCCGCAATTTGTGGTAGTGCAGGGGTGATGGCGAATGGCATCGGTGTGGGTGGTTTACCAGGTATTCTTTCGATTCAACCACAATACTGGGGTATTTACGGCATCGCGATGCTGGTGGCGATGGCCGTCCCAATTCTGCTTACTCTGTTTTTATACAAACGAGCTCAAGCTAAAGGCGAGCTAGAGCCAGCAAGTGCATAACCTTTCATTCGAGTGGTGAGTTTTCACCACTCATTTTCATTTTGGTAAGTGAGTTGTCAATATGGTTATAACCAAGAGTGATAGTCAGTGGTGGAAAACTGCGACCATCTATCAGATTTATCCCAAAAGTTTTTGTGATAGCGGCAATAAAGGAACGGGAGATATCAAAGGGATCATCTCTAAACTGGATTACTTGCACCGCTTGGGAATTGATGCCATTTGGCTGACACCCATTTATTCATCTCCGATGGTTGATAACGGTTATGACATTTCGGATTATTACAGTGTCAATCCTCAATTCGGTAGCATGCAAGATTTTGATGAACTGCTGGCTCAAGCTCATCAAAGAGGTATCCGCATTATTATGGATATTGTGGTTAACCACACCTCAACCGAGCACGCTTGGTTTCAGTCGGCGTTGGGTGATAAATCAAGTCCGTATCGTGACTATTATATTTGGCAAGACCCGATTAATGGTCAGGCTCCAAATAATTGGCAGTCAAAGTTTGGTGGTAGTGCATGGGCGTTAGATGACGCAACTGGGCAATATTATCTGCACCTATTTGCCAAAGAGCAGGCGGATCTAAATTGGGAAAATCCTCAAGTTCGTGAGGAAGTGAAGCAAGTGATTCGTTTTTGGGCCGAAAAAGGGGTGGATGGTTTTCGTCTCGATGTGATCAATTTAATCTCAAAAGCGCAGGATTTCAGTGATGATCACCAAGGTGATGGACGCCGTTTTTATACCGATGGCCCGCGCGTGCATGAATTTTTACAAGAGATCAGCCAAGCGGTTTTCCAACAGTACGGCAGTGTCACCGTGGGGGAAATGTCCTCAACAACGCTTGAACATTGCCAACAATATTCACGCTTGGACGGCAAAGAGCTGTCGATGGTGTTTAACTTCCACCATTTAAAAGTGGATTATCCGAACGGTGAAAAATGGACGAAAGCACCATTTGATTTCTTGCAATTGAAGCAGATTTTCAACCATTGGCAAACGGGTTTAAATGGTAAAGGGTGGGGAGCACTTTTTTGGTGTAACCATGATCAACCTCGTATCGTGAGCCGTTTAGGGGATGATCAACGTTATCGCGTTGAGTCGGCAAAAATGTTGGCCGCATCGATTCATATGATGCAAGGCACGCCTTATGTTTATCAAGGTGAAGAAATTGGCATGACCAATCCCGGCTACACCGCTATTGAACAGTACCGAGATGTGGAAAGTACTAACATTTACGACATCATGGTGAACCAGCAAGGGGTAAGTCATGAAGCGATGATGGCCATTCTTGCACAAAAATCCCGTGACAATTCTCGCACGCCAATGCAATGGAATGCAGAGCGTTTTGCTGGTTTTAGCCAAGGTCAGCCTTGGCTAGACATCGCAGAAAACTATCAAGAATTGAATGCGCAACGGGCGTTAGCTGATGAGCAATCGGTGTTCTATTTCTACCAAGAGTTGATAGCGCTGCGCAAAAAAATCGGTGTAATTACCGATGGTGATTACACCGATTTACTACCCGATCATAAAGAGATTTTTGCCTACCAGCGACGCAACGCGAAACAGGTGCTGATCTGTATCAATAACTATTATGGCGTTGACACCGAATGCGTGCTGCCAAAAGAGTTACCGATTGAGAAAGCAAAATACCTGTTAGGCAACTATACAGATATAAAACCACTCAAAGTTTTGGAACATCAAGTGCTTCGTCCGTATGAAACACGCGTAATTTTGTTCGATTTAGTATCCTGATTGAGTCCTACCCCTATAGATTCAGTCATTTTTCAGCCCCGAATTTTCGGGGCTTTTTTATAGACTCTGTTTATGAGTCACGGCCCAATGGTACTTTCTTCGTACTCTTATTGATTCAACGCGGTAGGTTCGGCTGTTGATGATTTGTTTAATGTTTTAACAACACCACAACTTTGTTGCTTGGTCACAATTAGTCACACAAAGATGAAACACAATCCGCTATAGTTTGCGTTCTTAGCAAACGGATGTGAAACACAATGAACAGTACTCTCTCCCCCTCTTATCGAGTGGTTC
Organism: Vibrio sp. ZOR0018; assembly: GCF_963865925.1. NCBI lineage: Bacteria > Pseudomonadati > Pseudomonadota > Gammaproteobacteria > Vibrionales > Vibrionaceae > Vibrio > Vibrio sp. ZOR0018. The sequence goes on along the minus strand of NZ_CAWMCN010000086.1, from coordinate 3,589 downwards.
TCGTTGAAGACGATTTAGAACTCTCGGAACTGATCAAAGACTTTCTCAACCACTATGAGTTTTGTGTCTCAACGGTTGCGGATGGGATTCAAGCCGTTGATCGGATTTTGGATGAGCAACCTGATTTAGTCATTCTGGATATTATGCTACCAGGGCAAAGTGGTATGGATGTCTGCCGCGCTGTCCGAGATCAATACCACGGTATGATCTTAATGCAAACGGCGTTGGACGATGATATTGATCAGGTGATGGGGTTGGAACTGGGTGCCGATGACTATGTTGTTAAGCAGGTTAAGCCCCGTTTGCTACTGTCACGTATTCGAGCTTTACTTCGGAGGCAAGCAAGAGGAAGTCAAAGTGACAAATATGAATTGTGCATAGGTAGCTTGTGGATGAATTTGCAACATCGAGCGGTATTACTTGAGCAGCAGCCTATAAAACTCACGACCAGCGAGTTTGAGCTTTTGTATCTACTCGCCCAACATGTAGGCACCATTGTCACGAGAGATGATATCGCTCAGCATGTGCGTGGTTTTGAATATGATGGTTTAGATCGCTCAATTGATCGTCGTATATCACGCTTGCGGCGTGCGCTCGGAGATGATCCTAATGAACCTAAGTTGATAAAAACGGTTCGAGGTAAAGGATATCAGCTCTGCGCTGTATCGGAAGGGAAGTGGTCATGATTCGATCTTTTTGGGTACTCTGGGTAGCTGTGTTTCTGCCGATCTTATTACTCAGTATTCCCACGCAATTTAATCCGATCCCATATCTTAGCCGCAGTATCTCTGAAGAGTTTTATAAGCCTGTCTATCAGAGTAACTTTACGTTTCTATCTGAAAAATTGCGTCAAGCGCCTCAAGCTGAGTGGACAACGATTATTGACGGCTATGCTAAGCATTTCAGTTACCCACTTCGATTAGAGGCATTAGACAGTTACCACGCCTCCCCAGAAGTTTATCAAGCGTTGCAAAAAGGCGAGATCATTTTCCAAGATGGTGATCCTATGGCACTTTTGCAAAGAGTGCTGAACAGTGACAAAGTGCTCTATTTCGCGATCAATGAACCGAGAGAACTCGCTGCGCTTAACCAGTCCAGAGGCACATTATACCTCGCGGTAGAAGATCTCCGTAGCCAACCTCGTACTCAATGGCAAACCAGTATTGCTGAGCAAAATAGCCGAATACCTTTAGAGTTGAGTCTATTGCAAGAGCAAGATTTGTCACCCATCGAGCGAACCAAATTGCTGGCTGATAAAGAGCAGATGACCAGCTATATCAATCAACAAGGCAGCATGATCTTATTGGCTGCGGTGGATGAGAATACGTGGTTATGCGTCGAGGACAATATTTCCTACCAAACCCAATTAAAGCTCACCACGGCTATCGGCGGTTTCTTTTTTTTAGCCATTTCTGTGGCCTTAGTTATGTGGATTTATCCTTTATGGCGAGATCTGAAACGTCTGGTAAAAACGGCGAATGAATTTGGCCAAGGAGTATTATCTCGTAGAGCGACGACATCTCGGCTTTCCGTGGTCTCTCAGCTCAGTCATTCTTTTAATAATATGGCAAATAACATCGAAAAGCTGATTGCCAGCCAAAGAACCTTAACCAACGCCGTGGCGCATGATTTACGAACACCGCTCTACCGTTTACGCTTTGCATTTGAAATGCTTGAGGATGAAGACATTGCCTTAAGCCAGAAAGAAAAATACCGCCAAGTAATTCACTCCAGTATTGAAGATCTCGATCATTTGATTAACCAGACACTTGTTTTGTCGCGCTATAACCGCATCACGGATATTCGCCATTTTTCTTATTGCCACTTTGCCGACAATTTGGTTGCAGAAGCGGAGCATTTCCAGCTTGAAAACCCGCAACTCACATTGCGTGTCAGCGTGTTGGATTCGTTGCGACAGCAAACGATATTTGTCGATAATCGAGCTTTATTGCGGGCCGTTAAAAACTTGCTGAGTAATGCCGCGCGATTTGCGCAGCAAGAGATCCATCTCTCGTTGAACGAATCTGATGGGCAACTTTTTTTGGTGGTCGAAGACGATGGCCCCGGTATTGCGCCAGATGATATTGAACGTATTTTTGAGCCCTTTACTCAAGTGAATAATCAAGAGCGTAATAGTGAAAAAGGTCATGGTCTTGGGCTGGCGATTGTTAAACAGATCACTCGTTGGCATCAAGGCAAGGTTAGAGTAAAAGTAAATGGTTCAGCATTAGGGGGCGCATGTTTTGAACTGCAATGGCCGAAACAGATTTCTTTACCTAATGTGACCAAACTGGATACAAATGGTCAATAAACTGCTGACGATTTATTTGTATTGAGAATGCTACCTTGAATGGGTCGGTGAATCAGACCGCTCACAAGGAGTAAGCATGAATACCAAACTATTAGCGCTGTTTTTAAGCGGCGTATTTTTCTCATCCACCAGTGCCACTAAACCGATGGAATGGATCTCAGCCTTCAGCGATGGGGTCCGCTTAAATGACCAGCTCAGCCAAACCAATACGCAATCGAATGTGATGATGGATTACGCGCAACAAGATGCTGCAATGTATTTGGACGGTAGTGAAGTCGCCTTTCTTTCCACCAGTACCAGTTACCTCTTCTAATGCTTAATCACAGGAAAATATTATGTTTAAGTTAAACCAGTTGTTCGTGATCCTGAGTGTGCTCGCACTTATCGTGGGATGTAAAGCCGATGATTTGAAAGATGCGGATAAGCTGACTAAGCCTACGGTTAATGCTGGTGCTGATCAGATGTTAATACTGCCAGTAAATAGTATTACGTTGAGCGGAACGGCGAAATCTGAGTTATCAATATATGAAATTAAAACGAAGTCTTGGCGTCAAGTTTCTGGGCCTCAATCGCTTACCTTGATCAATGCAGATTCTCTGAAAGCAACGGCGTTTTATCCTACGATTGCTGGCACGTATGTTTTTGAATTATCAGTTCAAGACAGTGGTGGAAGAAGCAACAGTGACCAAATGCAGGTGATCATTCAGGCGGCCGCGCAAAGCATGCAGCGAGCCTATATGCAGCAGGTTGATGTCGTTGCTTGGCAGTATGCTGATAGGAACCAAGGCATGCTGAGCTTTAGTGATTTAGATTCGGTTTCTTTAACCGAAGTGGACACTCAATTAGAGCATGCGCTGGCCTCACTCAATAGCGCAGCTGAGTTTGAGCTGCATTTTGCCGCCAATGCTGGGGGAAATATACAAACGGCTTTGCTGTTATTGAATGCCCTTTCTGCTCAAGGAATTCCGATTTGTTTAAGTGAAAGTTCATCTTGCCACTCTTTGGAACAAGGGTTTTTATTGCAGACTGAACTGCCAGAGAGTATCAGTTGCAGTGATGCACAAAGCTGTGTTACCGCTCTACTTCAGTATATTGAGGGTTAACTAGACTACTTAGTGACGTCAGTTTATAGAGCTATGATGTAAAGAAACGAAAAAGCCAGCTCGAAAGCTGGCTTTTTATCGTTCTCAATCGAGAAAATATGGTGGAGGGGGACGGATTCGAACCATCGAAGGCGGAGCCGGCAGATTTACAGTCTGCTCCCTTTGGCCACTCGGG
>NZ_CAWMCN010000085.1:0-156188 GCF_963865925.1 Vibrio sp. ZOR0018 | reverse complement strand
GCGCACAATGCCGTGCACGCGCTGCACGACAAGGTCATCACGCAGCATCTCAAGCTGAGCGGTTTTGTCCACCAGCTCCAGCGCCGTTAAGCCAGATTGGCGACTGGCCAGTTTTATCTCATAGCGAAAACCGTAGCAACGCAGGCCCGCTTGCGCGCTATCAGACAGCGATTCCACGCCTTGGTATTCACGCACCACCAACGTGTCGTCTGCCAAACCCTCCACGGTGAGCCTAAAACTTAACCTTGCCATCTTTTTACCTTCCACATTTGAATGTCGAAAAACCTTAAGCTCAATACATAACTAGGCTACGTACTGAGCTTAAGGTTTTGGTGTGGGCCACTCACCCCAAGGACATGAAACACGAGTGAGCGACCCAAAAACTAAGCGTGATTACGCTTCAACAGGCTTGCGCCAGTCGTCAGAGCCTGAAGTACCCGCATTCACGTGATCCCACAGGATTTTACGGTAAGACATAGAAACCGTAACGTTTTGTGTGAAGTCGCCGTTCGCTGGATCTTGGCAATGTGGCATTTCACAGTGAATGTCCACGATAGACGCGCTTTCGAGTGTAGTAGTGAAGAAGTTCTCTTGCTTACCTTCGATAGAAGTGCGGTACCATTTTAGTTCAACCGATTTCATCTTCTCGCCAGACGCCAGTGCGTTATAAAGAAGAGGAACCGCTTTGTTTAGCGCTACGGTGAATTTAAATGGTTTGTGAACACGTTGACCAGAAGGCTGACCTGATTGTGGATCAGTCGGTACAGTTACAACGTGGTCAAATTGTTGAACCAACATTTGGTCTTCATGACCTTCAACGAACGCATCACCGATTGAATCAGTAGACAGAGCACCAGCAGTGATCAGGCCCTGAGTTTCGCCTTCGATAGAGATATAACATGGAGTTGGCATTGCAAATTCCTTACTTTAATGATGAATGGTATGAAACAAGTTCACTCGTCATAGAGCAAAGTCAGTGCCAACTCTATTACCATTTAAAATCAAACACTTATATTGTATGTATTTTTGATTGAGCAAAAACCTGCCCAGCATGAGCAAGATATTGCTTCGATGGGTAAAAACTTACCCTCATTCTGAGACAGCCAGATGTAAAAATCCCGATTCACACTGTAAATCGGGATTTTGATGTTGAGACTTCACAAGGAACCATTCAACTCATTAAATTGCAATGGGGTTGACAACTATACCCTTGTCTCTAGCTTATAGTAGAGAGTTGCCAGTGGCGGTACACAGACCAAAATAGATTGGTCTAAACCCTCACTCTCAACGTTTTCAGTCAGTACACGGTTTTTGACTTCAAAACCGCTACCGCCATAGTGTCTATCATCTGTATTAAGCAGTAATTGATACTCACCTTTGACAGGCATACCTAAACGAAAAGCTTGGTGAGGAACAGGGGTAAAATTGGTGATAATTAAAATACGTTCACCACAGTCACTCATGCGCTCATGCGCAAGAATGCTCGCATCGGCCGCATCTTGTAAGCGCCACTCAAAGCCACGAGGCTCACTGTCTAACTCAAAAAGTGCAGGCTCGGCTTGATACATCTTATTGAGATCTCGCGTTAAATTCTGCACTCCTTGATGGCGTTCAAACTGCAATAAGAACCACTGAAGTTGGTCATCATGATTCCATTCTGCCGTTTGACCAAATTCAGTGCCCATGAAGTTGAGTTTTTTACCCGGCTGGCCATACATGTAACCCATATAAGCACGCAAGTTTGCCGTTTGTTGCCACTCATCGCCGGGCATTTTGTTGTGGATCGAACCTTTTCCATACACCACTTCATCGTGTGATAGCGACAACACATAGTTTTCACTGTGTGCATAGACTAACGGGAAGGTGATGACGTTGTGATGGTATTTACGATGGACGGGATCTTCTTTTATATAAGCCAAACTGTCATGCATCCAGCCCATATTCCATTTGAAACCAAAGCCTAAGCCGCCCATAAAGGTTGGCGCTGAAACGCCGGGAAAAGCTGTTGATTCTTCAGCAATGGTCATAGTATTCGGGAAGTGTTTGTACACTTCTTCGTTCATCCACTTTAAGGTGGCAATCGCATCGTAATTTTCTCTACCGCCATCCACATTTGGGATCCATTGATCATGGCTGCGTGAGTAGTCGAGATAGAGCATAGAAGCAACGGCGTCTACTCGAATGCCATCGATATGGAACTGTTCAAACCAATATAACGCATTCGAGACTAAGAAACGGCGCACATGTTCGCGGCCAAGGTCGTAAATATACGAACTCCAATCTTGATGCCAACCACGGCGCGGATCAGGGTCATGGAACAAAGGGGTGCCATCAAAATTGGCTAAGCCATGACTATCGGCAGGAAAATGTGCGGGAACCCAATCGAGCACCACGCCAAGACCGGCTTGGTGACATTGATCAACGAAATATTTAAAATCATCAGGCGTACCGAAACGGCTCGTTGGCGCAAATAAGCCAACAGGTTGATAGCCCCAAGAACCATAGAATGGATGCTCAGAAACGGGCATAAGCTCTACATGGGTATAGCCTAAATCGACCAAATAAGGCACCAGTTGATCGACCAACTCACGATAATTTAAAAATTCACCCGCCGAATTACGACGCCAAGAGCCCACGTGCAACTCATAGAAAGAGAGCGCTTGCTTGCGCTTTTCGGTGATGGGGCGAGCTTGCCACGTACTGTCTTGCCATTCATAGCGACGATGATCGTATGTTACCGAGGCAAATGAAGGGTACTGCTCGGCGTAGTAACCCCAAGGATCGGCTTTGTGCGGTAACCCTTCACCATGAGGCCCTTTCAATTCAAATTTGTATTGCGTACCTTCGGGTAAGTTGGGCATGAAAATTCCCCAAATACCGTAATCAAGGCGCTGCATTGGATTACGACGTCCATCCCATTGATTAAATGCGCCAATCAAACTGCACGCTTTTGCATGCGGTGCGTAGACTAAAAAACGGATACCTGAGATTTGTTTACCACCACGCTCCATGGTCACAAACTGCGAACCCATGTGGTGATACATCGATTTCGGCGTATGCAAATCATCATATTCAGCGTATAAACCATGGTACTGATATGGGTCATCAATGAGCTGTTCGACACCTGCCCAATCGACCGCCAATTGGTAGTGGGTAAAACGTAAATCAATATTTGATTTTAGGATGAAACCCGACTCATCTTCACGCTCAAGCAGAATGCGGGGGTGATTTTCCACCACCAGCTCAACTTTTTCGGCACCCGGCATCCAAACGCGTAGCGCACCTTGATCGGGTGCAAGGTAAGGGCCTAAAAATGAGAATGGATCTGTAAATGATGCATGGGAAAGTTGGCTATATGCCTGCTTTAGCTTTGAAAGCTTTTTTGTTTTCATATCCCTACTCCTAACCTAACTTTCTTTAAACGTATAAAAATGCCCGCTAAAATGGCGGGCATACTAGCGAGGTTCAGTGTACCGAACTCTGCTGTTACATTGAGTGACCTAGACTAAAATTCTTCATGCCATGATTAAGAAAGATAACACTAAGTCACATCAAGGTTTATTCAGTAAGTGATTATTTACTTACACTCGCTCGCACTTCCGTTAAACGTGCAGCGATGCGATTGACATTATCACGCGCAAATACTTCATCCAAATTCATTGAAAGTTTACGACGCCAGTTAGGGTACTCATTAACGGTGCCCGGAATATTAACGGGTTTATCCATTTCCAACCAATCTTCTAACTGAATACTTAACAAGGTCGATGCACCAGATGCAACGTGCAGTTGCAGCGCCTCACTTAAATATGAATCCATTGGAACAAGGCTTGCGTCGCGCCCCACACCCTCAGGCAAATAACCATGCCATGCCACCGAATCCAAAATGCCTTGTTTACATTTCAAACGGTCCTCAAACAAGGCTTCGAGCTGGGCTTGATCGGGGTACAAACCAATTTCGCTCCCCATTTTGAGATCATCGCAATGCCAGAAACCACGCAACGTTGGCATATCATGTGTGCACAGTGCCGACATCGACTGAGCGGCGTAATGTTTCGGTGAGATAAAGCCGCCATCGTCTGCGGTTTCAAAGAAGAACACTTTATAAGAATGAACACCCGCGTCGGCTAAAATATCGACGATTTCATCAGGTACTGTACCCAAATCTTCGCCAATCACGCTACATTGATGGCGGTGAGATTCCAACGCTAAAATCGCGAGCATATCTTGTACTGGGTAGTAGATGTAAGCACCCTTAGTGGCATTTTCACCTTTTGGTACCCACCACAAGCGCAGTAAACCAAGTACATGGTCAATGCGTAGCGCACCACAATGTTTCATATTGGCGCGCAGTAGCTTGATATAAGCATCGTAAGCGGTTGCTTGTAATACTTGTGGATTAAGCGGTGGTAAGCCCCAATTTTGACCCAGTGGTCCAAGAATATCGGGCGGTGCGCCAATGCTGGCGTCTAAAATCAAGTTACCGGCATCAGCCCAAGTTTCAGAGCCAGAATCAGCCACACCCACCGCAAGGTCGCGGTATAAGCCGACCGCCATGCCTTTTTCTTCCGCGAGTGCTTGGGCTTCATTAATTTGGCCATCAGCAATCCACTGCAAGTACATGTATAGGTGAACTTTATCTTGATTGTCTTCGATAAATTTCTGTACTGCGCTGTTTTCAAACCGACGATATTTTTCAGGGAAAACTGGCCAGCCCCATACATTCGGATCTTGGGCATGTAAATCGACATGCAGCGCATCGAATGCCGCTTGGTGCACTAAGCTCTCACCACCTTCTTCAACGAAATTCAAAAAGGCTTGTGCGCGATCGCTATTTTTATCTAAATGGCGTTTTTTAAATTCGGTGAACAGGAGTGGCAAGACACTCATTTTTAATGTTGCAACTTCGGTATAGTTTACCCAATGCGCTTCACGTACTTTCTGAAGACGTTGCTGAAACTCCGCACTGCCTACTTTTTGCTGCGCATCCGCACTCAAAGCAAATTCAGGCACTGAACTCACGTCAATGTATAAAATATTAAGCCAACGGCGTGACGATGGGCTGTAAGGACTCGCCCCTTCAGGGTTTGCAGGAAAGAGAGAATGAATCGGGTTAAGGCCGACAAAATCGCCGCCACGAGAGGCAATATCCGCCACTAACTGTTTTAAGTCTCCAAAATCACCAATACCCCAGTTGTGCTGAGTACGCAGCGTGTAAAGCTGCACACTCGGGCCCCACAATTTTTTACCTTCAGTAATAGGTGCTTGTTTGTAACAGGCTTTTGGCGTCACTATCAGCGTGAGCTCATACGGTGTTTTACGGCGTTTCCGTGTCACCAACAGTTTGTGATATCCCCATGCCAAATCGCTTGGCAATGCAAACACTAAAGGGCCACCCTCAGCGCGTTCATCACGAACGACTTGCGATTGAAGATAGCCTTCAAGTACCTCTCCTTGCTCGGTTTCTAAGCGCCAGTTAAATTCGCTTTCACGTGCGCTGGCACCTAGATAAAGTGGCACTTCCACCGCTTCACCTTCACGAATAACGAGAACAGGATCTAATACATCTTTCTTGTGTTTCTTTTCTGCTGATTTCAGCAGCGTTTCATCATTGGTTGTGTCATAGCCCAAAGACGCCAATAAGCGGATAATGGTTTCATCTTCCACTTTCGCTTCGTCGCCCCACGCGCTTATGTAGCTGTCGGCAATGTTCGCCATCGCCGCTACTTGTTTTAATGCGTTTAGTTGTTTCATCGCTTTCTCCGAAGGGACTTCTTTCCCCTTCAAATGGGTAGGGTTTTATTATAATGAGTCATCATAGAGCCAAGGCTCTAAGGCCTTGGCTTACTTGAAAATTAACGTTTAACGGTTTCTAATTTCCAGATGTTGTTAACGTAGTCACGGATACTGCGGTCAGAGCTGAACTTACCCACCAACGCGGTGTTAAGAATCGCTTTCTTCGCCCAGCCAGCCTGGTCACGGTACTGCTTGTCCATCGCCTGATGCGCTTGTACATACGAAGCGAAGTCAGCCAGCACTAGGTATGGATCACCACCATCAAGCAAGCTATCGAACGTGGCTTTCAATTTACCCGGAGCGCCTGGGGTAAACTCTTCACCCACCAACAAATCCAGTGAAGCCTTAAGCAGCGGATCCGCATTGTAGTAATCATATGGGTTATAACCACTGGCTTTTAATGCTTCGACTCCGTCCACTTCCAAACCGAAGATGTAGATGTTGTCATCACCCACTTCCTCACGAATTTCCACGTTTGCACCATCCATCGTACCTATGGTTAAAGCACCATTTAGCGCCATTTTCATGTTACCGGTACCGGATGCTTCTTTACCTGCGGTAGAAATTTGCTCGGATACATCGGCAGCAGGAATGATGATTTCAGCTATGCTCACGCGGTAATCAGGAATGAAAACTACTTTTAGCTTGTTACCAATGCGAGGATCGTTATTTACTTTTTCCGCAATTTTATTGATGGCGTAGATGATCTCTTTAGCTAGGTGGTAACCCGGTGCCGCTTTAGCCGCGAAAAACACCACGCGCGGCGTCATATCGAACGTTGGGTCATTCACTAAACGATGATACAAAGAGAGAATATGTAACATATTCAAATGCTGACGTTTGTATTCATGCAAGCGTTTGATCTGCACATCAAAGATGGCATTGGTATCAAGCTCAATACCCATGTTCTCTGATACCCAATCAGCCAGACGCTGCTTGTTGTGTTTCTTAACCGCCATAAACTCTTTTTGGAATTTCGCATCGTCAGCGTATTGCGCAATCGCTTCTAGCTGGTCAAGGTGCGCTGGCCACTCAGTGCCAATTTTTTCCGAAATAAGCGCCGACAAACCTGGGTTACAAAATTTCAACCAGCGACGCGGCGTAATGCCGTTTGTTACGTTGTGCAAACGTGTTGGGTAAAGCTCGTGGAATTCTGGGAAAAGATCGCGTTTTACCAACTCCGAGTGCAGCGCCGCCACACCGTTCACAGCGTAAGAGCCAACCACACAAAGGTTTGCCATACGCACTACACGGTGGAAACCATCTTGAATGATGGAGAGTTTTTGCTGTTTCGACACATCACCCGGCCACTTGGCTCGTACTTCTTGCAGGAAGCGGTGGTTGATTTCGTAAATGATTTCCATATGGCGAGGAAGCAAACGCTGGATCAACGACTCGCTCCACGTTTCGAGTGCTTCAGGCAGTAGCGTATGGTTGGTATAGGCGAACGTTTTTGAGCTGATCGCCCATGCTTCATCCCAGCCCATGCCTTTCTCATCAATCAAGATACGCATCAATTCAGGAATGGAAATCGTTGGGTGAGTATCGTTTAGCTGAACGGTTTGATATTTAGGAAGATCAGCAATGTCATGACCCGCCGCCGCATGACGACGCAAAATGTCACGCATTGACGCCGCGCTATGGAAATATTGCTGCATCAAACGCAGTGTCTTGCCTTTTTCGTGGTTATCGTTTGGATAAAGTACTTTGGTAATGTTGCCTGCATCAATCAAGGCATGCTGTGCTTCAAAGTAGTTACCGTTGTTGAAATCAGCCAGTGAGAAAGGCGCAATTGCGCGACATTCCCATAAACGAAGTGGGTAAACCGTGTCGCTTTCATAGCCGACGATCGGTAAATCCCAAGGCATTGCTTGGACAAACATACTCGGAATCCAACGGCGTTTTTCCACACCATTGTCATTGATAACGTCAACATGGCCGTAAAAACCAATCTCTTGTGCTAGGTGTGGTCGTGCCACTTCCCACGGGTAGCCTTCAACACAACGCCACTCATCAGGAGCTTCTTGTTGGTGGCCCTCACTAAAAGATTGCTTAAACAAACCGTATTCATAATGTAAACCATAACCTACGGTTGGGTACTCTTGCGCAGCGCACGAATCCATGAAACATGCCGCAAGTCGCCCTAAACCACCATTACCTAAGGATGGGTCACGTTCTTCTTCTAATAAATCCGTTAGGTTATGACCTAAATCAGCCATCGCTTCCGTGATTTGCTCATACAGGCCCATGCTGATGAGGTTGTTGCCCGTTAAACGGCCAATCAAGAACTCAAGTGATAAGTAGTTCAGACCCTTAGCGTTAACAATGCGCTCGTCTTGCTCAGTTTCGAGTAGATCAAACATCGTTAATTCAGCCAGTGCGCGCCCCATTGCGAGATACCATGAACGGCTATCTGCATTTTCAATGGTGGTAGCGTAGGTGGCAGTCAGGTGTTTCTTTACGTTGTCTTGGAACGAAGCTTTATCAAACTTCTTCTGTTGCGTAGGTTTCATTAGCGAAATCTCACTTAGTCGTTTTAATTCATCTTCGGCATATCGTGCATCAGCTACGCAAGGTCGGCATCCTCCTAAAAATGACCTCGTTTAGGAGGAGGGCTCAGGGCGTAGAGGGCGAGCACCAGAGTCGCAGTGATCTATCTCTCATTCGTTGCACATAGCGGTTCATAAGCAGTGATTGTGATCACATCACCTTGCTCACTAGCCTAAATACCGCTCATGACGCTAAGGTTTCGATCGGGAATATCAATCTCTCAATATGAGAATTGGCTCTCAAAAAAATGAGCTTCATTTACAAATTACATGAGATTTTGTACATGCTCAGTTTTTATATAGCGCATAACAAAGAAGTTTTAGTGATTAAAGTCACAATTACAGGGCGTAGATGATGAGTAAATGTGAATCCTGCAAGAATCTCGGGATGGATCAATAAACGTGCGTCACGACATCAAGTAACATCCACACAAAATGAGTGATAGTTCACTTGTGTACTCCTAAATAATGATGCTCTTCTTACTAAGCACCTCCAAAGCTGGGATCAGCTTTTAAGTCAGTAACAAGAACAATAAATGGAATCTGGAAGATGTGGATACCTTCTAAGCTTACTCGTCCCGGCCGCCTACACAACGCCATCGTTCGCCCGCGTGTGTTAGAGCTGCTTGCCCAAGCACCTTGCTACAAACTCGTGCTATTCCGCTCGCCTGCTGGTTATGGAAAAACCACCATGGCGGCCCAATGGTTATCAGACAAGACCAATGTGGGTTGGTATAGCATTGATGAAAGCGACAATGATGCGTTCCGATTTATCAACTACTTACTGCAAGCGATTAATAAAGCGACTCAGCAAAGTTGTCCAAATGCCCAAAAACTGGCCGAGCGACGCCAGTTCTCTTCTTTACACTCGCTATTTAGTGAAGTGTTTTCGGAAATGTCTGGCTTTAACAAAGAGTGCTATGTGGTTCTCGATGATTACCATTTGATCGCCGATGACGATATCCACGAAGCGATGCGCTTTTTCCTCAAACACATGCCAGACAACCTAACGCTGGTCGTCACTAGCCGTGCCACACCACCATTAGGCACGGCCAACTTGCGCGTACGCGATTTGATGATCGAAATTGGTAATGAGCTACTCGCCTTTGATACAGAAGAAACAACACGCTTCTTTAATCAACGGGTCTCTGATGGCGTGGATGATGATACTGCCAACAACTTGTGCACCTATGTCGAAGGCTGGCCCTCTGCACTGCAATTGATTGCCTTACAAGCACAGCACCAAAAGCGCACGTTGGCTCAAACAGCGGAGTCGGTATCGCAGTTTAATCATGCGCATTTATGGGATTACTTAGTTGAGGAAGTGTTTGATCTACTCGATAAAGAAACGCGCCAATTTTTGATGCAATGCTCGGTGCTCGATCACTTTAATGACGTGTTAGTCTCTGCACTCACCAAACGTGACGACGCGCTGAGCATGATTGAGTCGCTCAACCGCTATGGTTTATTCATTTATCCACTGGAAGGTGAGCACAACTGGTACCGGTTCCACAACTTATTTGCGGAATTCCTCTCTCATGAACGCTTGGCGCGCATCCCGCAGCAGGAGCACGATCTGCACCGTGCCGCCGCGCACGCTTGGTTGCAAGAAGCTACACCTCATCAAGCGTTGCGTCACGCCACGCTCGCCAACGATACTGACTTACTCGCTACTATCTTGACGCAATTTGGCTGGAAGATGTTCAACCAAGGCGAGCTTTTGGCTCTCGAAGAGGCCATTAACCAACTCTCTCCGGCCCAACTCTATCGCGAGCCTAAACTGTGTATGCTACAAGCTTGGCTGGCTCAAAGTCAGCACCGCTACTTTGACGTTGGGGATCTGCTAACCAAATCGACCAACGAGATGAAAGCGCTCAATGTTCAGCTAAGCACCAAAGAACAAGGCGAATTCAATGCCCTACGTGCTCAAGTCGCGATCAACCAAAATGAGCCAGAAAAAGCCTTAGAACTTGCGGAGTTAGCACTGAGCCAACTGGATCACACCGTTTACCGCAGTCGTATTGTCGCCACTTCAGTCGTCGGCGAAGTGAACCACGTGCTCGGTCAATTAAGCCGTGCACTCTCGATGATGCAACAAACCGAAAAGCTGGCACGCCAGTATCAGGTTTACCACCAAGCGCTATGGGCATTACTACAGCAAAGCGAGATCTTGATTGCCCAAGGTTATGTGCAAGCCGCTTTTGAAGTACAAGATATTGCCTTCAAATTAATTGAAGAGCAGCAATTACAGCAAGTGCCATTGCATGAGTTCTTACTACGGATACGTGCCCAAATCCTGTGGTGCTGGAACCGCTTGGATGAAGCGGAAGAGTGCGCTTATAAAGGACTACGCGTATTGGGCAACCACTCTCCCAGCAAGCATCTGCACAGTTATTCGATGCTGGCACGTATTGCTATTGGCCGTGGTGAACTCGATAAAGCGGGTAAATTCATCGAACAAATACAGCACTTACTGAAACAATCGACTTATCACGTAGACTGGACGGCGAATGCTTCGCTCTCACTGATTCTATTTTGGCAAGCTCGTGGCAATGATGAAGCAATGTTGCAGTGGCTCAAGACCACCATTCGACCAGAAAAAGCATGCAATCACTTTTCACAGCTTCAATGGCGCAATATTGCTCGAGTTCAGATTCACTTAGGTCATTTGGAAGATGCGACTCAAACTTTGACGTTTATGCAGCACGAAGCGCAAACTTATCAGTTGATTACTGACCTAAACCGTAATTTGATCCTCGAAGCCGTTCTAGCCACCACAGTGCACAACGAAGAAGTGGCGAAAGAAAAACTCAAAGAGGCGCTACAGCTAACCAATCAGACGGGTATGGTGGGTAACTTTTTAATCGATGGTTCGCAGATCGGCCACTTGTTGGAAAAACTCTCTAGCCGATCCGAATTGGGAGATCTGGAACGCCACCGCGCACAACAGTTAATGAAAGAGATCTCTACCACTCAGCGCAGCCGATCAGTCCATTTCGACGAAGAGTTTGTTGAGAAGCTGGTTAATCACCCAAATATTCCTGAGCTGGTTCGTACCAGCCCACTCACTCAACGTGAATGGCAAGTCTTGGGGCTTATTTACTCTGGGTTTAGCAATGAGCAAATTGCACAAGAGCTGGATGTCGCAGGAACCACCATCAAAACCCACATCCGCAACCTATACCAAAAACTGAATATTGCTAACCGCAAAGAGGCAATCCACACCGCCGAGAATTTATTGCAACTTATGGGCTATTGAGTCGCAGGTACGATCAAAAAGAGCCAGATTATCTGGCTCTTTTCTGTCGTAAAAAATGATGGTTAGAAGGTTTTTGGAGCGAAACCAGTCATCACTTCTAAACGCAGTTCTTTGCCCATTGTTGTCATCGGGTGTACCACGATTAAACCTTTAACTGACTTTTTCAATTGACCTAAATCCGCCTGTTCGGCTTTGGTCAACTCACGAGAAAATGGCATATCGAGCAAACTCTTACGCTCTTTGCTCACCGTATAATTTTGCTTGTGTTTTGCTTGAGCGAGCTTTTTCGTCAGTTGTTCTACTTCATCGGTAAATTTGCTGATCATTACTTGATCGCCACGACCTTTAGCCGCATCGAGCTTATGGCGACACGTATCTAAACGGTTATTGAGTTGTTGAATTTCATTTTTCAGGCTCATGGTCACTGGCTCTTCGAAAGTAAAGTGGGCGCGGAGTATATCACAGCCTATCTATACTCTATATAGAAATTAAGCTTAAACCGGTGAAATGAAAGCCACTGGCAAGTCATAGAGGGCACAACAACTCTACTTAGCATTCCAATTTGACATAACACCCATTTTTCATATGAAAATATGCTCTTTGTAAGACGCGGTGCCGCAAACTTAGCTAAGCTATATTTATAACAACAACGAGCATGTCAACCGTCAGTTAAAGTACCAAGGCCAATAACATAACAACAGGAAATAACCATGAGCCTGACTATTCGCCAAAGACTCTACGTGCTATCCATTGTTCCGCTACTGATTATTTCGTTAAGTATGATGTATCTCAGTTTTTCAGAAACACAAAAACTGAATCACGAACAAATGGCTGCTACCCGCGCTAGCATGATGGAGATGAAACAAAATGAGCTGCGTTCATATCTGCAAATTGCCGATACAGCGCTCAAATCACTCAAACAAAAGAACGCTCCCCTCAGCGAAGCCATCACCATACTGCGTGACATCGCGTTTGAAAATAGTGGCTATATCTTTGGCTACAATAGCAAAGGGGATCGACTACTACTGGGCCAAAGTAATGCTGGTTTAGGCGATAACTTTTGGAACATGCAAGATACGCATGGCAACTATTTAATCCAAGATTTAATCAAAAATGCCAAAGTAGATAAGTTCACTACCTACTATTTCCCCAAGCCGGGAGAGACGACACCACTACCTAAATTGGCCTATTCTACCTATTTGCCACAATGGGATCTAATAATAGGCACTGGCTTTTACACCGATGACATTGATGCCGTAATCGCCAACATGGAAACACTCGCTGCGGAAAATATGCAAAGCAGTTTAGTCAATATCGGTTTGATGAGCTTGATCATTATCCTCATCGTCGGTTTTTTCGCCATCATTTTAAATCGCAGTATCATGCGTCCTCTCGAGCTATTTGATTTATCGATTCGTTCATTTGCAAGCGGTGACGCTGATTTAACTGCAAGAATGGAAAAATTCAACGCCCCTGAATTTGCAAGACTAAGTGATAACTTCAATGCCTTTGTCTCCAGCTTGCAAAGTATCATTGCGCGCGTACACCAAGTTGGGCAACAGGTTGTGGATGAAACCAATGACATGACACAACGAGCACAACAAGTTGACGCCATTGCATCAGGGCAACGTGAAGAGACCGATCAAGTAGCGACAGCGATGACAGAAATGACCACGACTGCAACAGAGATCTCGAACAACGCCCATCATGCCGCTCAATCAGCAAAAGATGCTGACGACAACGCCAAAGATGCCCATGAGATTGTTGATTCGGCCGCACAATCGGTACAGGATCTCGCCAAAGAGGTCGCTGAAGCGAGCCTTGTGATTTCAAAACTGGAAGGCGATGTGAAAAACATTTCGTCTCTACTTGCGGTTATCCAAGATATTGCGGAACAAACCAATCTACTGGCGTTAAACGCAGCGATTGAAGCGGCTCGCGCGGGCGAGCAAGGACGAGGATTTGCCGTAGTAGCAGATGAAGTCCGAAAATTAGCCAGCCGTACCCAAGACAGTACAGGGCAAATTCATGCCATGATCGGGCAACTGAAAAATGCCTCTGATGCCGCAGTTAAAGCGATGGATTCAAGCCAAAGTCGTAGCTTAAGCACCGTAGAAAAAGCCAATGCCGCATCGACAGCATTACAAAAAATTCAAGACTCTATTGCCACGATTATGGATATGAACGCACTGATCGCAACTGCAACAGAAGAGCAAAGTATTGTTGGGCAAGAGATATCAGAGCGTATTGTGGTGATATCTGATCAAAGTAGTCAATCGGCTGAACTGGCTAATCAGAACCAAGCGGGTAGCCAGCAGTTGAATAGCCGAGCCAACGAACTCTATGAGTTGGTGGACCGCTTTAAAGTTTAGCAAGAAGAGGTAAAACTGATATTCGTAAGCGTCAGAATGAAAATCGTTGATCATTAAAGTAAAAAAGCCATGTCGACATGGCTTTTTTCAATGAAGAGATCCCTAATGACTTACAGGAGATTTCTTTGGTTTAATCGATTTTTTCTTGATATTCGCGTTTATCTTCTGGACGCAGTTGACGCTGAACACCCATTAAAAAGTTACGCAGGATCTGATCTTTACATTCACGGTAGTGTTTATTGTCAGGCTTGCGGAAAAATGCATTGAGCTCGTGCTTACTTAAACGAAAATCGATGAAAGCTAATGTGTCTAAAATATCTTCTGCTTTCATATCCAGCGCAATACGCAATTTCATGAAAATCATATTATTGGTTAAGCGTGTTTCAGGCTGAGGTTGTTCACCATCGCGTTTACCACGCTTTGTATTGATTAAGCCATTGAGAAATATCGCTAGATCCACATCACTCAACACAGATTCCGTCTCTTTGTTTAGCCAAGTAGTCACTTGCTCTTGAGTAACGCAGCCGTCCGCCGCAGCAAAAATCTCAACCATAGCTGAGTCTTTAAAGTCAAAAGTGTAGCGAATACGGCGTAAAATATCGTTATTGGTCAAAATAGATCCTAGGGTTAGATTTCCAGTGCCATCAAGATGACAGACTGTGAAGAAATAGCACGCCACTGTAGCAGAAGAGCGATCGGACACCTATCTATTTTACGTAATACCGTCTGAGTTTAATGTGTGTTTACTACCTCTTTTAGTAATCGGTCTATTGAATCAACCACCGATTTACTGGCCAATTCCATAGTATCAACTTGCTTAATCAGTTGTGTCCAATCACCATTCTGACCAGACTTCAGTGCACTCTTTCCTGAATCATGCACCAATTTATGAGGAGCATTCAAACCAGCAAAGCTGGGAAGCTGGCTGTATTCACGCGCACCATCACCCTCAAAATACCATTTACCTAGACGGCACTCTTGATGAGTATTCATCCCATGTTCAAACCGACGATTGAGGATGTGATCGTACACTTCATTTTTCCAAACTGCGTGATCCAATTTCACCGTATCAAGAAAAGAACACGCCGTCGCAATACGAATAACTTCTTGCATTTGTTTTGATTTGTCTAAAACGATTGTTACCGTTTGTTTTAATTCATTTGAAGCATTTTCTACTTCGATTGCACATTCTTGACTCTGATTCACTGAACCTTTAATACTTTCTGTTTGGTTCTGAACTTGCCCAACTAAAGATTCAATCTTAGTGCTGGCATCATTGGCTTTGGAAGCTAATGCCCGTACTTCATCGGCCACGACCGCGAAACCTCGACCCGCTTCACCTGCGCGTGCCGCTTCAATAGCTGCATTCAGTGCCAATAAATTGGTCTGTTGCGAAATCTCTTGGATCGTGCCGACTAACTGGCCAATCGAAATGGTTGTTTTATCTAGAACAGTCACCGATTCCATACTAGCGTGAGCGTATTCTGCAATTTTTTCTGCTCGAGAAGATAAGTGATTAATTGCTGTGCTTGTCTGACCAAAAATACTATTCAGTTGCTTCAGTGATTCGTTCTCACGCAATAAATTCTCAGCATTGTGAGCCAGACCAGAACGAATGGCTTCTAGCATGTGGCTACCACTCAAATGGCTGGCCATCAAATCAGACTCTAATTGAGTTGATGAACGCAATAAGGCCAGCTGTTCTTTTAGCTGCTGAATTTCATCTTGCCACTTTTGTTGCTCAAGTCTTTGCTGTGCTTGTAATTCAGCTATCTGAGCCTTCAAATCATCATTTTCTTTTTGCATTTTCTTATTAAATAGCATGCTCAACCTCGGCAAAAATAACATCGTCAATCTACATAAGTTTAATCGAACGTTAATAATTTTATGCACTTCTCATTTCAAAATGAGAAGATTAAATCGGAGTAATGTGAAGGGACGCACCTAGCCTCCCTTCGACATTCATTAAGCCTGTTTGAGTTCAAGTCTTGTTCGATACAGCACCATATCTTCAATCGTCAATACAGGCATATTGTGCTTTTGCCCGAACGCAACGATTTCGGGTGTTTTGGCCATGGAACCGTCAGGATTGGTGAGTTCACACAATACGCCCGCAGGCATTAAACCCGCCATTTTCATAAGATCAACCGTCCCTTCTGTATGCCCACGACGAGCCAAAACGCCCCCCGCCCGAGCGCGAAGTGGGAAAACATGGCCGGGGCGTGCAAGATCATCGGCTTTAGCATCAAAGCGGGCCGCGGTTTTTATTGTGGTCACTCGGTCTTGCGCTGAAACGCCCGTGGTTACACCTGTTTTTGCTTCAATCGAGACAGTAAAAGCGGTTTGGTTTGCGCTATTGTTATGCATGACCATCGGGGGCAGTTGCAGTTGATTAGCCTGTTCATCGGTCAAACATAGGCAGACGATGCCACTGCATTCACGGATCATCAGTGCCATTTGTTGTGTGGTCAGTGACTCAACCGCATAAATGATATCGCCTTCATTTTCACGATCTTCATCATCAAGCAACAACACGCCTCGCCCTTCTTTAAGCGCAGACAGTGCGTTTTCAACACGAGTAATAGGGTCGCCAAATTTGGCAAGTAGAGATAGCTGATTCATGGTTGTACTCCTAAAAAATCACCAGAATCAGGGCTGCTATGAGGGATCAAATCCAAAACAAATTGCACCAGCTAGCGAACTAACTGGCGTCTCTTCATTCTCTCTCATCCGGACTATAACCGTCGGCTCTGGTTTTTCACCAGATCTGCTGACCTCGATACATCGAGCGCTCGCGGGCTCATCTGCCTTCTCAACTGAAAAAACAAATACACCGCCGGTGGGGAATTTCACCCCGCCCTGAGAATTTAAAATATAAATTGGCTTTAAAAAAGCGATGTCATGGTAGTCGTTTACGATAAAGATGAAAAGTAGGACGACGAAAAAGTGATGTGCATCGAAAAGGAAAGGCATCCTGCAATTATGCAGTTGGGGGTAACAGGAGCATAGCTAACTCAAGAGTTTAGGGTATGCAAGATGCCTTTATTCATGGTCACCAGTGACATAAATGAATCAGAGCTAAAATCGCCATTACCTCTATAGGGTTACGTGATTTTTCTAAACGCTGGCGGTAATAGATCGCCAGCGGTGTTGGCTGTTTGGTGTCAGTCGTTATGGGGTCGTTCATCATTCACCTCCTCAGCTATCGATGCGTTGATTGTGAATCAAAACAAGGAATACAAAAACTGAGAATTTTTTATTTTTTAATTCCTCATATCATCGAAATTAGCCTTAAAACGATATTTAAAAACTAAAAATCAATCAATGAGGAACAAATGATCATTAATATTTCTTATTTAGTTCTTCATAAATTCGCTACTATACCCAAACAACTTGACCATCAAGGAGGGCAAAGCGCAAGGCCGTGCGAAGAACTGAACTGCCTATCTCTTCCCTTTCATCCAGAGGATTTGCGAGTGTCTGATCTTACTTTATTACGTTATTACACACGCCTGACCGTGCTTGGTGTGGGTCAAGAGATTAAAGTGTCGTTAACACAGGTTGCAGAATGTTTATTCACCTCACCGCGTCATGCACGAAATCTGGTGGCTAAAATGCAGCAACAAGGTTGGCTCAATTGGCAACCCAAAGTCGGACGTAACCAACGCTCGATACTGCGCCTGAACCTCGATTTAGACACAATCAAACAAACGCTCGCGAAAGAGCAAATTTTGGCTGGGAAATATGAAAAAGCCTTAACCATACTAGATAATGATGAGGTAGTGTTTGGGCGTTTGTTGCAAAGTACTTCCGGCGCATCTATTCGCGAAGGTCGCTTACACATTCAACTGACGTATAAACGACCATTTGAACGGCTAGTGCCCCATCAAATACAACGTAGTAGTGAGCGATTTCTGCTCAGGCAAATCTATTGCTGCCTCATCCAGTGTGATGAACAAGGACGCTTTCATCCAGAATTAGCCCATCACTGGGAGTATGATGCGCAACATTTTCAGTGGGTATTTTATCTTCGCCCCGGATTAGCGTTTCATGATGGCTCACCGATTGATGCTAATACGATCGTGAGTTTATTTGCCAAACTCTCTAGTTTGGAAGAGTACAAAAAAGAGCTCGCGCATTTGGTTGATGTAAGCGCACCACAACCACAAAAAGTAGTATTTTCTCTTAATCAATCTGATTTAGGATTTGCAGGGTTGCTCTCTGGCGTTAAATATTCAATTCAACCAGCTAGCCAAGTGAACAATGCATACTCCCCAATGGTGACAGGTTGTGGCCCATTTCAAGTTCAAGATCACTCACCTCACAAACTCATTTTAAGCGCATTTGACCAATTCTATGGCTGCCGAGCTTTAACGGATCACGTCACAATTTGGATTTTAAATGAAGACGAGTTGTACCCTCAAGGCATGCACATTAAGCAAAAAAATCAGCTACAAAACATCTCTTGCCACCACGATGTAGAGCTGAGTAACGTTGAAGAACTGGCGATCATCACCTCTAATCAGTCATCAAGAGTGGAAGATGGCTGCATGTTTATTTTGTTCAATCAAGGTGCTCATTCACCTCTCAATGAAAATCAGAAACGCTACCTAGCTACCGAGATATCTGGAGAAAAACTAGAGCACTATTTAGCACAACAACCAACTAAGTTTGACGCAGTCGTTGCCAGTAACCTACTGCCAGTATGGCAACCTGTGGTGCGACTACCAGCGCCCAAAGCAAGCCTGCCAAATCAAATCTCGATTGCCGTCTATGACTACACGGTACTGATTCATTGCGCCTTCGGTGTGAAACATATTTTAGAGGAGATGGGGCTGGCTGCTGCCGTCAACATTTACTCCTACCGAGAATTGAATTTTCTGGCCCAGCAAGGCAAATTGTACGAAACCATAGTTATCACCAATATTAATTTAGATGACAACCGGCATTTCAGTGCATTTAGTCACTTATTTGGCAACCCAATGTTACACCATTGCATTGGCCCCGCAGAGAGCCAATGGCTGCTCAAAGCGTTAATCGATATTCGGTCAACGACACCATTGACACACTACCTTATCGCGTTGGAACCGCTAGCATCGAGTTTGATCAACGAATACTGCCTCGTCCCTTTGTTCCACCATAAGCAAACATTACGTTTTCAGGGTGTGCTCAAAGACGTTGCACTGACCAACTGGGGATGGCCTGATATTAAAAATGTGTGGTCCATTGATTAGCGAATAAATAGCCTGCGTAATATTGCCAGCATCACTAAACGATAACGCAGCATCCACTGGCTACGTGGCAACCAACGCTTAGAAAACAATACGGTTTTGGCGTGTGAAAAGGTCTTAAAACCTTCAATCCCGTGATAGTGCCCAACCCCAGAATCGCCAATACCGCCAAAGGGGGCATCATCGGCGGCCACATGTAACAGAGTATCGTTCACAGCTAGGCCACCACTATGCGTTTGTGTACTAACCTGTTTGATCACCTCGTGATCATCACTCATTAAATATAAAGCTAACGGACGTGGGCGAGCGTTGATATAAGCTATCGCTTCATCCAAACTGTGATAGCTCAATACCGGCAATATGGGGCCAAATATCTCATGTTGGGATAACAACATATCAACCTTCAAATTCGTCACTAAGCAAGGCAAAAATTGATACGTTCCCGCTTTTGCATCGCCTTTTACGGGATGCAATGTGGCCCCTTTTTGTTTAGCATCGTCTAAGTATTGTTGCAGCCTATCAAACTGGGTTTGATTAATAATATGTGACGTATCATAGCCATCTTTAGTGGAAAAATAGCGCTTAAAGCGTTGCAGATAGAGCTCCACAAAGGCTTGTTGTTTGCCTTCCGGCAGTAAAACATAATCAGGAGCAACACAGATCTGCCCTGCATTGATGGCTTTGCCAAGCATGATGTTATCAACGCTACGCGCAAGGTCAGCATCAGGTGCAATGATCACGGGGGATTTCCCGCCAAGCTCTAACGTTACTGGTGTTAGGTTTTTCGCAGCCGCTTGGGCAACCAATTTACCTACCGGTGTTGACCCCGTAAATAACAGATGATCAAAGGGTAACGCACTGAACTGTGCGGCAACGTCAGCCCCACCTTCTACAGTATCAACCGCTTCATCGACCGTCGCAAAAATACGCATCAACACTTGGTTGGTGCAGGGCGTATATTCGCTCAATTTGACCATAGCGCGATTACCTGCTGCCAATGCGGTGACTAATGGAGCCATACTGAGCACGATAGGAAAATTCCAAGGTACAATCACCCCCACAAGACCCAAGGGTTGATAGTGAACGCTCACTGTCGACGGCAGTAATAGCCAACTTGCATGACGCGATTGCGATTTTGTCCACGATTTGAGGTGTTTTAGCGTGTAATTAATGTGTGAAACGGCCGGTAGCAGATCGCAAACCGTACTATCAAAGCGACTCCGATAACCATAATCCTGATTTAAGGCCTCAACGAACGCGGCCTGTTCACTGAGTAACGCGGTTTTTAAGCGCTGCAACCAAATACGTCTTTGCTCAAGGCTAGGATACGGCTCTGCTATTGTCTGCTGTTTTAACCTAGTAAAAAGTGTCGTAACGTCTTTAGTTAAGGGCTGTTGCTGTTCTGTTTCTTGCACCGTATTTCACCTCATTCGCAGCTAAGGCAGCGTCTTGGAAATGAGCTCAGGATTAATGCCAAAGCTGGCTTTATGTTCTTCAATCACAAATTCACTGCGCGTTTGAATCACTCCCGGCAATGTACCCAACTTGCCAGACATAAAACTTTGGTAGGCTTTCATATCTTTCACTCTCACTTTGATCATGGTGTCAAAATCACCGGACAATGAATAACATGCTTCAATTTCTGGGATGTCCGCCACTGCTTGTGAAAAGCGCTCAAAAATAGAGAAACTGGTTTGATCCAATCGAATATGAATGAACACTTGTACATCCAGACCTAACTTTTCTGGACAAAGTTCTGCATGGTAGCCTTTGATATACCCTTCCTTTTCTAAGCGTTTGACACGATCAGAACAAGGAGATGTGGTTAAATTCACCAACTTTGCTAGCTCAACAACGGGAAGCCGTCCTTTACTGTGCAAAATACGTAAAATCTGTTGGTCGATGCGGTCTAGGCTCATGGTTTTGCACGGCGCTCAAAAAAAAGTGATATGGCATACAATAATGGCTTACAGCGTTAAACCAACCTATCATCACAAGGCATTGTGATATAAATCACATAGAATAGGGGAACGTTAGAATAAAAAGACTGAGGAGAAAAAAGGAAAAGAAAGTGAGCAAGCACCCACTTTCTTGGTTGTAATCTATTTATCGCCTCTTTACTTTGAGTACGTTGAGATGATTACAGTTTGAAGCGAGAAATTTCTTTATCTAACTCATTCGCTAAACGGTGCATTTCATGAGCTTGTTGCACTGCATTTTGCGCATCACTGGCGAGTTGGTCGCTGACTTCACGTACCGATTCGGTATTGCCATTAATATCCGCTGTCACCAAAGATTGCTCTTCTGCTGCTGATGCAATTTGTGTCGCCATATCACTGATCATCTGAATGGCTTCGCTGATTGCGTGTAAGCTTTCTCCTGTGTGGTTCACATCTTGCACACTTGTTTCGACCAGTTTATGGCTTTCCGTCATGACAGAAACAGCATTGGTCGTTACCTTCTGCAAACCGGAAATTTTAGACTGGATCTCCTCGGTAGAGGCATGAGTACGCTGAGAAAGCACTCGGACTTCATCAGCTACAACGGCAAAGCCACGGCCTTGCTCTCCGGCGCGCGCCGCTTCAATCGCCGCATTCAAGGCCAACAAATTTGTCTGCTCTGCAATCGAGCGAATGGTCGACAGAATGGTTGAAATCTCATTAGCGTGCACTTCTAATTCACCAATGATGCCCACAGCACTGCTAAGCTCTTGTGCTAACTGATTGATTGACTGTTTGCTTTGCTGCATCTGGCGATAGCCTTGTGCACCAAGCTCAACCGATTCATTGGCATTTTTAGCGGTATTATCAGCATTGCCCGCAATTTCAGCGGTCGCAGACGCCATTTCAGTTACCGCTGTTGCAACCATAGTAATTTCATCTTGTTGAGTACGAATCCGTTCACTACGTTGACTGGCTGAGCTCGCGGCCTGTGTCGCTCCTTGGTTAAGGGAGACGGAAACATCACGCACGCTTTGCACCATGACATGGATGCGATCGACAAATTTATTGAACTTATCCGCTAAGATACCGACTTCATCGTCACTGCGAACGGCTAAACGACGGGTTAAATCGCCATCACCTTCGGCGATATCTGACAAAGCTTGAGCAATATTACTCAACTCATTCAACTGACGAGCGACGAACCATGAGGTCGCTAATGCCAAGATCACTAAAATCATCAAGCCAATCAAGCTCTGTTTCAATAGCATGTCATTGAGTGGCTGTTCAAGAACAGTTTTGTCCATCACCATAACCAACAGCCAGTCAGTATGTTCAATACTTTGCGCCATCAATACTTTGGCCTGACCATCAATATCAACAAAGAGTGGTAATTGAGAATTTGCCGCCTCTGATATGCTTTGAATGGTCAGTTGTGAGGCCATTTCTTGGGTAGGTTTTAAAATAAGCTCTTGATTGGGATGGGCAACAATTAGCCCCTTGGTATTCACCAAAATAGCATTGCCCTTCCCGGGAACCTCAATGGCTAAGACGTCCTTGATCAATTTACCCAAAGCTAAATTGGAAGCGGCGACGCCAATCAGTTGGCCATTTTGACGGACGGGTTCTGCCAATGTCACCACTAAGGTTTGCATGGTGACGCTGACGTAGGGGGCGGTTGTGATCGGTTTACCCGCGACTTTGGCTTCTTTATACCAACCACGCTCACGAGGATCATAACCATTTTGGTTACGCGATCCGTCATTGCGGATCATATCGCCCTGTTCATTACCGTAATAACTCAGCCCAAATTCACCAGACTCCAAGGTTTGGCGTAGGTGAGGAACAATGTCTAATTGTGGATTACGCTCGATTTCGTTTTTTAATCCTAGCAGCGTTTTTTGTTTACCATTAAACCAGTCACCAATCCCTTTTGCATGAGCCTGTAATGTATTACGCGCTTCACTCTCAATCGCTCTCCAGCTATCGGTTTTAAAGGTTTGATAGCCAACCATAACCAATGCAGCGGCTGTTAATGTAATAGCAGCAACCACAGAGAACACCATTTTTCTCTTTAAACTCAATTGCATTGCAATGCTCCTTGAAGCTTGTTCACCAAAGTAATGGGCTTGAGAGTATTACAACTATGGATTATTACTTTGCCTAAGTTCCCAATACTTGACACTCGTGCAATAGAACGGCACGTGAATGTGCGCTAAATCAAACTTAGTCAGCCGAATAAAAGCAAAATTATCTTTTGAGCGAGAGGCGCACTACGCCAAAAAACTTAGCGCAGTGCTGGAAGTATTTAGAGAACGCGGACGCGTGAGAAGTCGGTGTGGCTCAATGTTGATGGGTGATTACATACTCGGCAAAAACCTTGCTTTTCCATTTTGTAATGAGGTTCACCTTGTATAATGAGCGCAAAAAACTTTTGAACACCTTGCCACGTTGAACAAGGTTCTGACTGACAGCGCTTCATTACGACTTTATGTGGTGTCTCTTTACGACAACAGGTGCAATAAGCTTTTGACATGGTCCAATAATCCCTACAATTTGCATCATTATTGATAATTGACACATTTTGCGCCTACAGGTTCATTTTTCTCAAACTTTAGTGTGTGTTTCGTGAGCTATCTTCAAAAAACGTCCATCCCAATCTCCTTATTTTCTGCTAAGCACACTACACAATCTAACCTGTACAAAAAAGCCCCTCAGAAAGGGGCTAGTTATTGAACAACGGTATGAATGTCAATCTAGTTCAACCAGCTGCTTTTTAAAGGTCATGTGCTGTGCTCTCACGCTCTCTTCGGGTTCAGCTGTCGCTAAGCTCACCACAACGATCGCAAGTACAGAGAAAATGATCCCAGGAACAATTTCATACACATCAAACCAACCGCCAGACAGTTGTTTCCAAACCACAATTGTCACGCCACCAACAATAATGCCGGCTAGTGCACCATTGCGGTTCATTCGAGACCAATAAAGGCTCAATACCACTGCAGGGCCAAATGCGGCGCCAAAGCCCGCCCATGCATACGAGACTAAGCCGAGCACGGAACTATCTGGTGTCATGGCCAGCACTAACGCAACGATAGAAATTAGAATCACAGCAAAGCGGCCAACACGAACTATCTCCTCCGACGTTGCATCTTGCTTGATGACTTGCTTGTAAAAATCTTCCGCTAACGCAGAGGAAGAAACTAATAATTGCGAGTCAGCGGTACTCATAATTGCCGCAAGAATAGCCGCAAGCAAAATACCTGCAATAACTGGATGGAAAATCGCATTCACTAGCAGCATGAAGATTTTTTCACCATCTGCCAGCTCCAGCGAACCTG
Organism: Vibrio sp. ZOR0018; assembly: GCF_963865925.1. NCBI lineage: Bacteria > Pseudomonadati > Pseudomonadota > Gammaproteobacteria > Vibrionales > Vibrionaceae > Vibrio > Vibrio sp. ZOR0018. Next base: position 131,703 of record NZ_CAWMCN010000085.1, on the reverse strand, counting down.
TGTTCGTCACATAAACAAGCCCAACTAAGCCAACTAATAGGGCTCCCGCCATGGATAAACCAGTCCAAATGACCGCAATACGACGTGCAGTGGTGAGATCTTTATTTGAGCGAGACGCTTTAAAGCGCGCCAAAATATGGGGTTGACCAAAATAACCAAGCCCCCATGCCATTAATGAGATAATGGCAACACCTGTTAACGGCTCACCTTTCACATCATGCCACAGCGTCAATAGCTCTGGGTTTATTGCGGATAGATCTTGACTCAGTTGACCCAAACCACCGTTGATTGCCGCGATGGGCACAATCATTAATGCCGCTGCCATCAATAGGCCTTGCACTAAGTCAGTCCAAGAAACGGCTAAAAATCCACCAAACAGTGTATAAGACACCACACAAATGGTGCCAATAATAACTGCGGTTGAATAATCTAAACCAAATACCGTTTCAAATAGTTTACCGCCAGCCACAAGGCCAGAACTGGTATAAAAGAGGAAGAACAGCAAAATAAAGAAGGCTGAAATGGTTTGAATCAGTTTAGATTTATCATTAAAACGGCGTGATAAAAATTCAGGTAATGTTAATGAATCTGTCGTGATGCTATAAGTGCGCAAGCGCTTAGCATTCACTAACCAGTTCGCCCATGTGCCCAATAATAAGCCACCCGCTAGCCAGAAAGCCTCAATACCAGCGGCGTACGCGTAACCAGGTAAACCGAGCAATAACCAACCGCTCATATCAGATGCACCCGCCGATAAAGCCGCAGGCCAAGGGCCCAGTGATCGCCCTCCTAAGAAATAATCTGCGGAGTTTTTCGTTCGAAGGTATGCAACCACACCAATAGCCAGCATCAAAATAAGATACAGGATAAAGGTGGTTGTAATAGCAAAGCTATTTTCCATTGTGTTTGTCCTCTTTAAAAGATCGCCTTCCATGTCCTCTTCCGAAGAAGAGGATAAAACAGAAAGGATTAATGGGTTTCGCTACCAAGCTCAAGCAAGGTCGCATTACCACCCACTGCTGTTATATTTATTGTGCGAGTACGCTCGGTAATAAAGCGCAACGATAAGTGAGGATCATGAGCCACGGGGATCGCGCTCAAGTCCGTTTCAGAAACTAGGCTGACAATCGCACCATTACGATCAGCTAGCTGACGGTTGAGGCTACGCTCAACCGAAGTGTTCCCAACGTAACCTACACTTCGAACGTCCGACGCCATCAACGGATGATAAGCATCAAAAGACGTAAACTGAATGAGATTAGTAGGGAGTGTTGACTGCTCAAATGCCGCTTGCAGTGTTCGAATCAACATCGCATCGTCACTACATAAGACGACGCTATTGCCTGCTACAAGAGCGGCACAAAGCTGAGCTGCCACCGCCTGTTGCGCTTTATCACTGTGTTCACCTTGGATGATCACAGCCACGCCCCGACCTGCGGTGTATAGCTCATTGGTTTCTCCAGTAGGACCGATCAATTGATGCGAATGCGCCAACAGCGCCGATGCCTGATGAAGATGGTAAGAAATCACTGTTGCCAGTTGTGGCATAGCGCTTTCTAGTAGATTTTTAAATGAAAGTAAGCACTCACATTTAGAATCAAAATCGGTGATATTCCAATTTTCCCATGCTGAAAAAGCGTCAGAAAAACGTGTTACTTGATGAACCATGCTAATTCTCCTGAGCCTTTATTACTGAGAAAATTCAGTTTGAGTAAAACGGTATAAGTAATGTGGGCCACCTGCCTTTGGTCCGGTACCAGAAAGCCCCTGCCCACCAAATGGTTGCACGCCCACCACCGCACCCACTTGATCACGGTTGATGTAACAGTTACCTACTCGGGCGTGTTTTTCTATCCAACGATACGTCGTTTCATTGCGGCTATGGATCCCCATGGTTAAACCAAAACCAGTTTGATTAATTTGCTGCACGACATCGGCCAGCTCACGCGCTTTAAAGCGCACGATATGCAAGATCGGCCCAAATTGCTCTTCGGTTAAGCAGTGAATATCTGAAATTTCAAAAGCCGCTGGCGGTACAAAATCGCCGTGTTGGCACTCCGCACTGAGTTCTAATTGCGCAACTTTGGTCTGTGTCTTGGTCATCTGTTCAATGTGAGAGAACAACTTTTGTTTGGCTTTTTCATCAATAACAGGGCCGACATCTGTACTGTGGAGGTAAGGAAGACCAATCTTGAGCTCATTCATCGCACCATGAATCAAGCTGATGATGCGATCGGCAATATCCTGTTGAACAAATAGCACTCGTAATGCAGAGCAGCGCTGCCCAGCCGAAGCAAAGGCAGAACGAATCACATCTCTCACCACTTGCTCGGGTAAAGCCGTACTATCAACGATCATCGCGTTTTGCCCACCCGTCTCTGCAATCAACGGCACTGGCGCGGCGTCACGTTGAGCAAGAGCTTGATTGATACGTTGCGCGGTCGCCGTTGATCCAGTGAACGCGACACCTGCAATGGCAGGGTGAGAAGTCAGCGCACTGCCAATTTCTGCACCACGTCCAGGTAACAATTGGATAACGCCAGCAGGAAAGCCAGCTTCCAACATCAGTTCCACGGCACGCGAAGCAATCAAACTGGTTTGTTCTGCGGGTTTGGCAACGACCGTATTACCCGCAACTAACGCTGCCGTGATTTGCCCAAGAAAAATCGCAAGAGGGAAGTTCCATGGGCTAATACACACGAAAACACCACGACCTTCACGGCTCACTTTTCGCTTTTCATTGTCAAAACTCGTCACTTCAAAGGGTGTTAACGCGGAAACTTGTTTGGCGTAATAGCGACAAAAATCTACCGCTTCGCGGACTTCATCAATGCTATCGTGAATGGTTTTCCCTGCTTCGTGATGACAAATGGCGACCAGTTCAGCCAAGTTCTCTTCGAGTAAATCAGCAAGTTTATCAAGTTTGCCCGCGCGAACACTGTGCTCTTCTTGCTTCCAAGCTGCAAAGGATTGCTCCGCTATTGAGATAGCTTCGGAAACATGATCAAGGTTGGCAAATACCACTTGTCCAACATGCTTCCTACGGTCATACGGCGCAGTCACAACTTCCGGCGATGCCCCTGCCTTGATCATGCTTTCGAGTAGAGCAACACCATTGATGATAGGAGAAGCATGCCACTGTTTACTGAGCCAACATTCTACTTTCGCTTCAAAAGGCGTTGCCTCACTTTCAATATCAATATTGACGCCATAGGAATTAACGCGCTCGGCAAAGATATGCGGTGGCAAAGGGATTTTGGTATTTGGTAAAGAATCAAACGAGAGCAACATATCGACAGGATGTTGCGTTAACGTATCAATAGGACAACGAGCATCGACTAAACGATGCACAAACGAACTGTTCGCACCATTTTCAAGCAATCTACGAACTAAATAAGGCAGTAAGTCTTTATGACTACCTACTGGAGCATAAATTCGCACCGATTGTTGATAGGCTTTCATTGCATGATGATAAAGAGCATCACCCATGCCATGCAGACGCTGGAACTCAAAATCTTTGTGTTGTGACATCACCGCAATCGCGGTCACGGTTTGTGCATTATGACTGGCAAATTGAGGGAAAATATGACCACGAACACCCTCGCTTAAAAGAAAACGAGCGCAAGCCAAATAGGCTACATCAGTAGCTTCTTTACGTGTGTATACCGGATAGTTGCTGTAGCCACTTTGCTGAGACCACTTCACTTCGCTATCCCAATACGCCCCTTTGACTAAACGCAGTGGGATCACATCACCTTGCTGTTTCGCCAACCCATTAAGCCAAACTAAAACGGGTAAAGCGCGCTTAGAGTAAGCTTGTACAACTAAACCAAATTTCCCCCACCCTTTCACGGGCTCACTGCAATATATCTTTTCAAATAGCTTTAATGACAGCTCTAAACGGTCTGCTTCTTCTGCATCGATAGTGATCGCCACATCCAGCTCGATAGCACGGGCTAAAAGCTGTAGCAGTGTGCTATAAAGCTCGCTCAGCACGCGCTCTTGATTAGCCACTTCATAACGCGGATGCAATGCAGAAAGCTTGATTGATACGGACGGTGCCGGGCTGGTTGATAAGCCATATTTCTCGCGGCCAACCGCCTCAATCGCCATCAAATAATCTTTGAAATATTTATTGGCATCGGCCGTGGTTAACGCCGCTTCACCGAGCATATCAAATGAATAGGTATACCCTTTATCACGCATAGGACGGCCATTTTTTTGTGCTTCTTCAATGGTTCGGCCTAGCACAAATTGGTGGCCCATCACCTTCATCGCTTGGTGCATCGCCTTACGAATCACTGGCTCAGAAAGCTTATTCACTAGACGATTAACCGCCTGCGTTGGACTAGTCGTATCCACATCAGCAAGGCCAATCACTTTACCAGTCAGCATCAACCCCCACGTGGACGCATTGACAAAGACAGAGTCAGAATTTTTCAGATGAGATTTCCAATCCGCAACGCTGAGGCGATCTTTAATAAAAGCATCCGCGGTTTCCGCATCGGGAATGCGCATCAGAGCTTCAGCCAAACACATCAACAAAATACCTTCTTGCGTATCTAAACTGTACTCAAGTAATAAGGCATCGATCATTTGCACCGCTTTTTTGTCGGCTCGGATCGCTTCGATTAACTGGGTTGTTTTATTTAATATCGCCGATTTTTCTGATTCTGTAGCTGTTGCCAGCGGTAATAACTGCTTCAGCCATTGAGATTCGTCCACCATATAAAGTGGAGAGATCAGCGACCACAGCTTATCAAGCGGTTGCTCGATAAACTCTGTATTCAACACATCTGTTGCTGTAAACATGCGTTTTCCTCAATCTCACTCCCGAAAAAGGTCGGGTTTCCTGCAATGGCTGGCAGTGTATTTTGAGCGGGAGAAGAATACTTGTCAAAAACTCCGAGTTTTTTGCTAAAAACTCTGGCTATTAACAAAATAAAAACACAATCACATCAATTGACATCATGCACAAAGCAGAAAATAGCAACATTGTTTCCAAAATTTAACTAAAGGTGCACGTGTTGCCGATAGTTCAAGGCAAGCAATATAAAAATGATGTGGGAATTACAAACAAAAAAGAGGCAGGGATATAAAGAATTAGCGACGACACAATTTTCGGTATTGCGATGGAGAAATACCTTGCAAGCGAGTAAATGAATGAGTGAAGGTACTTTGTCCAGAAAAGCCCGTTAATTCCGCAATTTGACCAAAACTCAAACAACCTTGCTCAATCAAATCTTTTGCCATATCAATTCGTTTACCTAACAAATATTGATGAGGCGTGATCCCCATTTGCTCTTTGAACAACATATGAAATTGGCTTTCACCTAAATAAACGCGGCCCGCTAATTGAGCGACTGAAATTTTACGACCAAGGTGCAGATCGATATAACGATCAATCGCTTCAAGATCAAAACGAGATTCTTTGCGATGCGTTTCAAATACAGAAATATGGCGTTGCAGTAATGCCATCACGGTGTCATTGCAGGCACGGCTCAACAGTAAATCATCAGGACTCGATTGCATCTCTTTAACTAGCAATTGGATCAGCTTTTGGATTTGCCCATCCAGCTGAAAGTAAATATCCGCATTCGACAACTCATTCATTTTTTGTAGAAGCAAAGGGTCATCTCCACAGGAGATTGGAAGGTTAAGCACTAAGATATCCGACTGCCCAACGACACCACCAAACGCATGGCCAGTTCCAGAGGTAACGACACAACCTTGCCCCGGCCCCACCAAATTGCCTACACCCTGTACTTCAAACTCAGCTTGGCCTTTTAATCCGATAACGACTTGGGTATAACTATGATCATGACACTCCATGTACGAGGGTAATGTCACTAACTCTGCCGGCCTAGGCGACAAAACTTTGTCATTTTGTTGATAGTTAGATAGCTTAGCCGAAGAAAAGTCACTCATATTGCTGCATCATGGTTGAGGTTAGAAGCTGATGTTATAACAAAACTATCAGGAGCGAAAACAAAGCTGTATTTTTTTAAAAATTAAACATCAAAGTGCATATGAAGCTTAAGTTTAGGGGTGAAATGAGATCGATTTTTCAAAACGGAACAATGATCAAGTGCACATAAATTACGGTCAATGTGTGTTCAATCCCAAAACCCCTAAATAGATCGAAAATAGAGACTTGCATATTTCGCTATTAGGCTCAAAATGAAGATGCACAATTATAAAATTTACAAAATCAGTCACCTAGTAATAGATTTAAGTGAATTTTGCTATTGTTCGGAATAAATTTTGCATTATGAATACAGCTTATCCATTAAAGCTGTCAAAAGTTTGTCTTTCCCACTTTTGTGGTTAAACGTTAATTTGTTGCAGGGACCTATGATCACACGTCGCATCCCAGCGCTATTGCTTGCGCTAAGCCCTTTTTGGGTATCTGCATCGGTGTACGCGGAAGAAGTTATTCAGGTAGATCCTGTCACCGCTATCGATGAAAAAATGACTACTAAACAGACGGAAATCGACGCGATTTCTGCAGAATACGAAGCAGAGGGAGCCAAGCTTCAACAACTTAAAAATGAACATGTTCGTATTAAACGAGAAAGTGAAGAACTTGATGCTAAACGCAATCGAGCCAAGTCTGCTTTGGACAAACAATATAGCCGTCTTTTAGATGATCCAGACACAGATTTAGCCTCGTTTCAAAAGAAGTACCAAGAAACATGGGCATCAGTGAAGCAGAACCAAGCTGAAGGCCTTGAGAATAATCAAGCGATGACCGAAGTTGAAATGCGCTTGTCTCAAATCAAACAGAAGCAAGCTCGTCTCAGTAATGAGTATGCGAACCTCGAAGAGTCGCGCATTGAAGCTAGGGTCAAACGTCTCGAAGCCGAACTGCGTGAAAGTAGTGTTCTTGAAACTGGCTATAAAACCACCTGTTCAACGACAATGACACTCGGTGAGTGTTCAAATCAGGGACAGCACCTTACCAAACAAAAAGCGGTAAAAACGTTTCGGGCCAAGTTGCTTGATGACCTAACCGAATCGGTCATTGCCAAGCAAAACCTGAAAGGCGTGGAACTTAACATCCATGTACAAGATAGCCAAATTATTCGCAGTGGTTTTGAAGGCAACAACGAATACTTCACCCAAATGCAAGCTCAGCTTCAAGCGAAACCAGAAGCGGTGGCTGCGTGTAAACTGCTTAACGTGTCAACTCGATACTGTTTGAAAGGCGGCGTGTCTGAAGGTACGCAAAAAAATGACAAACAGTGGGCAAATGTGACCGTAAGGTCGGATCAATACAACGATGCCGTAACCATCAACGGTATTAACTACGGCAGTACACCTGTGGAGATTGTTTTGCCCAATGGCCGCCACCAAGTTACCGTCTCTAAAGATGGCTACGAAACCTACAACCGGGTATTAACAATTAACGGCAATGATACGGTTTGGATAAAGCTAAGACCGAATAAAGAGGGTTAATTACCTCAAAAAAACTCTGTTTTTCTGTCGTAATTCACAAAGATGCGGTTAAAACGCCATTTTGTCATTAAGTTATTGAAAGATGACTTCAGACAAAATGGTGTTTTCGTTTAGAATAGACACAATGAACTAATAACTTAACTGAAGTAGATAATAATGCGACAAGGTTTACCCGCTCTCTTATTAGCACTTTCGCCTTGCTTAGTGGCAACATCGACGATGGCAGAAGGAACGCCTTCCTCAGTAATTGCCATTGATGATGCGTTGTTTACTAAACAGTCCGAATTACAGGCAGCACAGAAGGCCACCCATGAACAACAAGTGGTTGTGAACAACCACAACAGTGAGTTAGACAGGCTAACAAAGCAAGCCCAACTCTTTGATAAGGCACTTGCAAAAGCAAAAACTGACTTAGAACGCGATTACATGAAAATGATTGATGATCCTGAACTGGACATCATGCCTTCACAAAATGCCTACCAAGCAGCTTGGGCTAATGTAAAGCAGAATCAAAAAAACCGTTTAGAAGCTGAGCAAAAACGCCAAGAGTCAGAAGCACTGCTGGCACAAAAAAGGGCCGAGCAGAACACGGTCAGCAAAAATATCAATGAGCTAGAACAGCATAAATTACGCGCGCGAGTTGAGCGCTTAAGAGATGAACTCAAACAGAGTAGCACCGAGAAAGTTAGCTTTACTAACGCTTGTAGTGCCGATATGACATTGGCTCAATGCTCGAAACAGACCACTGACTTAGCGCTCCAGAAAGCGGTAAACCAGTATCAAACCAAGTTAATAGAGGCCACAAGTGAGGCCAAGCTCGTCCAACAACATCTGGCCAATGTCTCTTTTAATATTCATGTACTGCGCCATAAAACCGTAGATTCAGGTTTCTACAATGGCAATAAGTACAAAGCCGTACTAGATGTTCAGCTTGATGCAAGACCGGATGAAAACACACCATGTCGGTTGTTGAATGTCGAATCACAATACTGTTTCGCTCCAGGCGAATACTCAGCCAATACAGAAAAACAGAAAGAAATTGCTTGGGTTACCCTATCGATTCGCTCGAACCAATACAGTGATAAAGTCTCTATCGATAATGTGAACTATGGCAGTACTCCCGTCGAAGTGATGCTTCCAGTGGGACCGCACATGATTACGATTGAGAAAGAAGGGTATTACTCATTTAATCAAGAGCTGAAAATCACCTCAGATCATACATTAAGAGCGAACCTACGAGAAAAAGACAACCTACTTAAACCTGGACATAAATTTGCTGATTCCCTCAAAGGGGATATTAAAGCTCCTGAGTTAGTCACTTTGATCTCAGGCGAATATTTGATTGGCGAGCACGCATCGAAACAAGTTTTCCTTGATCATGCTTTCGCAATTGGTTCAACCCCCGTAACTGTGGGTCAATTTGAAACCTTTGTGAATCAAACCACCTACCAAACTGATGCTGAGCTACAAAAACTGTGCACAGCAGTCGCCGAATCTGAAATTACCCCGATTGCAGGTAGCTATTGGCGCGACCCTGGTTTTAAGCAGTTGAGCAACTCGCCAGTGGTGTGTATTAGCCAAAATGATGCGAAGGCCTATACTCGCTGGCTAAGTAAGGAAACTGGCTATAAATACCGTTTGCCGACTGAAGAAGAGTGGGAAATTGCCGCTCGCGCTGGTACACAAACAGACTATTGGTGGGGAGATGATTTCGGAACTGGGAAAGCGAATACTGGCTGGAGTGGTACACCTTGGTCAAATAAAAGCACCTCTCCTGTGAAGTCTTTCGCTCCCAATGGCCTAGGCCTTTATGATGTTGTCGGTAACGTGTGGGAATGGACAAATGACTCAAGAGGTCAAGCAAAAGGTGGAGCATGGAGCTTCTCCCCTGCAACGGCGGCGGCTTATGGTAATTTGTTTATTGCTCCTGCTACTTCGGCAAATTATGTTGGCTTCAGGGTTATTAGGGAACTTTAGGTAAGCTGAACTAGCCCAACCATTTATATAACAAAGGGGGGAATTCCCCCCTTTGTTATTGTACTCTCGTCGTCTAAAGTGGTGTTGAATATCAAACACGTTTGATATTTGATATCCATGTGGTATCCCTATGAATTTGCAACACCCTCGCAGCATTCATAGAACCTCTTCTGCACGTCGACAAGAAGCAATTCTTGTATTTATGCCAGCCCTTCTTCAGGCTGGCTTTTTTTATGTTCAAATACCGCTATGGATTACAACCCGCCATGCCATTGGTATTATATCAATATCATTGTTAGGAGAACCCGCTATGGTCAATTTCCTCAGCGCAGAACAAATTTCATTGTTTCAACAGCTTCCGGGATATTGGGGTTGCAAAGATCTTAATTCGGTTTTTGTTTACGCAAACAATGCTTATGGCAAATTAATTGGTGTTAGTGATGCAAAACAGTGCATTGGATTAACTGACTTTGAAATGCCAAGCCCGACAACCGCTTGCGCCGCAGAATTCCAGCAACAAGATCGATGTGTAATCTCCACAAAAAAACCGTTAAAAGTGCTGGATATCCACCCCTATGCTGACGGTTCTTGGCGCGCTCATATTTTCACCAAAACCCCATGGTTCAACGCACAAGGTGAGGTTCAAGGTACAATTTTTTTCGGGCAAGAGCTAACTGATACCGCTATTTTGGAAGTAGGCCATTGGATATGCCGAGCAACAGGTTTAACGACCACACAGCATTCCACAGGTGTTCTAGAACCCATTTCCGGGCCCCTAACCACAAGAGAATCTGAAGTTCTTTTTCTTCTGCTTTACGGAAAAAAGCCCAAACACATTGCTCGGGTGATGAAGATTTCGATAAAAACAGTGGAAGGCTATGAAGCAAAATTGCGACATAAATTTGCAGCCCACAGTAAAGAGCAACTTATCGATATGGCTCTAGACCAAGGTTATGGCTCAAACATCCCCAAGACCTTGCTCAAAACGCAATTATCCGTGGTACTCAATAGTGAATGCCCCATATAGATGAGGCATTCATTGCGACTGACTTTTAACAAGCAGGCCTTATGGCGCTAAACGTTCAGCGTCCCATTGTTGATCATGTTGCGTAAACAAGAAGCGATCATGCAAACGATGCTCACCACCTTGCCAAAATTCTATCGATTCAACTTTAACGCGATATCCTCCCCAAAAACTCGGAACTGGGATCTCACCTTGTTCAAATTTCTTTTTTAACTCCAAGTATTTACCTTCCAAAATACCACGTGCTGAGATACGGCTGCTCTGGCGGCTCGCTATCGCGGCAATTTGGCTATCTTTAGGACGAGAAGTAAAATATTTCATGTTTTCAAAAGCCGACAATTTTTCAGCCGTTCCTGTGATGTGCACTTGTCTCTCTAATGGGTGCCAAGGAAAGTGCAAGCTGACTTTATTGTTGTGTTCAATATGCTGCGCTTTGCGACTGCCTAAATTGGTGTAGAAAACAAAACTGTCTTTTTCGACATTTTTTAATAGCACTATACGTTGGAAAGGTTGTCCATTTTCATCAACCGTTGCCACTGTCATCGCTGTGGGATCGGTAAGACCGGCATCAATGGCCTGTTGCAGCCAAAGGTTAAACTGCTCAATGGGATTTGAAAGCAAATCTTTGCGTCTTAAACCGCCTTTTATGTATTCGCGGCGGATGTCTGAAAGTTCCATCTCTGCTCCTTATGAAATTTTTGACGATTGTGCGCCTATCATCGTCATAACTCAAGAGTGCTAAGGTTCAACAAAATCAGTAATTCACAGCTAAACTCTGTAGAACGTACGCAATAGGAAGTACAATCAATTCAAATGGTGAATAGTAATCTCATGATGAGTGGCAAATCCTTAACATTTTGCTAGACAAGTAATAAAATCAAGCAACTATACCCAAACAACTTACAGTTGTAGCCTCCCTCTACAGCTTTAAGTAGAAAAGGGAAATACACTACGATTAGGCGCAAAGGATAAGCGATGAGTAACAAGAGTTATAACAAACTCTCTTCGACAGAATTGGAGTACGTAGACGACAAAACGGCGGCTCTGCTACTGAACACGCCCAACAGTGCACGCGTGATGCTCTGGGTTATGGTCTGTTTTTTTCTCTTAGCCATCGTCTGGGCCTCATGGGCACAGGTCGACAAAGTGACAGTTGGACAAGGCAAAGTCGTTCCGTCATCGCAAGTTCAAGTGGTTCGAAACTTGGAAGGAGGCTTAGTCAAACAGATATTGGTTCGCGAAGGTGAACGAGTGCAAAAAGGCCAACAACTGTTATTAATTGATGACACACGTTTCCGCTCAGACTACCGCGAACGTGAACAACAAGTCGCTAACCTTACCGCCAGTGTTCTACAGCTATCCGCTTCCATTACTAGCGTGATGATTAACGAAGAAATTGATGATGACAACTGGCAAAATAGCGTCAAAATTGACTATAACAAACTCGCCTTTCCACCGCTGTTAACAGACAACCAACCCGATTTAGTTAATAGACAAAGGGCCGCCTACCGGCAAGATCTTAATAACTTACGCAACCAACTTTCTCTTTTAGATCAACAAGTCAAACAGAAACTACAAGAGTTGGTTGAAATACAAGCGCGCGTGAAAAATTTACGCCAAAGTTATGATTTTGCGAATAAAGAGCTTGAGATCACTAGACCTTTAGCAGACGAAGGTGTCGTGCCACGAATTGAGCTGCTGAAACTACAGCGCCAAGTAAACGATACTCGCCGTGAAATGACCACCAGCGAGCTTAACATCCCAGTATTAAAATCAGCGATTCGCGAAGCGGTGCTCAACCGTATTGATGCGGCTCAAAAGTTTCGCTCACAGCAGCAAGACAAACTGAACGAAGCCCAAGATAGACTTTCAGCAATCACAGAATCAGCCGTTGGGCTTGAAGATAAGGTAAATCGCACTGTTGTGCTATCGCCTGTGACAGGAACGATTAAGACGCTTTACGTCAACACCGTTGGCGGTGTTATCCAGCCCGGTATGGATATTGTTGAAGTAGTCCCAACAGAGGATACCTTGCTTGTTGAAGCGCAAATTGCCCCACAAGACATCGCCTTCTTAAGACCAGAGTTGCCCGCCATCGTAAAATTCAGCGCCTATGATTTCACCAAATATGGCGGCTTGGAAGGGACACTTGAGCATATCAGTGCCGACACAACTCAAGATGAAGAAGGCAAAAGCTATTATTTAGTCCGAGTAAGGACCAATCAAACCAGCTTAGGGCATGATGCTAACCTGCCTATCATCTCAGGAATGACGGCCTCTGTTGATATTATTACGGGTAAACGAACCGTGATGGATTATCTACTAAAGCCCATACTCAGTGCACAAAAAAATGCGCTAAGAGAATAAGGTTCACTTATGCTTTTTAATATATTCATGATTGACGGTTTTTGATGAAGTTTTGGCTGCCACTGGTTTTATTGCTATTTATGCCCTCATCCCCCCAAGCGCTCAACACCAAAGAGCAGCAGTGGGTCGATGCGGTCGCGCTTACCTATGGCACAAGAGCGGGAAAACGCGTCGAAACATGGCGCAAAGAAATTGCCAAGCACCAAAATGCTCCCGAACGTGACAAATTGACCGAAATAAATCGATTTTTCAATCAGCTGTACTTTGTTAATGATATCGATTTATGGGGGAAAAATGACTACTGGGCGACACCACTTGAGTTTCTAGGAAGCAACGCAGGGGATTGCGAAGATTTCACAATTGCGAAGTACTTCTCCCTGCTTGAACTGGGTATCGATGATAAAAAGTTGCGCCTCGTGTATGTTAAAGCCATTGAATTAAATCAGTTTCATATGGTTCTTGCGTACTATTCAACACCCAATGCCGAGCCCTTAATTTTAGACAATATAAACCCTGAGATTAAGCCAGCATCAACACGCCGTGATCTGTTACCGATCTACAGCTTTAACGGTAAAAATTTATGGCTAATGAAATCCAAAAATGGCCAGCTTGCAGGAGACTCTTCACGATTAAGTCTTTGGAATGACTTACGTGAACGGGAACGCTCGCTAAAATTGAATAAACCAATTGTAAGTTACGATGAGTAAGTAATATGACGCTATATAAACAACTTGTCGCGGGAATGATTGCCGTCTTCATTATGCTGATGACTTCAGTCTTTATTATTGAATTCAATACGACCCGCAACAACTTAGAGCAGCAGCAGCGCTCTGAAGTCAACAACACCATCAACACCGTCGGTTTGGCGCTGGCACCTTATTTGGAGAAGAAAGATAAGATTGCGGTTGAGTCGGTTATCAATGCCTTGTTTGATGGCAGCTCTTACTCAGTCGTACGATTGATTTTTCTAGACGATGACGAAGAGATTCTGCGATCTTACCCTGTAAAACCCAATAACGTTCCGCAATGGTTTACCAATTTACACCTGTTTGCACCGATCCATGATCAACGCGTTGTAACCAGTGGTTGGATGCAGCTTGCTGAAGTCGAAATTGTCAGCCACCCTGGCGAGGCCTATGCGCAATTATGGAAGGCGCTGATTCGGCTACTTATCGCGTTTAGCGCTATTTTTGTGATTGGCCTTGCCGCCATCGCTTTCATTCTGAAGCGCGCTTTACGCCCGCTACAGATGATTGTCGAAAAAATGGAGCAAGTCGCACGCAACCATTTTGGTGAACCGCTACCGCGGCCAGCGACCAAAGATCTGATTTATGTAGTTGATGGTATCAATAGCATGTCAGCGCAGGTTGAAAAAGCGTTCAAAGCTCAGGCGCAAGAAGCGCAGCAACTGCGTGAGCGTGCTTATATTGACCCAGTTTCTCAACTTGGCAACCGCGCCTATTACATGAGTCAACTCAGTAGTTGGCTATCAGAAAGTGCCATAGGTGGCGCTGCTATTTTGCAAGCAGAGTTTATTAAAGAGCTTTACGAAGAAAAGGGTTATGAAGCAGGCGATGGTATGGTGCGCCATTTGGCTGAGCATCTAAAAGTGTCGATTACTTCACCTGATGTGACTCTGGCACGCATTTCTACCGAAGAGTTTGGCTTTATTTTGCCCAACATGGAAGAGAGTGAACTCAAAATCATCGCCGATAGTATTATGAATTTTGTGCAAGACACTCTAGCCGACCCGACTGGCATGGCATCAGCCAAAGTCTCTTTAGGTGTTGTTCATAATAAAGAACCAAAATCTTCAACGCAGTTACTTTCCTTGCTCGACAACGCGTTAGCCATTGCAACTGCAAATCCAGAGCTGATTTACGGCTTTGTCAGCAGTGAAACCAAACAAACTGTGATGGGTAAACAGCAATGGAAAGCATTGGTTGAAGAAGCTATCCATAACGATTGGTTCAGTTTCCGTTTGCAGTCAGCCAATAATAGCTGGGGACAAACTTTCCACCGCGAAGTTTTTTCAGCGATTGAGCACGATGGTAAACGCTACAGCGCTAACCAATACTTATTTGCACTCGACCAACTCAATGCCAGCCATATTTTTGATGAATATGTTATTGAAACGATGATTCGCAAGCTCGAAACGGGAGAGATAGCCGAACCATTAGCCATTAATATCGCTCAAAGCAGCCTTTCTCAACCCAGTTTTATTCGTTGGGTCACTCAGACTCTGGCGAAGCATCGCTCTATCTGTGAGAACCTACACTTTGAAATACCGGAAAACGCATTCCTCAACGCCCCTCACCATACGGCGCTATTTTGTAATGCCATAAGAGCAGCCGGCGCAGACTTTGGTGTCGATAACTATGGCCGGAATTTCCAATCATTAGACTACATCAACGAGTACCGTCCAAAATACGTGAAACTCGATTATCTATTTACTCACCATCTCGACGATGAAAAGCAAAAATTCACCTTAACGTCGATTTCTCGCACAGCACACAATTTAGGAATCACCACAATTGCGTCAAGGGTAGAAACGCAAACTCAACTTGATTTCCTTTCCGAGCATTTTATAGAAGTCTTCCAAGGCTTTATTGTGGATAAATAAAAAAGGTCAGATGTAATGCAAGACACGCTACTCAATTCGCTTATCTATGTGAGTCGTTATTATGGATTGGCGAATTCCCCAGAAGCACTGATCAACGGCCTACCTTTATCAGATGGGAAACTGACGCCTTTTCTCTTTCCTCGAGCAGCCGAAAGAGCGGGGTTAATCGCCAAGGAAAATCGCTCAGCATTGGATCAAATCCCAAAATTGGTTTTCCCCGTTATCTTAATTTTAAAAGGCGGTGAAGCCTGTGTGCTCAGCAGCATCAACGAAGCGAATCAAGAAGCTGAGGTCGTCACTGCGGAGTCTGGTCTAATCCCCGTAGCTATTCCCTTAGAGGAACTGACTGAACGCTATATTGGCCGCTACTTCATGGTGAAAAAACAGTTTCGCTATGACGAGCGCTCACCAGAAATATTAAAGACCCGTGATGGCCACTGGTTTTGGGGTACGTTATGGCAGTCAAAGCACATTTATCGCGATGTGTTGATCGCTTCCATTTTAATCAATTTGTTTGCCATTGCGGCACCAATGTTCAGCCGTTTAGTGTATGACAAAGTCGTGCCTAACCTTGCGTTTGAAACCTTGTGGGTATTAGCGAGCGGGATTTTTGTGATCTTCTTATTCGATCTGCTCCTCAAACTACTTCGCAGTTATTTTATTGATGTAGCGGGCAAAAAATCTGACATTCTGATCTCTTCCAAGCTCTTTAGTAAAGTGATGGGGATCAGAATGGAGTCTCGTCCTCCTTCTGTCGGTGCGTTTGCACGACATTTACAAGAGTTCGAATCCATACGCGAATTCTTTACCTCAGCAACCATCTCATCATTGATTGACCTGCCATTTGCACTGCTCTTTTTAGTGCTGATCTGGCTAATGGCAGGCAGCTTAGTGCTGGTACCTATCGCTGGTGTACTGATCATTGCTATCTATTCTCTGCTCATCCAAGCACCTCTACGACGGGCGATTGAAGAGGGCTCTCGACTGGCATCACAAAAATACGCCAACCTGATTGAAAGTTTAGCTGGACTTGAAACGGTGAAACTCTTTGGCGCTCAAAGTCAGTTTCAATATCGCTGGGAAGAAGCGGTCGCGCACATGGCGAACTGGAACATTAAAAGCCGTAGAATTACTGATGGTATTCAAAATACTGCCGGCTTTGTTCAGCAAGCCGCGAATGTTGGCATGATCATCTTAGGCGTCTATCTGATATCCAACGGCGATTTAACTATGGGTGGGCTCATCGCCGCAACCATGCTCAGCGGCCGTGCGATTGGCCCAATGGTGCAACTATCATTACTTTCAACACGCTACAACCAAGCCAAATCGTCCTTAAAAATCATTGAGCAAGTGATGCAAATGCCCGATGAGCAAGAAGAAGGTAAACGCTATATTCATCGTCCGATTGTGCAAGGTAAAATTGAGCTAGACAAAATCACTTTTCACTACCCTAATGCGCCTGTTGCATCAATACGTGACTTAAGTATAACGATTCATCCGGGTGAAAAAGTAGCGATCATAGGCCG
This sequence comes from Vibrio sp. ZOR0018, assembly GCF_963865925.1. Lineage (NCBI taxonomy): Bacteria > Pseudomonadati > Pseudomonadota > Gammaproteobacteria > Vibrionales > Vibrionaceae > Vibrio > Vibrio sp. ZOR0018. The sequence goes on along the minus strand of NZ_CAWMCN010000085.1, from coordinate 114,728 downwards.
CATCGGCTCAGGGAAGACCACCTTAGAGCGCCTTATCATGGGGTTATATCAACCGACCGAGGGGAATGTTCGCATTGATGACACCGATATCGCGCAACTGCATCACATTGATGTGAGACGTAATATTGGTTGCGTACCTCAAGACAGCAACCTATTTTACGGTTCAATTCGCGATAACATTACGCTCGGGCGTCCATTAGTTGATGATAGAGATGTGATGGATGCCGCTAACCGAGCGGGAGTTACCGCGTTCACACAGCAAGACCCCGCGGGGTTAGAACGACAAGTGGGTGAAGGCGGCTTGTTGTTGTCTGGTGGTCAGAGGCAAGCGGTAGCCATTGCTCGTGCACTGCTCGGACGCCCACCCGTTTTGCTACTTGATGAACCCACCAGCGCCATGGACAATCGTTCTGAAATGCACATCAAACATCAACTGTCTCAATTGACACCAAGTGAGACATTAATATTAATTACTCATAAAACGTCAATGCTCGATGTGGTTGATCGCGTCATTGTGATGGAGAAAGGCTGTGTCATTGCCGATGGTCCTAAATCGATGGTGTTAAACGATCTCAAACAGGGCAAAGTGAGATCAGTGCAATAGCCACCTTACTAGAAATAGCATAATCAGCAAAAAACGAGGCAAAATGCCTCGTTTTTTGCTTAGCACTCTGAGATAAGAATGTTAGATCCCTCCGACATCTTCATCTTCAAGCATCGAGGCACATTTAATCTCATACTGGTTAAATGAGAAAATACTAGCGCCATGAGCCCGCTTGGTGATGATCCGCTCATCATCAAATTGCACCGAAACATGGGTATAAACTTTATTTTTGACTTCGATCGTATTCATTTCGAGCAATTGATCAAACTCCTCTCCCAGCATATCCAACGCCAATTTTGCTTTTTCTAAACGATCATTAGTCTGTTTCTTAAATTCATCAATTTTTAGCAGTTCCTCTTCCGAGCGTTCCGCTTTAGGCTTTTTCTTAAATTCAATCTCACGGCGGATCACTTCCATCGTCGCTTCTTGCGCTTGTTTATAATGCTCTTTGTGTTTCGCGACCCGTTCTTTATACACAGCATAACGAGCAAAAGCCTGCACAGCCGTGGCGGTATCGCCTTCAACGCCTAGATTGAAGCAAACGATCTTACCACCAACTTTCGCGTGACCACCGCTGAGTGTGCCTTGCTTCTCTTTACTATCTAATACTTTTAGATCATTGCCACAGCGCAATTCATTGCTCATGCTGTGAACCGCTAAATTGATGTCATCTGCCGCTTGCAGTTCGCTAAATTGAGCATAGTTAGCCGTGATAGAGCCTCCTGATTTGATAATGCATGTTCTTGCTTCATCATCAAACACCGTATGGCCAATAATGCCTTTACCAACATCAATATTACCTTGGGCTTGAACATCAGCAGACTCAACAAACCCACCGATGGTGATTGAGCCCGTCGCTCTCACGATCATCCCAGGCTCGACATCGCCCGTGATGACAACACATCCTTTAAATTTCACGTGGCCAGTCGCTACACTGACGTTGTTTAAACATAAAGCGTTATCGACATCAACCGTTTTACTTTTCAGGATAGGCATGCCCGCTTGACTGGCCAGTAGCACATTCGGGTCATTGGGTGAGATGTAAGACCCCTTTCCTGCAACTAAGGCCGAGTCTTTACCTGGTTTAGGATCCAGTACTTTTCCCTGCACGGTATAGCCTAGCGTTCCTTTTGTTGCAGGAATTCGACGCATCACTTCATCATCTTGACCAACAGTGATGGTTTCACCTAAGTTGCGCATATCAATTTTGTTCTGTCCTTGCTTTTTGGTCGGTGCTAACACGCGCTTACTGACATCCTCAACCAAAGGAATAAATTGTGCGTCTTTACCTTGAATGGGTTCACGCCCCTGCGCAACAGGCTGAGTATATACCTCCCCTGGCTTCAAGGTATTACTTACCATTAACACTTTCTTTAAAGCCAGTTTGTTGATGCCTTTTGTCACATGGGAGTGAGCCAATGCATACACCAACTCACTACCGCGCAATGCTCTGCCCCCATATGCACCCGTCACGACCATGCTGGCTAACATATCTCGATCACTAAATTCAATCTCCACCGAAGCGTTCTTTTTCTCTGCAATGGTGATTCCAGAGAATGCTTCACCCTTACCCTCTTTTGCACAGTTGATAAAGCGGGTAACTTCAGTTTCATTTAAGAAAAATGTCGATGCAGATAACTCAAACAATGCTTCTTTCAAGCCTGCTTGGTCAAAATTTTTGTCGATGGACTCCGTCCCAGGCAGCTGGGCAATGACTTGTTTTTTGTCCTCTGAAAGCGAAATTAAGCGTTTCCACATACTACTTAACCCATATGGTTAGATTCCGTTCGTATGGCAGTGTATACAATTTACAGTATGGACTAAATCTTTAGGCAACTAAATTAAGGGCTACATCACTTAGTCACGACGAAACGAACCGTACAACCTAAAAATAAACGAAAGAATGAGTTACGCAGAATTTTACAGTGTAAATAATCTGTTCAGTATTAAGACAATATCGGAAAATCATGTTTACTGTTAAAGGCGTAAGTCACCTTAACAGTGCAACCATTTTTTGAATATTCCAATGACTCACACAATTTAGAGACCAAAATAATCCCTCGACCATGTGTACAGTTGCCGTCTGCAACCGTATGTTGGTATTCAAAGCCTTCACCATTATGCTCGAGTGAAAAGCTCAATTGTCCCACCGTTGGGTCATAATCAATGTCTAGTTTAATCCATAACGATTCATCTAACTCATCCATACACTCTTCACGTCGTTGGTAAAAAGTGAGAAATCCATCTGGGTCATCTTTTAGTGAAGAGTTAAGTTTTAATAACCCATGCTCAATGGCATTAGCAAACAGTTCTGACAATACAGAGCAAACGAGATCAAGATGCTCACCACCACTGATAAAACCGCGAACAATGTTACGCATCTCGACCATAACTGAAATCTTTTTAAGAATTGAAGCAGGAAAAAAGAGATGGCTTTGCATTGGTATATGGCTAAGAAATCGGTTTTTTTGCGACGCTAATATTTCATTATTATTGGTAATTGGAAATGTCATTGAAAGAATTGAGAGATCATCACCATGGCCACGATTGGAAAACTGGCATACTTCATCATACAAATCTGAAATCTGAGTCTTAACGTTCCGCTGCAAAACTTGTTCGAGTCGCAACTGGCCAAATTGTTCCCCGTTTTCATTCATCGCTTCGGTAATACCGTCGGTATAACAGAGGATCGTTTGGTTAGGTTTTAATTTGAGATGAACTAAATTTACTTCAAATTCATCAGCATCCAGAACTCCCAGCGGCATATGTGTGGAAACGAGACGACGAACGATGTTGCTTTCTTCATCCAGTAAATAACCATCAGGCAAACCACCTCCCCACCACGAAACCTCGAAGCCGTTGGCTCGTATCTCAAATACACTGGCCGCAAGCATCATGCCAACAGGCAAAAACTTTACTAGCGCACTATTAAGTTCAGCGACCATTTCGCCAAGCGACATCCCTTTTTCAGCCATTGAAAAAAACGTACGCGTGGCAGGGATCGTTGAAATCGCGGCGGGTAATCCATGCCCAGTGGCATCAGCGATCATGACGTACACGCCACCATAGGGCCGGTTCGCCACAATGATGAGATCACCATTAAAAATGGTCGAAGGTGTGGAGATATAACTGATGCCATAGATATTGTTGACTTTTGCACTCATCTCCTCCATTAAGTTGGTGAAAATGGATTCGGCGATGGCGTAGTCATATTGTACTTGTTCGTTGAAATAATTGAGTTTATCTCGCTGCTGAGTCACTTCATTATGCATTTTAACAATACGGTAATGAGCCTGCACTTTAGCGAGCAGTACGCTTCGCTCTACTGGTTTAAGAATAAAATCATCGCCCAGCGATAAACAGCGTTCAAATGAATCATGATCATCAAGCACAGTCAAAAATATAATTGGGATATGGTGATTTGGAAAAGAGTCTCGGATCTCTTTTGCGGTGGTGAAACCATCTTTAACTGGCATCATCACATCCAACAAAATAACGTCGGGTAAGACGTCCATGACGAGCATCGCCTCAACAGCATCAGCGCCATTTTCGAAGGTATCGATATGCTCGGCAATAGGCAATAAGATAAACCGACAGAGCTCTCTATTTGATTTATGGTCATCAACAATCGTTACGCGCATCGGCTTATTCCTTAAGCATTATTCGATACTAAATTTCTTATCAAATCGAGAAATCAGTAAAACTTTCCTTATTTGAGGTAAGGTGTTAGTAATTCGGATCATGCCATCACTTTGCTCAAGATATTTCTGCATATTGAGCAACATGCCAAGACCAGCACTGTCAATATAGTCCACCTTGCGTAAATCAATGGTGAATCTAAAGCCTCGGTAAGGTGAATAGCTATTACGAAATTCTTTAACTAGGTTAAAGCCAAAGGCCCCCTCAATTACGATCGTAATGTGCTTAGTAGTGCTATCTATTACCGTTTCTATACTCATCATATTCTCCTAAAACAGCTCGACTTCGCCTTCATCCATATTGGTTTGATTTGCAGCAGGAGCACTTCTATTGTGCAAGCGCTCTGTCAATTGGTGAAGTTGTTCTGCCCATGCTGCTTTAGTCATGCTTTGTGTTAGTAAAGCGTTCAATAGCTCATTTGCTTCCTGCAAATAATCAATAGACGCATGCGCATAATCACTTTGTTGAACCACAATGTCAGCAAATTGAAGGGCACGGATGCCATTACTCACTTGCTGGGTTAATTCTTGTCCTAATTCTTGAATTTTTTGCACTTCTTGCTCTATTTCTATATTCACTTGCTGAACGCCATGCAGCATGTGATCCACATTTCCTTTAGACTCAATTATGAGTGTCATGTCTATCGAGGCCATATCGCCAACGGTTTTGTTTGCTTGCAGCACCGTTTGTTGGGCAACATTAATTTCAGATTCAATTTGGGTATTCAGCGTTCTTGCTTTAACCGACAAATCGCGCACCTCTTGAGCCACGACCGCGAAGCCTCGCCCCGCCTCGCCTGCTCGAGCCGCTTCAATCGCCGCATTCAATGCCAATAAGTTGGTCTGTTCCGATAAGTTTCGGACTTGATTAAGTAATTTAAAGACCGCATCTAGCTGTTCTGACATATCGTGAATACTGTGTACCGCTGAAATACTTTTCTCCGAAATGTCTACTAGAATCTGAACAAAACCGTCAATAATTGCCTCAGTTCTTGGCAACACGGTGGTAAGATCATATTCACTACCTTGGTTAGCCAATAAATTATTGACCAAGGTACTCGAAACTTGGCTCTGCTTTTCACTGATGTCTTGCAAGCTAAAAAATGCGTTGTTTAATGTCTCTACTGAGCCTTCAATCACGGTGTGCTGCATGGTCAAAGGGCTACTCACTTTAGGTAGCGTCTCTTTGAACAGTTTTTCAATACTCTGTAGATGTTGCTGCGTTTCAAGAGTGGACTCTTCTTCAACCTTATTTTGGTTGGCTTTAGCTTTGTTTTGTTCACTAAAATTCATGGACAATACTAGCCAAGGTATTGCTGCCGCAAAAATCACCAGTCCTATGCTCCATAAATTAGGGGAGTGAAGCATGACGGCAAAAAGGGCCATTAGCTGCAAAACTAAAGCTAAAATATATTTTGCTTTTGGTGTCACTGTTTTATTTATCATCACCCATTCCTTGCTTATCTATGTTGAGCTTATTTAATGAGACAACACTAGCGATAGAGTTCATCACAAATCCATTGTGGTATGGCATTTAACGCTTTGATATTCTGTGTTGCGCCAATCTCTACTGCCGCTTTGGGCATTCCCCACACCACTGATGTTTTTTCGTCTTGAGCTAAAGTCAATGCGCCACACAACTTCATTTTGAGCATGCCTTGCGCTCCATCTTTACCCATCCCGGTTAAGAGGATACCGATGGCTTTGTCTCCCACATTTTCGGCGACCGCATCAAACATCACATCTACTGACGGTTTATGACGATTGACCGCAGGTCTATCGTCAACTTGACAGTAAAGGTGAGTGCCTTTTTTTATCACCATCAGATGCTTATCTCCGGGAGCAACATAAGCACATCCATTCACTAAAGGCGCTTGATTAGCGGACAACTCTCTTACCTCTACGGCGCTACAAAGATTCAAACGCTCTGCAAAGGGGCGAGTAAACATCGCACTGATATGTTGAGTGATCACGATCGGTGGCAACCCTGCTGGTAAAACAGAGAATATGCTTTTTAATGCTTCTGTTCCGCCCGTTGAGGCTCCAATCGCGATCAACTGATAACGCGCCCCTTGGTGGCTAGCCGCTATCAGTTCGACCTGATTAACCGCAGCAGAATGATGCGCTTGAACGACATTGGCCCCTGCCGCCATTTTTATTTTTTCGTTCACCAGTTCCCTATAACTTGCCATTTCAGCCGTATTTTCGACCGACGGTTTAGGGAAGTAATCCACCGCACCAAGCTCCAATGCTTCTAACGTGGCTTGCGCGCCATGCTGGGTCAAGGTTGAAATCATCACCACCGGCATGGGGCGTAACCGCATGATATTTTTTAAAAATTGCACGCCATTCATCTTTGGCATTTCAATATCTAGCGTTAGCACATCAGGATTGTGCTGCTTGATAAGCTCTCGGGCTTGGTAAGGGTCTTGTGCCATTGCGACAACGTCTAACATGGGGTCAGCATTAATCAGCTCGCAGAGCAGTGCTCTAAAAACGGGAGAATCATCGACAATCAACACTTTGATTTTTTTCATTTAAATAACTCCACATCATCACTCTCTTTATGCGCTTTACGATCTAACTGCGTGGCATAAATCTTTTCTTGAAAACTTAACTGGTTCACTTCAGTTAATGGAATTCTTTTTAACCACACTTTACCTGTCAGAGGTTCGAAAATGACTTTTCTCGGTTCGTCCCCCCCCAAGTCACTGGCTTCAACAATAAGCCTTTCTTGCTCAACATAGTTTTTGATAAAATCTATATTTTTCTGGCCAATCATGGCCTTAAAACCCAGCATTTGTGCGCCACCAAACAGCTTGACGCGTAAGCACCTACGCTCGGCACCCATTTTGATCAATTGGTTAATCAGTAACTCCATTGCGTAACAACCATAACGAGAAGCCGTGGACTCAATTTCATCTGGATGCCAGTGATCAATTTGCGAATGCTGATCAAAAGGTAATAAAAAATGGTTCATCCCCCCGACTTTGGCCTCTCGGTCCCACATACAAGCCGCTACGCAAGAACCGAGCCCAGTGTAAATTACCTCTTGTTGCATAGTGCTATACAACCCACCGGGTAGCACCTTAACCCAATCCACTTTCTGCTTGGGATGATGAAATCGACTGAAATTCCGATTATCTGTTGCCAAATACATCGCTAACGAGGCCATTCATTGTTCCTCATTTTTTCACGTAAATGGTGTGGCCGAGATGATGAAAAACATCAGCACAGCGCCCCACACTTTCTGAATGACCCAGAAATAAAATCCCATTCGGTTTCAACCATTCATAGAACCTTTCGAGCAAAGCCTCCTGAGTGGGTTTATCAAAGTAGATCATCACATTTCGGCACGAAATGAGGTCTAAATTCTTAGGTAACGTCCAAGGAGATAATAAATTCAGTTGCTGAAAATGGACAAAACGTTGCAATTGACTGGCGATTTTTATTTTTCCCTGTTTGATACCGCGCCCTTTTACAAAGCACTTTTTGAGATAGTGCTGTGGAATAGTAGCCACAGCCTCATCGGTATAAATGCCCGCTTGCGCATGTGCCAAAACCTGTGTGTCTAAATCTGTTGCGTAGATATCAATATTATCCGCGAAATCAAATAAACCGCTGCTGTATAGCGACGCAATAAAACTGTATGGCTCTTCACCGCTAGAGCATCCAGCAGACCAAATTTTAGGATGACGCACGCCCTGTGATCGCCACTCATCGAGCAGTACTTTTTCCAAAAACTCAAAGTGATGATACTCGCGAAAAAACTGGGTTTTGTTAGTCGTTAACGCATTGATGAAGTTGATCCGCTCTCGCTCATTATGCTCAATAAGCTCCTTGTAATCACAGAAACGCTGAATCCCCAGTCGACGCATCTGACGGCTCAAACGGCCGTAAACCATCGCGCGCTTCGCATCTGATAAGTAAATGCCGGCCGTTTTGTGCATAAACCACTGGATGAATTTGAAATCCTTTGCAGTGAGTTCAAATTCTTGGTCATTGTTCATCATGATTGGATGGCTATCTGTTAGAACTCTTCCCATTCATCTCCATCCTCATTGAGGTTGAGCCCAGAATTGGCAACGTTATTGGTGGCTTTAATGCCTGCCACTTTCTTGACCTTGGGTTTGGGTTGATGGGCGGAGATGGGTGTTCTTTTGGGCTCGAACGTTTTGATGTTGTCATCGGTGGTGAAATAGCTCATCAAGCTAATCAGCTCTTTCCCTTCATCTTTCAACGATTGGCTGGCCGCAGAGGTTTGTTCAACAAGAGAGGCATTTTGCTGCGTCATCTCATCCATGGCTGTAATTGCACGATTGATTTCGTCAATGCCCGTCGATTGTTCAATACTGGATGATGCAATTTGGGCGATGAGATCAGATACTTTTGCTACAGCGTCCACAATCTCATTCAATGTTGCTCCTGACTCATCAACTAAACGCGATCCCTCTTCTACTTTCTCAACACTATCTTTAATCAGCCCTTTAATCTCTTTCGCCGCTGCTGCGCTGCGCTGCGCAAGGTTCCGAACCTCTCCAGCAACAACAGCAAACCCACGCCCTTGTTCTCCGGCTCTTGCCGCTTCTACCGCTGCGTTCAAAGCCAATAAATTGGTTTGAAAGGCTATCTCGTCTATCACTCCAATAATATCGGCAATCTTCTTACTCGAACGATTAATTTCCGACATGGCCGAGATCGCTTGCCCCACCACTTCACCACCTTTACTGGCTTTTTTGGCAGCATCACTCGCTAGATCGTTCGCACCTTTGGCGTTATCTGCATTTTGGCGCACGGTCGCTGTCATCTCTTCCATACTGGCGGCCGTTTCTTCTAAATTGGATGCTTGAGCTTCCACCCGTTGGCTCAAATCATTATTGCCTTGCGCGATTTCCGTTGACGCCGTAGCCACTCTGGCAGAAGAAATGGTGATTTTTTCAACCATATCGCGCAGGTTAGCAATCGAGGTATTGACCGCATTTTGCAGTTGACCAAACTCACCTTGGCTACCCTCTTCCATCTTGGTATTCAAATCGCCATCCGCCACTTTACTCATGACGTCAATACACTGAGCCAGCGGTGAAACTAAGGTATCAAGCAAGTTATTAATCCCCTCGCCCAACTCCCGCATAAATCCGCTGTACACGGTGGTATCAATTCGTTCATTCAACTGCCCTGCGATAGCTTTTTGAATGAGGCTCTCTACTTGGTATTGACCATCTTGTTGTTCGGTAATATCGATCCATTGCAATGCAGGGCCAATGTATTCCCCTTTGTGATTGTGCATCGCAATACAAGTTAAATTAAATTGCAGCGCCCCCACTTTGATGTTGGATGAAAATGGCAAACGATCAGGGTTGGCAATAATGCTACGTTGATGGCCCGGGTTTTTATGAAAGATATCGATATTTTGTCCGACCAGATTATTGACGTCAAAGCTTGTTAATACTGTCCTCAACTCACTTTCTCTTGTACGCATCAACTTGGTCAATGAAGGGTTTAAGTATTGAATAATACCCTCTTTATCGGCCATCATTAGGTTGGTTGTCATCCCCTCGACTGCCGAAGCTAAGCGGCCTATTTCTTGCTCTTTTGCAATCTCTTGAGTGACATCACGCCACTCTAATGTGTTCCCGATATAAATACCGTCTTCATCAATAATGGCGCCAACATTAAGCTCGATCTTCACTCCTTTAATAGTAATCATGGTAGTGAAAGGCAAGTTGGCTGGATTCGACAACATTTGGCGTTGATGCTGTGGATTGACGTGAAAACCATCGATGCAGTAGCCAATCAATGACAACTCTTCAGCTTTAAAATCAGGCCAGACACTTTGAAAAAGCACTTCATGCTGCTTGAGTAGAATCAATGACTGCTTATTGAGATAGGTGATTTGAAAATCTCGGTTAATCATCATCAATGCGGTTTTTGCTGCATTAAGAGCAGAAAGAAGCTGCTGATTGGAGAGCCCTTCATTCTCATCGACCAATGGATCTTCTATCTGCCCAACAAATTTTTTTGGTTCTGGTTTGCGGTTCCAAAATGCCATGAGTATTCCCTCACAAAATAGCGTCTTCTACGAATGTCTGATTTAACCCAGGTACATCAAAAAGGGTCTCGATATTAATTAGGATCAAATGACCGTTAGCCACACTAGCAATTCCCTTCATAAATTGTGGTTCAACCGTGGTGGATAAGGCTGGTACAGGTTTTATCTCTTCAGCGGCTAAGTCATACACTTCTGAAACACCATCGACAATAATGCCGAGCGGATTGCGTTGCGCGTCATTCAAAACGATAACAACTGTCGTGGCCCCAATCTGTGCAGGTGGCAGACGAAAACGAATTCGAAGATCAACAATCGGTACGTACTCACCACGAATATTGAGTAAGCCAACTAAGTAATCCGGTGCATTGGGTACAGAGCGCACATCACTCCAGCCGCGAACTTCTCGGACCTCAAGGATTGGCACAGCGTACTCATCGTTATCTAGCACGAAACTAAGAAACTCTTGTTTAGACATCAGGGTTCCTCACTCAGTATTCGGTGCATATCAAGGAGCCCTTGGGTATCGAGCAGTGACATGACCTCTTCGCCAACATTGAGCAAACCGAGCGAATACGCAGCGGCAGGTGTTTCCCCCACGGCAGGAAACAGCACATTATCTCCCTGGCCAATCACATCACTCACTGCATCAACGACTAAGCCCATAATACGAGGCCGCTCTTGTTGCAGGCTACGAAGTACCAACACCACAGTCGTGGGAAAGTAGCCACAAGCCTCCATGCCAAATCGAAGGCGCAGATCGATAATAGGCACAATCATGCCGCGTAAATTAATCACACCTTTCACAAAGCTAGGCGCGCGAGGAATAGGCGTAGGTGGCTCCCACACTCGAATCTCTTCAACATCTTGAATTGCTACCCCGTACAACTCATTCGCTAACCGGAAACTCAGAAAATCGGCCTCACAGCTTCTTTCTTCATAAACAGCATTCAAAACACTCTGTGTTTGATTCTCTTGTTGATGATTTGGTGAATAATCATATTCCATGGCTCTTCTCTGTCACCTTCACTAAGCGGCAATAATCTTGGGAGATAAACTTGAACGTCGATTCGAGTACGTGGAGATTAACCCTTGAATATCTAAAATGAGCGAAACGGAACCATCTCCCAAAATCGTAGCTCCTGATATGCCTGCCACTTTGCAGTAATTTGACTCTAAGCTCTTTATAACCACTTGCTGCTGGTCTAGCAGCTCGTCAATCAATAAGCCAACGCGACACCCAGCGGCTTCAACAAAGCAGAGTATTCTATCGGGCAAAGCACCACTTGATCCCATTTCCAGTTCATCTTGCAGACGTAAGATAGGAATGTTTTCGTCACGAAGCCGGTACAGCTCAACCCCACCGGCGGCATACTTCACATTAGCTAGGTTGATTTGGATAGATTCGATAATGGTGAGCAGTGGGATGATGTAAACTTCCCCGCCTACTTTGATCAATTGCCCATCGAGGATGGCTAAAGTGAGTGGTAAACAGATAGTGAAATGGCTGCCTTTACCTAACGTGGATTCGACATCAATATGCCCACCCAACTCTTCGATATTACGTTTTACAACATCCATACCGACGCCACGACCTGAAATATCAGACACTTGTTCTGCTGTTGAAAACCCTGCGGCAAAAATAAGGTTAAGGATCTGTTTGTCGGTGATATCTTCACGCCGTGTATCTTTAGGTAATACACCTTTTTCTAGCGCCTTTTGAAATATTCTTTCACAGTTGATTCCCGCGCCATCATCTTTCACTTCGATCACTATCGAGCCACCTTGATGATAAGCATGTAGTTCAATGGTGCCGATTTCTGGTTTGCCTTGTTCAAGGCGAATGTGTGGCTGTTCAATTCCGTGGTCAATACCATTTCTGACTAAATGAACCAATGGATCAACAATACGTTCAAGGACGGTTTTATCGAGCTCGGTATGCTCACCAATGATGTTCAGTTCTACTTTTTTTTCAAGTCGGCCGCACAAGTCTCGCACAAGGCGAGGAAAGCGGCTAAAAGCAAAGCTCATCGGCAGCATGCGAATATTGAGCACATTTTCTTGTAAATCTTTACTGTTTTGCAAAAGCTGAACTAGGCCTGCTTGCAACTTTTCTAATTTATCCATGGTGAAATCGTTGCCGATTTCGGTCAGCATTGATTGGGTGATAACAAGTTCCCCAACCAAATTAATCAGGCTGTCGACTTTCTCAATATCGACGCGAATAGAGCTTACGCTGGATTCTGCTTTAGCCACTTTGGGCGCAACAGCGGGCGTAGACTCTATTGATTTTATGAGATCGATGGGTTTTATGAGATCAACTTGCTCTGCCGATTCGGTAGGGGGAACAGCGTTCGCATGAAACGTAGGTGGCACCTCGGCCGAAGATTCCTCACTCTCGCTGATCATACCTTGGGTCGTCGATTCTTGTACTAAAGGTTCAACAATTAAGTCACATTCATCTTCAACCCATTCAAAAATTTCGCGAATATCACTCTCTTGCACTTGGCTACTGAGAAAAATAGTCCAGCTTAAATAACAAAGCTCAGCCTCTATTTCCACCAATTCGGGAAGGTGCTCAAGCTGAGCTTCCGCCCTGCACTGATCATCCAGTTCATAAAGCTCTCGCAGCAACCGAAGTGGATCATTACCACTGAAATAAAGTTCTCTATGCGGAGTAAAAACGACTTTCCAACCTAAGTTGTTCTCGTTGTCAGAAGCCTTTAAGAGCGATGACGTCTGTTCATCTTCGGCGTCAAGCGGGTGATGGTCTGCTAGCTCATGATCAACCGTTGAATTGTCAGCAAGTAAAGCATGCAGTGACTGGCTGACTCTCTGCTGAAGCTCACTATCAACCTCACCGTGGCTCTCATGCCCCGCGAGCATATTGCGAATGCAATCACCGCTTTTCAGTAAAATGTCCACACTTTGAGCAGTGAGAGTTGATTTTTCGTTACGGACGAGGTCAAGATACGCTTCGACAGAGTGGGTAAATTCACTGATATCCAGTAAACTAAAGGTCGCAGCGCCACCTTTAATCGAATGGGCAGCCCGAAAAATGGTATTAATAGTCTCTTTCTCAACCTGATTAGGGTCAAGATTAAGCAGTACATTTTCAAGCACTTCAAGATTTTCACGACACTCTTCGTAAAACATCTTGCGCAACAGTTCCATGTCTAAAGCCATAGCTCTTCCTGCCAGTTAACGTCGTTTAACGAATGAAGCTTTTAATAAAATACGGTGTTCTATATGACCCGTTTTAGTGTTTTCAATAGCGTCTCAGGGTTGAACGGTTTGACCAACCATCCTGTAGCTCCCGCGAGTTTTCCTTCTTGTTTCTTTTCCATACTCGTTTCAGTGGTTAACATCAAAATAGGTATAAACTTATATTGAGCATTACCACGTATTGCTTTAACTAACTCAAAACCACCCATCACTGGCATGTTGACGTCCGAAATAACAACATCAAATTTGGTTTGTTGTGCCTTACGTAATGCATCACTTCCATCAGTAGCGGTTTCAACGTCATAGCCTGCATCTTTCAATGTATGGCTTAGCATTTGACGAATTGAAACCGAATCATCAACCGCGAGGATCTTTGTCATAGCCCCTTCCTTGCAAAATCTCATTACTCTGCGAACAAGCTTTCTAAAGCCAGTAGCGCAATACCTTCATTGAGCGTGTTTGTTGCGTTAACTAAAGTAATCTCAATTCCAGCTCGCTCTGCTGTCATAAACAAAGAAGCAAGCAGTTGCAGACCGGCAGCATCCACGCTATTAACTCGTGATGCATCTATCGTTAAAGGAGGAGTTAGGCTTAGCCATTGAAGATAATTTGCTTTGGAATCTAGTACCGTTGAAATTTCCAAAGACTCCGCCAACAAAAAATCCATATCTCATCCTTACGTACTATTTATATTCTATTTTTTAGGAGAACACCTGACTTTGAGTGTAGGAGGGAATACTCATTAAGCAAATGATTGAACACGTTAGGAACAAAAATAAAAACCTCACAATAAGGGGGACCGTATGGTTAACTCATTAATATAGTTTGGATTTTTTTATTCTGTGACTAGAACAAAAAATCCTACTCTTAAGACGTAAGTAGTAGGACTTTTTTGTCATATGACAAGCACAGTACACCTGGAGAAAGTGTCTGCTCTTACATTATTCACGCTTTACACTGTAAATTGGCTGCAGTTCATTGCGTTGAATGATCAACTTTACAGTGTAAATCATCTAATAGTCGATTAAGGTCATGACGGAGGGTAGCCTCAATCATTTTCCGTCCAGTGAGGTTTAATTGACTGGCACACTCTTGCCAGCTTTTCCTTTGCAATACTTTGACAATAAGTACATCAGATAACAGTGATAGAGCAGCTTTATCCAATGAAGTAATTAGCCGATGAATCCATACACTCACACTCTCATAATCCGCACCGCCTTGTGCGTAACAACGTAGCAATGAATAAGGTAGGAAATTAACTTCATTTGAATCCGCGCATGCGACACGATCTCGGACTAATGACAAGATGGTCCGAACCAAAGCCGGCTCTAAACTTTGCAAAGAATCAGATAGCGAGAAAATGAAATGCTGCTCGAAAATTTGTTCAGCCCGAGTTAACCAATCCAATTTTTTCGCTTGGACCATGATTAAGGAAAAACAGCCACTCGCGCTGTCTCTGTGGCTCCCTAGTTTTATCGGAACAAATTGGTTCTTAGCCCAAAAAGCCATTAAATCGCTCGTTACGCCAAAACTCGTCGCTAAATAGTCGGCATCATTTTCCAGCATGCACGCTTCAATCAAGCGGCTGCCCAACCCTTGATTTTGTAATTCGGGATGAACTGCAATACGCATGATGCGCTGACAAACACTCTGCGCAGCCTGCGTAATACCAACTTGATTAGCTAAGCAAACAGGAACTAGATGACCTTTAGGACGTCGCTTTCCTCGTTGGATCTCTTCCACTAAAGCGTTACAAAGCCCACCTTCACGTACTGTCAGCAAACAACCGACACAAACCTCGCCTACCATTGCAGCAACTAGCTGAACTTTATCGTCCGCTAAAAAATGAAATAGATCGTTCGGTGATGTCTGGTAATGAGCATTCACTAATAACGAAAAAATAGCGGCTAAGCGTGTCGGGTTGGCAATGAGTTGAGCCTTATCCAGATGCTCAATGTTAAGTGTCGCTAACTGTTCTGATGTCATCGTCGGCAATGTAGCTAAATCATAACGAAGGAGGAAAGTATCGTAATGCCACGCTTCTAACGGATCACCCTGACGCCAACGGATCGGCTGATCTAAATGGAGAGTTCGAGTCCCAGCTCGATGGTGTGCTAACCAAGTTTGAAACTTAAGCGTGAACCCTCTCCCACACCCTTCGTAGCCATGAATGGTGGTAGAGAAGACCGCACGATGATAGTGTTCAACCCAGTTTTTTAACATTGATAAAGGCAGCGCGGCCGCTTCATCTACCAATAGGAGATCACACTGTGGCCGATGCAAAATCAGCTCATCCGGTGCCACAAACGTCAATGACGAGTTTTGCCAAGTAAGGGATTGTCTGGTGACGCGAGCGCCTGCTAAACCTTTAGCCGCATGTTCAAATATCGGCGCTACGGCATGGATTGAGGGTGCCGTGACCACAATATCTAATGAACGAGACGCCATCAATTTAGCCGCAGCAATACCAAGCGCACTACTTTTCCCTCGTCCCCGATCGGCAGTGAGAACCAATGGTCGCTTGCGATGCCCATCCATCACACGAAGAATTGCTGAAACCGCATCAACTTGCTGTTTATAAATCGGTGATTGAGAGCTGACTCGTGGATAAACGGGTAAAGGAGGGCAAGGTTGATTCTGTTCTATAACAACAAGCTGTTCGAACGCTCGCGTTAACCAGCGCTCAGCAAAAGAGTCGTTACGCTGAGGGGCTTCAATGATCAACAGTAACCCACCACCGACCAGTGAACCCAGCGCAGCACTGAAACTGTTCGCATCAAAACCATGGTGATTGTCACAAATAAGTAAATGGCATTCTTGACCAAGAAACTGCTGCCCTTTGTTGAAGGGGGCATAACGAACGCATGGTAACGGTTCTCCACCTAACTGAAATATGGCTTGCCCCTCATTTTTTGCGAGAAAATGCATAAGCACGTGTTGTTGCCATTGAGGCTCACCACGGATTAAGAGCCCCATACGCCATAGGCTATTCTCAGCCTGCACCATCAAATCATCTAAATAAGCCGCTATCATGTTCATATTTACGCCACCTCGCTGAAACGCAATGGTAGCACAGCCGCTATAATCACTGTGCGTCGTTAAAAATATTTTTCTTTACGACAAATTATATTTGCTTTAATCGTGACCATTTTTAACTAATTATTCACCTACACCCCAGTACACTTCTGGGCTATTTAAGGAATTCAAATGCAATGAAAACTTTCATCAAAGGATTGGTTTTGGCAGCAGCTCTAACTTCTTCACACGTAAGCGCAGACAACAAAACACTCAACGTTTATGCATGGGGAGGATATCTTCCAGAAAAATCCCTCAAGCAGTTTGAGCAGCAGGAAGGGGTAACGATTAACTATTCGACCTTTGAAAATAACGAGTCAATGTATACCAAGCTCAAGTTGCTCAAAGGTGGCGGTTATGATGTGGTTTTTGCCTCAGCGTATTTCATTGAAAAAATGGGACGTGAAGGGTTACTAACCGAGCTGGATCATGCACAAATCCCGAACATGAAAGATGCCATGCCTTCACTACTCGGCCAAGCACACGATCCCAAAAATAGTTATTCCCTGCCCTATATTTGGGGGATCACTGGCCTCAGCTATAACGAATCATTAGTACCAGAAGGTGTCTCTCGCTGGGCTGATTTGTGGGATAAGAAATATAGCCAACAAGTGATGTTGATTGACGATATTCGCGATGTCTTTGGTATGGCGCTGATCTTAAATGGCTTCAGTATTAATACAAAAAATGAAAAAGAGATTGAAAAAGCCTACCAATCATTGGTCACGTTAAAAGATAATGTACTGTTGTATAACTCTGATGCACCACATGTGCCTTATGTCTCAGGTGAAGCAGCGTTAGGGATGCAATGGAACGGGAATGCCTACCAAGGCCAAGTTGAGATGCCAGAGCTAAAATTTGTAATGCCGGAAGAAGGCGCAGTCTTGTGGATGGATAACTTTACTATTCCATCAGGCAGCAACAACAAAGCGTTGGCGCATAAATTCATCAACTTCATGTATCAAGCAGAGAACCAAGCTGAGATTGTGAATAGCTTAGGTTATGCATCGGCAACAAAAAGCGGCCGAGCGTTGCTTCCAGCAGAACTTCGCGACAATCCAACGATTTTTCCAGCCGATGAAGATATGGCTAAAGGGGAATTCATTAATGATGTTGGGCCTGAAGCGCTCGCTATCTACGAAAAATACTGGCAGCGTTTAAGAAATCAATAGATTCGAACTGAATAGACTTAGTTACTAAAAAACCCGCCGTGGCGGGTTTTTATTCTTTACATGATGGATGCTTAATCAAGCTTAGATTGGATAAAATCTAATATTTCTTGCACCGTAGCATCATCCACCTTTTTCAAATTAAGCGCTAAATTACTGCCTTTACGACTGTAACTTACGCGGCCTTTGATCAGATCAATTTTTACATGCTCAGTGCGCTTAGGTGGCAACAACTCTTGTATCCAAGACTCTATTGTCTCTGTGACTTCTTTCGTCAATCGGGCAACACCTTGTACGCTACTACGCTGCCAAACAAATCCATCTTCAGATTGACACTTTTCCAACAAATTTGCTTGTTGCTTTGCATCGAGTTCATTAAATTGTTTATGCAATTTAACTATGGTTGGACGACCTAATTCAACCACATTTGGATAAGCTTGCAATAGCTCAAGTGGCAAAGCCGCTGCTTTTAGAGCACCACTTACTAGGGCCTCACTGCATTGAAATATCTTGGCTAAAGCTTTTTGGTCTTCCGCTTCACCGTTATCCAGCTTCGCTTGCATCTCTTTACCCTTCTCATAAAGAGAAAGCGGCTTGTGCGCGTTTGCCACATCCGAAAGAAACTTCGCATGTTCCGAGTTTATGTCTTCAGCAACATAAACCAAAAATTCTTTACCCGCCAAGATACAAGACATTCGACGACGGCTGCCATCAAGGACTTCAATTTTGCCCCCAGCGGTTTTACGACCAACCGCAGGATATTGCTGACCACGCTCACGTAATGTACTCAATACATCAGATAGAGCATGCTCATTCAGAAAAGCTTGTTCACGCGCATTCTGCGTAAAAACAATCGTCTTTTCCGCTACTTGCTCAGCGGGAATCCTGACCAGTTCGAAAGTGACTAACTCTTCTCCCGCAACCGCCAATTCGATGATTTGCGCTTGTTCTTTCGCTGCCGTTTGGGCTTCTTGCGGGGTGGTTGCACGTCGCTTATTCGCTTTACCAAACAGTTTCGCATTTAGTTCAGACGTTTTAATTGCCATGTTTTACTTACCCCTGATTTAGTGATGACCAATGACTGTGAAGCACTCGCTCAAGCTCCAGTGCACTTTTTTGCACAGCGTCTTGCGCAGTCGCTAGCGTCTTTTTACCACCTTCAAAATCGCTGGTGGTGAGATCAAAAACGGTGCTGTAGGTGTCAGCACAGGTTTCAAATGCTCGGCTACGCGGAATCGTCGCCATCATGACTTGATCACCCAACAGGTAATTCATTTCCGTTAATACCGAGACTTGCTTTTTATTATCATCTTCAAACATCGTCGGCATCAAACGTACAAATTCTAACCCTTTCCAATCTTCTGGAAACATTTCATAAACCGTAGGAAGGTGTTGAAAGAAATTGACGGTTGACGCCCAATCTAATCGCTTAGCCGCGCACGGGATCAGTAATGCATTGGAAGCATACATTGCATTCCATACCAATGGATCAACGTGTGGGCCAGTATCAATCATAATGATGTCAAAATCATCGCCAATCTTATCGATAAGTTTCTCTTTCAGCAGTCGAACAATATCAAGCGATTGGTTTTGCGAAAGATACTGCCACGCTTCTGCGTTAAACATTGCATCTTCAGGAAATGCAGAGATGGTTTTTAAATTGGGATATTGGGTTGGCAACATCACGTTCTTATGTAAGAACGCCTTGTCCACTTCAGTGTCTTCAGGCACGTTGTCTAACATAATATCAACGGCAGAATAGATATTACTGTGCTCTGATAAACTTATTTGCGGGTTGAGAAATAACCGTAATGAACCTTGCGGATCTAAGTCAATCAAGCAGATACGGTAACGCTGATCCAAATTCAGGGCGAGGCACGCGGCTAGATGGACAGCAGTCATTGATTTACCTGTCCCCCCCTTTTGGTTCTGAACATTGATGACCCAAGGCTTATGATCACCATGCTTTTTCCTTTGGTGGAACTTAGGCACACCAGCGGCATCCATGAGCATGTGGGCTTCCGCTAAAGAAATTGAATAGTGATTAGCATTGTTTTTAGTAAATTGATGGCCAGCTTGTTCCATTTTGGAAATGGCATCATCTAGCTTACGGCGTGTTAAGCCTGAACGAGTTTCCATTAGCGCTTTTGACATCGCAGGAAAATGGTCATCACTACGTTCTTCTAAAACAATTTCAATTCGGTCAGCTTGCACCTGTTGAGTTTGCTCGGCGAGCTGGTAGAGATTCGCTATGGTTTGTTCTCTTTTCATTGCCAAATTCCATAATAAGTACCTAACGCAGATTGTACAGCAAAAAATTTAATACTCAACAAAAAGGTGAACATTCACTTTTAGATTAATATCACAATAAATAGAAAAATATATCGGAATTTAATGAATTGACCTCATTATGGTCATCATTTTTCCTTAAATAATGGGTAACTTAGTCCATTATTTATTTGAACATTAAAAATATTACAACGTAACTTATTTACATTGTAAATGAGCTTAAAATACCCGGAACGATTAGAGAAGCAGCATAATTTACGGTATGTGTCATTTGGAATGATGTACCCCCGGCAGATCAATTAAATAATCGTAGAACATGAATAATAATAACTAGAGCGATAGGGCAGGGGAAACTTATCCTTTTCGTCAGGGTACCAGGACGCATGATCAAGGCTAACATGATGATCATGCGTCCGAAGAGATCCCTCGCCACAGGAACAATGATCAAGAGGAATTAGCGCCTTCCTTATCAGCAAATAATCAGAAAACAAATGGATCTTCATCGGATCAATGATCAAGTGTGATTTAAGCTCGGAAGCATGTAAAAATAGCGCATAATTACGGGGGATTGCAGATGGAATAGGGGCTGAGCAAGATACCTAGTACATAACAAGTAAAATTTAAAACACACCAAATAACAAAACCTTCTTCAATACGCTCTTGATCATGCTTTCGATACACTCTCACTCCTTATAATAGAAGCCGTTAAAAGAGTTATTTGTCATTTCAATTCGTGTTTATGCCAAAATCGACTTTGAAAGAACATTTAATGCACTTCCTTGATCATCTTTCCAAAGAAAAACCAAGCCCATATTCTTCATCTAGCTCAAATAAAATAATCACTTCAACTCATCATGTGGATAAGTTGTGCATGAGCCATGATCATGCTTTAAGAAAGTGTTTGATCATTGATTCATTCGTCTGATGATCATCGTTCGGAATGTGATTGATCATGCTTTCTTCTCTACAATGATCATGTTTTCAGTTTTCTATGATCATGCTTCTGAAGGGGATTTTTTTTTATCCCTATAAAACAATCAATTAGGCTGCTCATTAAGGCCTGATCATTAGATCATATAAGCAATATAGATCAGAATAATCAAAAAGATCAGTTATTTAAAAGCAATAAGTTTTTCTTTATTTATGATCTCTTTTTCTTTATTCTATTGGAACTATAGCGATATTACGGCTAGTGTGATACGGATCTAATAATGAACGCAGACGAAAAAATATTGATCAAAGCACCAAGGAGCCACAAAGATGGGCATCTTTTTGAAGTTTCAGAAACTGCTGTTGATTGGGTTGATCAATACCAACATTTTAAAGGTGTTACCAAAAGTATCGTTGAACTTCTTAACCTGATCTCATTAAGAGGTTTCCGCAGCCAAGATGGGTTAGTCTCAACAACAGAGTTAATTGAAGCAACCGATGGCCAATTGACCAGAGCGGCTATTCAGCAACGGCTGCGTGCTGCAGTAAGTATTGGTTTATTTAAACAGATCCCGGTGAGATTTGAAGAAGGTTTAGCTGGCAAGACAATGCTGCATAAATTTGTTAACCCAAATAAGCTCATCTCTGTGCTTGGTTCAACCAGTCTAGTAACTGAATCAGTAAAACAGACAGAAAAACGCAAGCGTTCAAAAGCGCTGGCTCAAACTCAGGTCAATAAGCGTTTGTTGACAGAACATGGGCTAAATATTCCACCAGCGATGAAAGACGAAGCGGATCAGTTTGTGGTTTCACCCACCAATTGGGCTGGGATCATTGATCAAGCATTAGCTCCACCGAGAACTCGTAAAAGCTACCAGAAATCAATGGTGTCGATTTCTGGTACCCGTGCGATCATTGAAACTCGTTCTTCCAAAAATATCATGACAGTGGATGATCTAATGACACTGTTTGCACTGTTCACCTTAACGGTGCAATACCACGATCATCACCAAGAAGATTACCAACTTAATACCAAACACACACCGAATAAAACCCCATTGTACATTACTGACATTTTGTCGCTTCGCGGTAAAAAAGATAGTGGCCCAGCAAGAGATTCTATTCGCGATAGTATTGATCGGATTGAATTTACAGACTTCCAACTGCATGAGTTAACCGGCCGTTGGCTGAGTGAAAACATGCCAGAAGGATTTAAGAGTGATCGTTTTCGGTTCCTAGCAAGAACGATCACCGCTTCTGAAGAAGCGCCAACGGAAGGGGCTGATGGTGAAATTAGGATCAAACCTAATTTGTACATTTTGGTGTGGGAGCCTTCATTCTACGAAGAGTTACTCACTCGCGATTACTTTTTCTTGTTTCCACCAGAGATCCTAAAGCAACATACGTTGGTCTTCCAACTCTACTCCTATTTTCGCAGTCGCATGTCGCGTCGCCATACCGACAGCATGCTACTGAGTGAATTGAACCAAAAGTTGGCCCGTAATATCGAATGGCGTCGTTTTTCGATGGATCTTGTCCGTGAGCTAAAACGATTATCGGAAGGAAAGGGCAGCGATTCGTTATTTGTCGTGAATCTTTGGGGCTATCATTTGACGGTCACCACACTGGTGGATAAAGAAAAAGTGATGGATTACCAAGTCGACATTAAGTGTGATGTGGAAGAAGTCCTGCGCTACTCGCGCGCTCGTACCACCAATGCAGGCAAACGCAACATGGCTCCAACGTTGCCTAACCCACTGCGCAATGAGATGGTTTCTAAGCAAAAATTAGAAGAGCTCTCTGAGATCATTGATGGTGAATTTGAACCGATTCAACGTAAAGCACCGTCTCCAAAGGGTAAGCTGGGACGAAGAGTCAAGCAGCGCAAACACCTAGTAGAGATCAATGCCGATGAAATTACGATTACCTTATCTAAATATACCTCTCCAGAGGCCCTAGAACGCAGTATAACGGCGTTATCAGCAATGACTGGACATCCACCATCCTCTATCAAGGAAGAGTGTACAGAGCTGATTGATAAGCTGGATTGGCTGAGGGTTGGAAATGAGGCGATCTCTTATGAGACGTTAAGTAAATTGATCGAGCTCTATAACACGAAAAACGAGAATAAACATTTATCGATCGAACGTTTGATCTCGGGTCTCGCGGTACGCCGCAAAGTGTGCAAGCAAGTGTACGAGGGGCATTTAGATGAATCCGTATTCCGGGCACTTGATGAAGTCGCTATTGGTATTTAAAAGGTATTTAAAGCAAATTTACAACACAACCTTGACATGTAGCTGACATTTTGTTTTAGAAGGTCCGTTAGTATAGAAAACGAATAGACAACCTTTTGTCCTATCTGATGAATTAATAGATTGGCTCATATATGTTTTTAGCGAGTTATATAACTCGCTATTTTTTTATCTGTTGATCCCTGCAATCAATTAATACCCTCGCTTTATACCTTGATCATCGTTCCACGCGTAATATGCAAGAAATCGAACATGAGCATCAATTAAACTTCGGGATAAGGCCTCATCAACGTGCTGTTGGTTGAGATGCTCCAAACTCAGTACCATCAACTGCTGCATCCGTTTTATACACCAAGATTTTAACTCAAGTTCACTATTCGGCTCCGAGACACAACGCTGAAAACGAGCGTAAGCAAGCTGCAGATATTGGAAGGCAAGCTCACCGTCAATGAGCTTGTAGTACTCATATTGGCGCAGGCAAGCATCAAGCCAACAAGCAATTGCTTTACTTTGATCATCACTCAGATCCGGCCCCCAGATCTCCTGTGGAGCATTAAGGATCAGAGGTTGTAATTGAGCCACCTGATCATAGCGCTTGTTCAGATGCCATTGATGGATCTCGGTTAACCAGTCGTGAAGCTTACACATCGCGTCTTACCTACAACTTTAAATGTATTAACTACAGTCTGGTGTATTTCAAGCTTATTTGCCAAACAGAAATGGGGAACCATGAGCTAAAAATCAGCACATTGAAAGGGGGGGACTGCGATAGTATGCAACAGAATAAAATGAGCGCTAAAACGCTTGAATTCATGTATGCAATATTTAAATTTAGCCTCGTCTAGCAAGGTTGGCAAAGTAATATTAATAGTTTTAAAAATAAGGTTTCTAAACCATCGCCAAAATCACAATATGGACGAAATATGCTTAACAAATCAAATGTCGTTTGCTACAGATTACATGTCCCTTACGTGGTTTGTTCGGAGGTAACAATGTCCATAAATTCTATTGACCATGACGAAATGACTGATATTGCAAATAAGTGGGACTTCACGGAAGAAGTAGAAACTCAAAAACCAGTTAAAAACCTTAAATCAGCCGAAGCTCGCCGTCGTATTGAAGCATTAAGAGAGATTCGAGAAAGTGGTTTAACCATTGAAGAAGCGAAGGAGCTAGGCATACTTCACTGACGAGTTCTCACCATTAATCCCCTAAGGGTGGCGCATAGCCACCCTTTATATTTTCCAATTTTCTTGATTTCATACCGATAAATTGCACATTTATGCTCTTAATTTTCCTATGTCCTATGCTATATTTCGTGCCACGTATTTACCGATCTAGGCTAACTCATGTCCTTCAACCTATCTTTACTTGCCGCTGAAGAGAAAAACAAAGTAGAGCTCGATAAACAAGCTTCCTTTCTTGTTTGGAAACTCAAGCAAGGAAAAGCAGGGCCTGAAGCGATCACTCAGCAGCAGTCTAAAATTGCCAGTGAGGCCGAAAAAGAGTGGTTTTTACAATCGGTGAACAAATACAAAAGAGTGATGGGTGTTGCGTAGCATTCATGTCTTTGCTAAGTGGAAAATTGAAATGATCCCACTTTTTGCTAAAATCCCTCGCGTTAAATTGAATTAGAGAGATCATCCCTATGGGAAGAAGTTTTGAAGTGCGCAAAGCCTCAATGGCGAAAACTCAAGGCGCAAAAATTAAAGTCTATTCCAAATACGGTAAAGAAATTTACATGTGTGCGAAAAATGGTGGTTCGGACCCAGACATGAACTTGTCTTTGCGCCACCTGATCACAAAAGCGAAGAAAGACCAAGTTCCAGGCCACGTTATTGATAAAGCGCTAGATAAAGCCAGTGGTGGTGGTGGTGAAGACTACCAACCTGCTCGTTACGAAGGTTTTGGCCCTGGCGGCGCAAGTGTTATCGTTGACTGCTTAACAGATAACGGCAACCGTACGTTCCAAGATGTGCGTCAATGCTTTGTTAAAACGGGTGCGAAAATTGGTACTCCAGGTACCGTATCACACATGTTTGATCACCAAGCGGTATTTCAGTTCAAAGGGGATGATGAAGATTCTATCCTTGAAGCACTGATGATGGATGATGTCGATGTGACGGATGTTGAACTGGAAGATGGTGTGATCACTGTATTTGCACCTAACACTGAATTCTTCAAAGTGAAAACATCGCTAAATAATCAGTTCCCTGATTTGACTATCGATGTGGAAGAAATCACGTTCGTTCCACAAACACACACACCGGTCACGGGCGAAGAGGCGGAGAAATTCCAGAAATTCCTCGACATGCTAGATGACTGTGATGATGTTCAGCAGGTTTACCATAACGCTGAGCTGTAATAGAGCGAATTAATGAGAAGCCGAGTGATTGACTCGGCTTTTTTTTATCTGTGCATTGCTAACCGTGGTCTTATTCATAGAGAATGACGCAAGGATACATACAGCCCACACTCAGTTACGTGTGTTCGTCCGTTTGGGCTGCTGGGTAATAATAAAAGGAGAAGTTAATGAAAGTCAGTTTTATTGGATTAGGGGTTATGGGATACCCTATGGCTGGGCATCTAAAAAATGCAGGGTTTGATGTTAGCGTCTACAACCGCACTCAAGCTAAAGCGCAGCAGTGGGCGCAGCAGTATCATGGGCATGCAGCGCAAACAGTCGCAGAGTGCGTGCAAGATGCCGATGTGGTTTTAACCTGCGTTGGCAATGATGATGATGTCCGTAGCATGACGACCAGTGACGGCGGCGCGATAAGGGCGATGAAACGCGGCGCAATTTTGGTTGATCACACCACCACATCGGCACTGTTAGCCGAAGAGCTGGCGTCTGCGGCTCATAAAGCGGGCATTCGCTTTATGGATGCTCCTGTTTCTGGTGGCCAAGCAGGGGCTGAAAATGGTGTGCTAACCATTATGTGTGGTGGAGATGCCGAACTGTTTGAGCGGCTACAACCCGTATTTCGTGCTTATGGCAAGTCATCGGTGCTGATGGGGAAAGCAGGGCAAGGACAACGCGCAAAAATGGTCAATCAAATTTGCATTGCTGGCGTATTAAATGGCCTGTCGGAAGGATTGATCTTAGCGGAAAAGTCAGGGTTAGATATTGGCGTTTTGGTTGATTGTTTGAAAAATGGAGCCGCAGGCTCATGGCAGATGGAAAACCGCGCTGTGAACATGTCAATAGGTAAATTTGATTACGGCTTTGCCATTGATTGGATGATCAAAGACTTGGGCTTTTGTTTGGATGAAGCGCAACGAAACGATCTAAAATTGCCGATGACAGAAAAAACTTATCATGCTTACCAAGCCTTGTCTGAGCAAGGTGAGGGAAGAATGGATACTTCTATCCTTATCAAAGCCGTTAATTCATAAATATCACAGCTCAGAGATAGACTCAATTGGCCCTATTTAGGGCCATTTACACTGTAAACCTATAAATCGATTCCTATTTATCTTCTGGCTCCGCATACCTACAGTGTCTATCTGTGTGCCTCTTTTTGAAAAATAATTGTATAAAACCATGATCGCCTACCGATTAGGGAGGACAAATGTCCTTCATTTTTGTTTGCTGTGCGTGACAGTGCTGGATAAATCGTCAGCTAATTACATTTACTGAAAAATTTTAAAATTTGGTTTTTAGTTTCAATAAACTAACATGAAGCCAGTTTAATATGCTGTTAATTCTGTGTTTTCATGGTTTTCAATCCAAGCTAGGCCCCTTGATTATAGTGATTATGACCAAGGTCTCAAAATGATCATAATGATTAATAGGAGTAGGATTCGCGACATTATTATTTTTATATAAGTGAAAAAGCAGTGAAAGACACTAAGGAAATGGCTCATTTTAGTCATGTTCAGATTTCCAATTGGACTAAACACGACACCTATTGGCTACTCAGTTTATTTGGTACGGCCGTTGGGGCTGGCATTCTATTTTTGCCAATCAACATTGGGTTAGGTGGTTTCTGGCCATTAGTGTTAATGGTCTTACTCGCTTTTCCGATGACTTATCTCTCTCATCGTGGTCTTGCTCGTTTTGTTCTCTCATCGCGCCGTCCTAATGCCGATTTTACCGACGTTGTTGAAGAACACTTTGGCCAAAGGGCTGGTCGCTTGATCTCTTTGCTGTATTTCCTCTCTATTTTCCCAATCTTACTGATTTACGGTGTAGGTCTAACTAACACGGTTGATAGCTTTTTGGTTAATCAAGCGCAGATGGTCGCTCCCCCTCGGGTGCTACTTTCTGGTGGCTTAGTCTTTGCGTTAATTGCCATTATGCTGGGTGGCGAGAAGATCATGTTGCGCGCTTTTGCTGTTATGGTTTATCCATTGGCGGCTATTTTATTATGTCTCTCGCTCTATTTGATCCCGTATTGGTCAGTGCCGTCATTAGCATTGCCGCAAACGAGTGATTTCTTACACACAGTGTGGCTAGCCATTCCTGTCGTGGTGTTTTCTTTTAGCCATGCAGCGGCGATCTCAAGTTTTGCCAATGTTCAACGTCGTCATTATGGCGCGCTAGCGGATAAAAAATCAGAGCAGATTCTGCGTTACACCAGCCTTGTATTAATTCTGTTTGTCTTGCTGTTCGTGTTTTCTTGCGTATTGGCTTTATCACCAGAAGCATTGCAAGAAGCAAAAGTGCAAAATATTTCAGTGCTGACTTACCTTGCCAATGTCACAGATAATCCCTTCATCGCTACTCTAGGCCCTTTAGTGGCGTTTATTGCCATTACCTCTTCCTTTTTAGGGCATTTCCTTGGTGCGCGAGAAAGCCTGACTGGGCTGTTGTGTAAAAACTTTGGCCTGTCATTGCGTCTTGCTGGGCGACTCACCATTGCGATTTTGTTTGTCACGATTTGGATTGTCGCGATACTCAACCCCAGCATTCTGGGAATGATGGAAGCGTTTTCAGGCCCCGTGATCGCTATGATTCTGTTTATTATGCCGATGATTGCTGTATTCAAAGTGCCATCGCTGGCGAAGTATCAACAGCAGATGAGTACACCCTTTGTCATGGCGATAGGGTTATTGGCGGTATCGGCATTGCTTTATAACTTGCTCAATTAAATCAGCCATTGGCTCCGTCACTGGAGCCAAATCAATTACTTGATTTGAGCTTTTGTTATTTGAGGTTGTGCATTATTGAGCGTTGATGCTACCTCCAGAATATCTTGCCACTCATTGTAAGCTGATTGGTACCAAACTTGCTCCAGAATGACCGCTTGTGAATCTTGTGCTTTGGTAAGGTTAGAAACGACGTTGTTGGTTTCATTGTATAAACTGAGCACCGTGGTTTGTAGTGTATCTAAGGATCGGCTGATCGCCGCACAATCGTTGTTAACTTGATCGACACTTAGCAATAGGGCATTGAGAGACGCGATTTGTTGTTGATCTTGAGAGAGCGTTTGTTGATCGTGGTTGATGGTATTTAAAGATGATTGGATATCGCTTTGCAGGCTAGATATTTCACTTTGTGCTTCTACAATAGAGCTAACACCAAACCCTGCCAATATCAAAGAACCTCCCAGTGTAAACGGAGCAAGCACCACGCCAAAAATCGTTTCAAATATCCCTTTCTTACGCTGCGATTGAGCATTCGCAATGGCGGTTTTAAATGCTGCTATCTGCTGTTTCATTAGATCAATTTGGGCGTTAGTGGCGATAATTTCTGCTTGGATGGAAACTTCTTCTTGCTGGATCTGTGCAATAGTTTGTTGCAATGTGTTATGAGCATCTTCCACTTGGCGAGCCCAAGAATTCAATCCCTCATCATAACGTTTTATATTTGATGTAAGACTTTGAATCGGATTTTGTAATGTTAAGATTAATGAAGTTAGCTGCTTTAGTTGAGCGGTGTCAAAACGGGTTTCTAGTGCTTTGAATAACGTTAAAATTTGAACATTAGAATCTTTGAATGTATTCGCAATGGAAAGAACACTGTCCATAATGTCATTTGAAAAATATAAATTACCACTCAAACGCCATTGCCGTACCAGTTTTTGCACCGCATTTAAATTTTGTTCTACCTGAGCATACCAATGTTCTGCATTGCCTTGATCAATATAAGTTTCAACAACGCCTTGGCATGCAGAATTTAGTAACACCATAGCGCTAATAGATGCAGGAATGTCGGTTTGAAGTTGCTCGCTGGCTGATTGATTCATGATGGTCCTCGAAAAAGAATAAAAGGGGGCGTAACCCCCCTTAGTAATGTTTAAGCTGCTTGTTTTACTGCAGGTGCTAACTCTTTCGTTTCGATAGCTATTTTTGCGCTAGCTAGCTGTTTAGCAAGTTCAACCGCATCATCCCATTCGTTTTTCGCTGCGTCAGACATCACTTTTTCCATAATAATGCTCTGCATGGATGCACCATTATTAAGCTTGGTTACTACATCATCTAACTCGTTACCAAAGACAGTCCACGTCGTTTCAAAATCAGATAATACTGATGTCGATGTTTCAATCGCTGAAACGACGGCGCTACTGGCATTGGAAAGCCCCTGTAAAGCGATAATCTGTTGTTGATCTTCAGCTTTTTGCTTTTGTTCTTGCGCGATGCTGTCGTAGTCATCATCAATTTGATTTTGTAATACGCCCCACGTAACACCACCAGCAATAATCGATGCCGCGCCAACGGCTGCGATACCGCCGGAGACTACAGCTGCGGTACCAGCGGTTGCGATGGTAAGCGCAACGCCTGCGACGAGCATAAAGATGCCAACACCAACCGCAACTTGTGCATAGACTAGATCTTTATTCAGTTTCTCAATGGCTGCACGATTGTTGTCTATTGCGTTATTCATACTTTCAATATCTGTTTGTAAATCGATAATTGTTTTTTGAATATTGGTCGCACCATTGACTAAGTCATCATGTGCTGCTTGCATTTTCACCCCCCAATCAGAGAGTTCCTTATTCATCCCTTTGACTGTGGCTTCGATACCGCTGACTTGAGAAGATAGGGCGGTCATAATCTGTGAAGCTTGCTGAACCGTCGTATTGTCTTTGCCACTTGCTGTTGGATCCGCTTTATATAACTCATGAATGGCATCGATTGATGCTTGGAAAGTGGCGTCAAAATTAATTACGCTGGAGGGAATCGATGCTGATACTTGTGGTCCCAAATGGTCAATCCATTGCTTAGCAACCAATTTGGCTGAGTCTAATTTTTTACTCAGGTCATCAAACCAATCTGGTTTTACCGTAGGTGGCGTAAATTGTGTGTTTAAAATGGCATGGCACTGCGCTGTGATGACTGTGGTTGCCAAAAATGCAGATTGAGTGGTTTGCTGTGTTGGGTTCAACTGAGTAACTTGTTGTGACATTGTGTATCTCCTTTACTGTTCTTGAATGGTGTTATTTAGTGTGTTGACTAAAACGGGTTTTCCAACGTTTGGCGGTAAACTAATGAGTTGCACAAATTCTGAAATGGTTTTCCATGAGGCTGAAGCAATCTTGATAGTTTGCAAATCAGTCAATAGGGCTGGGTCTGAACCGCTTTGTAAGGCGTTGATCAGTTCGTTTACCTTGTCTAATTCGTCTTGCCATAACAATGAAAGTGCTGGCAAGCTATCATCAATCTTTAGGAATTCTTCGCTCATGTTGCTGAGGGTTTGAATAATGGCTTTAGTAATGGCAGCCGCTTGTGCTTCTTCACTGGCTAGTGTTTGTAATTGAGTGAGTTTGTCTAAATCTTGTTGTACCTCTTTCGCGCTCGATATTGTGCTGTATGCACTGTAACCAACCGTGAATAGCGCACCAGCAAAGGAAAGGAATGGTACAGACGTCGTTGCTCCCATTACGACACCGTAGGAAATAGTGACCATACTTTGTATGTAAGCTTTTCCTGCTCTTAATTGGGCCGCCGTAACATTGGCTCCTAAACTGGCAATGGATTGCGATAGAGAGCCTATCTCTGTTGCAATGCGTACCATTGCTTGTTCTTCGCTCGCAAGTTCATTCCAGCCATCTTGAATGCTGGATGCGAGCAGCTCCTCTGCATTTTTCGCTTGGCTGTAAGATTTCGTGAAAACTTGCTGAGCTTCATTTGTTAACGTGATATTTTGCTTTAACGTTTTTTGCAATAATTGTAAGCATTCAATCCATTGCTTCGTACTTGTTATCGCCTTACTGTTTTGTGCGCAGGCATCGAACGTGGTCTGATAATTAATAAACGATGTAATAATTTGCGCAAAAATTTTAGGCTTTTGCTGCATAAACTCATTCATTACCGCTCTTAAGATCTCAGTCCTGCTTCGAACTTCTACGAGCCAGTTTGGATCTTTTGCTACATGGCCAATAAAGAGAGAGTTGCAGGTTGCATCGTAGTTACTAATACCTAAAAAATCAGTATATACGTCGGTCAGCATATTTAATGCGGTATCAACATTTGGGCTTAACATGAGTTCGCCCTCTACAGTGAAATAACGAGGAAAGGATCAAACGTTAATCTTGCACCATCAATAGACAAGGTCGCATTGTATTGTTGTGTGCTGGCTTGTCCTTGCGCTTCAACTCGGCCTTCCCAGAATTCATCACCGCTTAGTCCTTGCTTAGTGGGTATACAAACTCTGTCATTTATCATTTGCCCATTAAACTCGACAATATCAACTTCATTGTCTGGTGAAATAGCGACAACTCGCCAGCATAATAATTGACCGTCTTTACAGGCTGTTTTTAACTCAGCTTGGCCTTCATTACCCGAGCCCATATATTTATTTGTATCAATGAGATAAATGTTACTTTGCAGATCTCGACTTGCCAGCGCTGCTGCTGCATCTACGACCATGAGTATTTCTACTTTTTTCATACAATGTTCCTTATTTAGATGGAGTTATTGAACTTCGAGATAAGGTGAAAAATTCATTGTTATTCCGTTTATTGAAAGAGAAATGGTATATAGATAACGCCCAGTATCCCCGCGAGTCTGAACTCTGCCTTCCCACGCGTCATTAACAGGGCTTGGTAAGCAAGCGTTTTGATCAATCATGTCACCAGAGAATCCCGTTATATTGACTTCGTCATCTGGCGAAATGGCGCAGCTACGCCAGCAAATAAACTGACCATCTTGAGATACCGTGTGGAGTTGGCACGTTCCTTCATCCCAAGAACCAAGCCATTGGTTACTATCAATTAAGTAAACGTTATCCATTAAGCTCGTGGTTGCTAATGCTCCGGCACAATCAACCACGATAAGTATTTCTATTTTTTTCATTCAATACCTACTGACGTTTATTTATGGATCCACAGAATATCACTGTACTGATTTAACCATTTCGAATGGTTTTTTGGGTTATATCTATTAAATCTTATTGATATTAGTGTTGATATTTACATGTTTATAATCTTTATGTGGATAAATATAGTTAGTGATTTCAGTTAATCAAGGTTGCATAACTAATATGTACATATCAGTATGTACATAAAATAATTTTATAATGATATTCATGGATAGATCTTAAGTTTAATTTCATTTTTGTTATTTATTAAGCGCTTAATTTTCTAGCTTAATCATGTTTTTTCGTGAGATATTGAAAGGGATAATAAATGCTCATTTACTTGATGAAATTTTTATTTCAGGGTTAAATGATGATTTCAACAATGCTGGTTATTTTTACTAATAGTATTAAGTAACTTATCAACATTTATTGTTGATTGTTTTAGTGTAAGTAAAAATATATTTTTATTTTCACTTAACTTTTTAATAGGTAGGTAGTATGTCTGTGAGATAAATGAGGTCATCTACAATATTAATTATAGATAATTTCATTTTTGGCATTAACACTATGTTTAATCTAGCTAATAATATTGATTAAATTATTAGCTAGAATGACTTAACGCTAAGCGATGAGATCGTTTTTCCAGCTTTGAGCGATGAAATCAATGAATTGGCGAACCAATGGGGTTTGATAGCTACGAGAAAGATACACAGCCCATAGTGCGCTGCTTGGGCTGTGAAACTCTGGCAAAACGCGTACTAGTGTTCCTGAGGCGATAAAGACATTTGCAAGATCGCATGGTAGCCGTACGATGCCTTTGTGATGTAGGGCAGCACGGCATAAAATTTCCATATCATTAGCGCGGATGTTGCCATTCACGGTGACAGAGAGCTGTTCATTGTCTTTAACCACATCCCACTTGTTATTACTCATGTGCACAAAGCAGTTGTGCTGGGTTAAGTCATTGGGTGTATTGATAGGAGGGTGTTGGTTGAGATAGCTAGGGGAAGCGCATATGACGGTGCCGACGCTCATTAAACGGCGAGCGATGAGCGTATCATCCGGCTGTTGGGTAAAACGCAGGGCAATATCCACGCGTTCATCGACCAGTTGTGAAAGGCGATCTGAAGCGACAATGTCAATTAACACATTGGGGTGTCGTTGCGTGAAGTCTTCAACAACGGCCAATAGCATGTTTTGAGCAAGGCCTATCGGCGCGGCAATGCGAATGGTACCGTTTAAGAGTTGTGACTGTTCCAACGCCCGTGTTTCAAGTTCGGCAGTTTGGTGCAAAATTTGTTCGCAACGGATTAAAGCCTCTTCACCGGCGGTGGTTAGGCTGACTTTGCGTGTCGTGCGGTGCAGTAACCTCTGCTTTAACCAATCCTCAACTTCTTGGACATGACGTGACACTTGTAATCGACTTAAGCTCAAGTTGTCTGCGGCTTTGGTAAAACTGGCAGTATTTGCCACTTCGATAAAACTGCGCATGGCGGTTAGTCTGTCCATGGTAGGCCTT
Source organism: Vibrio sp. ZOR0018 (assembly GCF_963865925.1). Lineage (NCBI taxonomy): Bacteria > Pseudomonadati > Pseudomonadota > Gammaproteobacteria > Vibrionales > Vibrionaceae > Vibrio > Vibrio sp. ZOR0018. The sequence continues at coordinate 80,674 of NZ_CAWMCN010000085.1, read as the reverse complement.
TATTAGATACGAATATTGATACAATCTACATCATTTTTGGGTGTTTTTCCTCCTTCGTTTAACTACTAGACTACAATTGTTGTCGAGAAACAGAAACCGAATGAGGAAATAAATTATGAAAATTGCAGTATTAGGCGCATCAGGTTGGATTGGTAGTCACATTGTCAATGAAGCAAAAGCACGGGGCCACGAGGTGATCGCGTTAGTGCGTGATTCAAGTAAAGTTGATGCTGAAGGTGTTAGCGTTCAACAATTTGATTTACAACAGCCTTTGTCAAAAATTAGCGCTGCGTTAGCTGGTGTTGATGTCGTGATCGCTTCTATCGGCGGACGTGCAGCTGGCAACCACGATATTGTTGCGGCTACGGCGCAAAAACTGCTGTCGGATCTACCGCAAGTGGGTGTGGAGCGCCTACTGTGGGTTGGTGGTGCGGGTTCATTGGAAGTCGCTCCCGGTATCAAATTGGTGACCGTAGAAGGTTTCCCTGAAGAGTACAAAGGGGAAGCATTAGCGCAAGGCGAAGCGTTGGATCTCTTCCGTGCGAGTACAAGCAAGGTTAATTGGACATTTGTTAGCCCGGCCGCTGAGATTTTTCCGGGTGAGAAGCAAGGTGCTTACCGTGTGGGTGGTGACACTCTATTGTCTGATGCTGAAGGCAACAGCAAAATCTCAGTCAGTGATTATGCCCTCGCGATGATCGATGAGTTAGAAAGTGCCGCTCACCCTCGTCAACGTATTGGTGTTGCTTACTGATACCAGACCGATAGATCCATTTGGCTATTCTCTTGATCGAAAATTGCTGATAACGTGAACGAAGTAATGCTCTCTATGGGCATTACTTTTCTTTGTTTCGCTTATAGGCATTTTAATGGAAATGTTCAGTAGTACGGCGCTTATCGCCATGTTTCTTATTTTCTTGGGTTCATTTGTGCAAACGGCGATTGGTTTTGGTTTAGCGATCGTCGCAGCGCCCTTGCTGTTCTTGATCTCCGCCGATTACGTTCCTGCCCCCATTTGTATCGTGGCGCTGTTTATTTCTATCTTGAACGCCTTAAAGCATCGCTCGAACATTGAGCTCGGCGGTTTAAAAATGGCGCTGATTGGTCGCGTTCCCGGTTCAATTGCGGGCGGTATCCTTCTGGTTTTAGTCTCGACGGATGTACTGGCGTTATGGCTTGGTTTATTGGTGTTATTTGCCGTGGCTGTTAGTTTATTGCCGTATCGCATCGAACCTACCCCGATAAAAATGGGTATTGCGGGTTTTTTCTCCGGTTTCTTTGGCACCAGTTCCGCGATTGGTGGGCCGCCGATGGCGTTGATCCTACAGCATCAAGAAGCGAATCAGTTGCGTGGTAATCTTTCGGCATTTTTTGTGTTTAGCTCGATCATCTCTTTGATCATTCAAATACCGGCAGGTTTTCTGACGTTGCATCATTTATGGATAACGATTCCGCTTATCCCCTCAGCTTGGTTGGGCTATAAGTTGGCGATGATGACCACGCAATCACTGCCCAAAGATAACATCCGTTTCGCTGCGTTGCTGCTTTGTACGATAAGCGGCGTTACGGCGGTATGGCATGGTTTATCCTAGCGTTAATCTTCCGTTCAGGTCATGCAATGATACTGAAAGGGTTTATGGATCTATTTTGTACGGAGTAGTAGTGATGAGAACAATCGGCAATATTATTTGGTTTTTACTGGGCGGAGTGTTTATGGGGCTCGCTTGGTGGTTTTTTGGTCTCCTTGCCTTTATCAGCATTATTGGCATTCCATGGGGGCGTGCTTGCTTTGTTATCGGTAACTTTTCGTTTTTTCCTTTTGGACAAGAGGCGATTTCCCGTGATGAATTGACCAATCAGCAAGATATTGGTACCAGCCCATTTGGCTTAATCGGCAATGTGATTTGGTTTGTTTTCGCTGGTTTTTGGTTAGCCGTTGGTCATATTTTATCGGCGGTGGCGTGTTTTATTACCATCATTGGCATCCCTTTCGCACTACAGCATTTGAAACTCGCGGTTATTTCTTTGGCTCCGATTGGTAAAACCATCGTCCCGAAAGAAGAGGCGGCGAGAGCTCGCTATTCTTCTTATCGTTAATATAGGTTTTGTTTTTTGCTCCTTTTCTCTCGTGTTGCTCTCTCAGTGACGAGGGGAAGGGGGCATCTTGCCAACGCGATTAATACGCTTTAATCCCAAACTCTCGCAGTTTTCTAGGCAGAATGTCATCTAAATGCGCAATGTCTTGCGGATGAATATTAATCAGAGCAAAGCCGTGATCGTGGTAAATCGCTTGAGTTTGTAAGCGCGTTTTTTCGTCGGTTGCGCCACTATCTGAACCCCAATATTGTAAATAGACTTTCCCTGTTGGCAGATAAAAATCACACATCACATCAGTTTCTATCGGCAACTGACGCTCATAAGCGTGGACGACGCCCGCCAAATAGAGCCAATTATCGATCAATAATTCGCCGGTTGAGCGAACATAGTGGCCATCTAAGGTGCGATGTTTTGCCTCAAATTTTTGGCGAAAGTGGGACAATGATTTATCGGTCGATTGGCTGTGAGCCTCTTGCCCTAAAAATTCGACAATGGATTGTTTCAGACGTTTATGGCGAGTCACCGTATCATGCCAAACAACAAATAATTGCTCAGAAGCTTTGTCTTCACGTTGCTGGGCGCCAGCTCTGAGCCCAGCCTCCGTTACTTGCCAGCCTTTTTCTGTTTTAGATATCCAGCCTAACTCACTCAATAGCTGATTTATTTTTTTTGGGTTGAGCCTGAAATGATTGCCAAGCTGAGTGGCACTTAACGTTTTCCCGCTGGTGGCTTGTGTGTCGACGAGCAAGTTTTCCGGCCAGACAATAAATTGGCCATATTGCGTGTGCTGGGCGTATTCGCCGCCAAATTTTGCTCCCAGTTCTGTTAATACCCACTTGTTGTCGAAGCGGTTAATGTACCCTGCTTTTTGGAGGTTACTGAATAGTTGTTTAGCGTCTGTATTACGCAATTTAGCCAGTGCCGAGGTTGAATGTTTTTCTACCATCGTTCTCTCCTATCTCTCTTGAAATCGATCCAACAGATTGATATCCCTACCTTACTTGAATTTTTAATAAATGACAGTGTGAGAGCATGAGATCGTTTTTAAAAAACGGAGTGGTTTGAGTGAATAATGCTTTTATTAGTATCTTAAATTGAATCAGTGAAGTTCATTATTGGATCTATTTGTTCTAAATAAAAAACAATAAGATGTTATTACTTCGAACAATGAATGAAAGGTAAACACAATGACAATTTCAAAACCGTTGATAACGGGTTTTTTGCTAGCAAGCACTTCTTTCTCAAGCTTAGCCGCATTGACGTTTCAAACGTACAACCCAGGGGAAAATGGAGTCTTTCCAGTTAGCTCAACACTGATCAGTGGTGAGAAACAAGCGATTTTAATTGATGCTCAGTTTGGTACAAAAGATGGCCAAGCTTTAGTAGACATGATTAAGCAGTCAGGTAAAGAACTTAAGGCCATCTATATTAGCGCTGGTGATCCTGATTATTATTTTGGTCTGGAACCGTTGGTTTCGGCGTTTCCTAACGTTGATGTTTTAGCAAGCCAAGCGATTGTTGAGCATATCAAGTCGACGAAAGACGCTAAGCTACAGTTTTGGGGCCCGATACTAGGAGAGAGTGCGCCAAATAAAATTATTGTCCCTAAGATTTTTGACCACAGCGAGTTTTCATTAGAAGGTGAGAAGATCGAAGTGAAAGAGCTTAATACACACCAAGCTTACTTATGGGTGCCTTCTGAGAAAACGATTGTCGGTGGTGTAGCGGTTGTCTCTGGTATGCATGTTTGGACGGCTGATAGCCAAACCCCGAAAGCGCGTGGTGAGTGGGTTCAAGCTTTAGAGAAAATGCAGATGCTTAAGCCAAAGAAAGTCATTCCTGGACATTATTTTGCTGATATACCGCAGGGTGTCGAAGCCGTAAAATTTACTAAAACCTACTTGGCGAAATTCGAACAGGCTATTTCAACCTCGAAAGACTCGGCACAAGTGGTATCTAAAATGGTCGCAGCTTATCCAGCGCTTCCAGGTAAAGAGGACCTTGAATTAAGTGCGCAAGTGAATATGGGTGAGCGTACTTGGTAACAATATTAACGCGAGTTATTGGCTCGCGTTTTCTACTCCAGACGGTTTGGCTTCAACATTGCCTGTTTTTACCCATACGTTACTCAATTTATACATGGCGCAGACACTGCATGTGAGCACTTCTCCTTTGCCATGGATCACAAGCACGATATCTTCTCGTTTTTCTTTCGAGTTATTGCGTAGCTGGATCGTCAGTTGATTACCATCCACGCTGTAAGCGCGAGACCAGTGCTGAGTTTTAGATTCAGCACGTACAATACCCTCTTCGAAAATTAATAAGTCATCATTGAACTGGTTGTCATAAGTCCCTTTGAACTCATAAGTTTCACGGTTTAACCAACGTTCAAGGTCATCTTGAAAACAGCCTTGCAAAGTGGCTGTAAGGACGAGAATACTGATTGATTTTGCCGTAGATCTTATCATGTTGCTGCAACCTCTGTTGTTGTTCGCTCAAGTTCTAATAAGCTCGCTTTACGGTTTAAGCCCCCCGCATAGCCAGTGAGTTTACCACTTTTTCCGATCACTCTATGGCAAGGAACGATGATCGAAATTGGATTTCTACCATTGGCCAAGCCGACAGCCCTTACGGCTTTGGGGTTACCGATCGCCTCTGCAATCTGTTGGTAGTTCCAAGTTTCGCCATAAGGTATCTTGCATAATGCTTGCCACACAGATTGTTGGAACTCGGTGCCTTTTGCCGCTAAAGGTAAAGTAAATATAGTCCGTTTTCCGGAAAAGTACTCATCTAACTGTTTGATAGTATTGATGAGTATAGTGCAGTATTCGGATTTTACCCCTAACTCTGTTGGCATGGTGGTTTCGGTTTCAAACCAAGCCCCCAATAAACCTTGCTCGCAGGCTTGCAATGTCATGATTCCTAAGGGGCTGTGATAGTGGGTGAAGCTATTCATATTAGTAATTCCAACAGTGAAAGGTGGCGTAACTTCCCCAAGGTGAAACCTTGTCTGCGTTCAGCTCAGGAAAATGGCTTAAGGCCTTCTTAACCACCAAATCAGTGTCTAGAAAGCAATCTGAATCGGACTGACCTCTTAACCTAGCGTAGTTTACGGTCCACGGCCCAATACCTTTTAGTGAAAGCCAAGCATCCACATCGGCTTCAGGGTGTTGGTACATGAATTGAGCAAAGCGTGTTAAGGTCTCTTTTCGGCTGTGTGGCATCTTTAAAAAGTGCAAGTCAAGCTGTGCGATTTGTTCCGGGCTTGGAAAGTAACTGCTCGTATTTTGAGCTGGGTTTACCGCATCGACTAACAGGTTGAGCTGGCGAATGGCTGCTTTTATCGAAACTTGTTGACCTAAAATAGCTCTGACTCCCGCCTCCCAACAATTCCAAACGCCGGGAATGCGGATTCCTGAACGAGTGACTAAACCCGGAGCGCAGTCTTCCAAATAGGCCTCGATGTGGCTGATGTCGGCTTCGAGGTCAAATAGGCGGCGTAGTTTTGCCACCAAGTAACGCAGTTTGGTGATGTCTTGCAACTCGAATTCAACCTCTAAATGGGTCTCAGAGGTTAAGCTGGCACGAAACCAGCCAGTCGTATTGTGTATGTTGAAGGTGCGTTGATAATGATTGTTACTGACCTGTTCAATGGCGTTTACTGCACGTAATCGATAGAAATCTAGCATATGTTGCCAATCGAAAGGGCCGCGAAAAGAGAGTGTTAATAGGTTTTTTGTCATCAATGCAGTTTTAGATTGCCGCACTTGGCTGGGGGTCAGTTTCAACGTTTTGATAAACGCATCGTTAAAGCGGCGGGTACTGTTGAACCCACAAGCGAATCCTATATCGGTAATGGACAGAGCACTGGAATGCAACAACTGCTTAGCAAACATCAACTGATGGTACTGAGCATATTGTTTCGGTGACACTCCTAAATGAGTTTGAAACAGTTGTCGTAGATAGCGGTCACTGATCCCCAAACGTTCGGCAAATTGAGCCAGATTGCTCGATTGTAATTCACCTTGCTCAATAAGCTTGATTGCACGCAAAAAGGTGGTTTCAACTCCTTTCCATGCCCAAGAATGAGGTGCACTGTCTGGACGGCAACGCAGGCATGGCCGATAACCCGCTTGTAGAGCCAGTGCGGAGTTGGCGAAGTATTCAACATTCTTTTCTTTTGGCAGGGTTGCCGGACATATTGGGCGACAAAAGATGTTGGTTGTTTTGACGGCAACGAAAAATCGTCCATCAAATCGCGGATCACGGCTAGTGCGAGCCTGTTGGCATTGTTCTTTATCGAGTTCCATCCATGGTGTCATTTGGTATAACGAGCCTTATGCAGTTTTTATAAGCTAAGTGTATGCATGAATTCTGTCGATACTAGCCATTTTCGGAACTGGATGGATTTTCCTGCGGCTTCTCTTGAAAAAGGATATTCATAACGCTGTATTCAATACCCGCTACAACGTTATGAATTTGTTGGGTCAGTCGAGAATGACCTCGCCTGCTTGTTGTAATGAGTAAGCACTACTAGGGTTGATGTTTTTGACTAACTTTTCCACTTGCATAATGGCTTCTATCGATGAGCTGTTTTTTCGGTAGCTGAGGAAGATGGGACGCTGCCAATCTTCCACATTGTCAATTCGATACAATTGGCCAGAGTGGATAAAAGGTTCAACAAGTGAGGTAGGAAGGTAAGCGCTTCCCCCTTTTTCTAAAATGAAATCAAGTGCGATACGAGCGGTCGAGGTGCGCAAATAGGGGGTCGGCGTCTTCGGATGTCGCTCAGCATGCTCTGAGGCGAAACGGCTTCCCCAATCGACGTACACGTATTTATTATCAAAGGCGGTTTCCAGTGTGTCAGGACGCGTCGAAACCAACACCAGTACTAAATCTGCGACTTTTTTGCAGTTTAGCTCTTCGGCTTTAATTGGGTCAAAGGCAAACGCCATATCTAAGGTACGCTCCAGTAGGCTGCGGTTGAGCTGCTCGCGCCCCATAACTTCCGCCATAAAGCCATAACCGCTAAAAGCATCAGTCACAACGCTTAAACAGTTTTGTAGATGAGCATCCCAAACGTTGGGCGTTCCCCCTAATGTCAGCTGTAAAGCTCGGCCATTTTCCAAAGAGAGCTCAAACTTGGCTTGTTGCAAGGTTGCCACCATCACTTCGGCATAGCCAACGAGTCGTTCTCCTGCCGATGTGAGCTTTATGTTGTTGCGATCACGCGTAAACAGCTGAGCATCAAAATAATTTTCTAATTGCTTGATGCGTGCGCTGACGGCGGCTTGGGTCAAATAAAGGTTTTCAGCTGCTCGCCCAAAATGACGTACTTTGGCGAGTTCGAGAAAAGTGCGAAAAACTTTTACATCCATATTAAATCCTCTGAAATTACCCCGTCAGATTAACAAGGAAGTGCAATTATGACGATAAAAAATTTTTGTTTTTCTTTTCGGAGATTTACGCCTAATTTTCGCGTGATCTATCGCTACATGGTAGTAGCGCCATTCACATGAGGTTGATATGTCTGAGACTGAATTCCGTCACGGAAAAAAACGTTTTTACGACAATACAAAGTTTCCACGAGGCTTTGCTAAGTCTGGTGATTTTACTCTTGCAGAAGAAGAACTTCTCACCATTTATGGTGGTACCATGCTTGGTCTTGAATCTGGTGAACTCACGCCAGAGAATGCCGAAGAAGCTCATTTTGTTAAGGCGATTGAAAACCCAGGTAAAGCGAAATCTAAGTTAGAGCGTGTCTGGTTGAAATACACTCAACTTGCTCGTGGTCGTAAGCGTTTCCATACGTTGAACGGTCGCAATAAACCGGAAAGTGGTGACGATTATAATGATGAAGAAGTCAGCTTAACGGAAGAAGATTAATCTGTATCTCTAATGCAGGATCTTAAGCCGTAATTTGGTCAGCTTTCTCATTTATTTCTTCAGCCTTATTGTCTCAATAAGGCTGACAAACTTGCTCGCATCGCCTTTCATATAAGAGATCTCTGTGCAAAAGAGTGTGACTCAATCAAGATGAGAAAAGTGCTTTCGCTCAAAGTCCTAGTATTGATGACTCACTCGGGCTTTGCATTATCGCCACTCCGCTCATGTGGTCGCGCTTAGCCAATCCATGAGCTGAGTCAACACCGCTACTTAGCCAAAATGGCTACTTTTTTCAAAAAGCTGTCGCGTAGATGCTCTTGGTCATAATCGAGATGGTAGGTATTGTGGAAGCCAACTTTTAGCTCCACACCATTTCCTCGCATGTAAATGTTATAGCCGTCATAGTCTGAAAAAGCTTCGATACCTTCATAGATTTTCCCGAATTCAGTCGGTGTACCATGCGCCATTACTGTTTCATAAGCATGGAGAATTTTCGCGGGTTCAAGTTCGTTTTTCATGGCATTTGCTCCTTTCTTGCTTGTTACTCCAAGTATGGGTAATGAATGCACGCTTCGCCAGATAGTGGAGTGATAGCGACTCAAACTTTACTTAATTTTATAGATGAATTTTTATCTCATTTGGTTATAGCATGTGCCGTATTAGTTAAGCGTACCTGTAGAAATTGCTACAAATTTAAGCGCATTTCTGGTTGAGATTTGAAGAAAGAACGAAAATTTGACCTAAAACAATGGCAGTTACCTAATACTTATTTTATAATGCGAATTAATGTTCTATTACACCATAATATTCCAATAACTAGGGGCCAATCATGAGACTTATCCCGTTAAAACAGGCTGCACAAGTCGGCAAGTGGGCAGCAGCACACATCGTAAAACGTATCAACGCATTCAACCCAACGGCAGACCGTCCTTTTGTATTGGGTTTACCTACTGGTGGTACACCATTGACGACTTATAATGCACTGATTGAAATGCATAAAGCAGGCGAGGTGAGCTTTAAGCATGTCGTGACATTTAATATGGATGAATACATTGGTATTCCTGAAAATCATCCGGAGTCATACCGCTCATTTATGTATAACAATTTCTTCAATCATGTTGATATTCAAGAAGAAAATATCAACTTACTGAATGGCAACGCACCAGATGTTGATGCAGAATGTAAGCGCTATGAAGACAAAATTAAATCATACGGCCGCATTAATCTATTTATGGGCGGTGTGGGTAATGATGGGCACATCGCGTTTAACGAGCCTGCTTCTTCACTTTCGTCGCGCACTCGCATTAAGACACTGACAGAAGATACGCGCATTGCAAACTCTCGATTCTTTGATGGTGATATCAACCAAGTTCCTAAATACGCGCTAACGATTGGTGTAGGCACACTGCTAGATTCAGAAGAGATCATGATTTTGGTAACAGGCCACAATAAGGCGCTGGCTTTGCAAGCGGCCGTGGAAGGAAGCGTCAACCATTTGTGGACAGTCTCCGCACTACAACTTCACGCGAAATCAGTGATTGTATGTGATGAACCATCGACTCAAGAACTAAAAGTGAAAACCGTAAAATACTTTGCGGAATTAGAAGCAAAAAATATCGAAGGTTTCTAAGTCTCTCCCTGCTGGGAAAGGACATTCATAAACAAAAGGCCTGCTAACATCAGCAGGCCTTTTTACACTTTGTAGCAAATGGGACTTTCTATCAAATGGGGAAGTGCGAACGAAATCGGTAGTTGAATTAACCTTCAGCAGCGATTTTCGCTTCTTTTAATTCAACTACTTGTTTCTCCGGGGCAGGGTAGGTTACTCCATTAAAGCGCCCACCTTGTTCAATGCTCAAGTCGTCGCTATAAATAGACCCTGTGACGCTCCCTTTGCTTAAAATTTCAATTTTAGTCGCGTGACATGTGCCTTGGAACTCGCCATTAATGATGATGTGGCCTGCGTACAGTTCACCATTAACCGTGCCTGTTTCACTAATGACGATGGTTTTATCAACGTGCAATTGACCTTCTACCGACCCGTCAATTTGAATGTCGCTTTCTAACCTGAGTTCCCCACTAATGGAACAGCCTTTTGCGATGAGAGTTGTAGCTGAGTGCTGACTCTTAGCTCGACTTTGTTTACTAAAGATTCCCATCGGATACCTCTTACCTTACTAAATATCGTTTCAAAATCATTCACGCCCCAATCAACAAAAGGTCTTGGATCTAATGAACGGCCGACAAATCGAATTTCATAGTGCAAATGTGGGCCAGAAGATAACCCACTGTTTCCAGAATAAGCAATTAAGTCGCCCTTCTGTACAAAATCGCCCCCTTTCACGGCAAATTTTTGCAAATGAGAATAGGAGCTGGTAAATCCATAAGAGTGCTGTAAGCGTAAAAAATTGCCTGACCCTTTATCACTGGCGCGAGTGACTTCGGCAACGCCATCGGCTGGTGCATAAATTGGCGTGCCTATGTTAACCGCAAAATCTTGCCCGCGGTGAATTTTGACGTTGCCGGTGACAGGATGAATACGCTCACCGTATCCTGACGAAATTCTCGCATTATGCACAGGTGCACCGCTGGGTATTTGGGTCAGCATCACCATTCTAACTGAAGAAGTGATAGCGGCGGTGTCTAAACGTGATTCTAATTCCGCTCCGCTTTCATCCATACCCAATACTTTTTCAAGATCGCCGAGCCTGTCTGAAACAACCTGCATCTTTTCTTCTCGTTCGAGCAGGTCATTCTCTAAGCTGTTTTTTAGCTCCTTTAAAGAGGTGACTTCTTCAGTCAGTGACATCGACTGGCTCTCTAACTCTTGTTGCTTGAGTTTAGCAAAATCAACTTCATCAAGAAGGTAATAGATAACGCCGCCAGTGGCGAGAATGCTGGCAACCAGCACATAGCCAAAACCTTTTAAAAAATGTCGGAACCATTTACCGAGATGAAAGTGCTTCGTCCCATGGATGGATGAAACGGAAACAACCACTCTTTCTTTCATGAATTCGTTCACAGCGTCTATGGTTAACAGTACAGCCGATTCTAACAGGGAATGCTCAGGGTCAAAACATTTTGCGTTGTAAGGCTATACTCGTCCCACCTCTTATTGTTCGGTTTGTGAATTGGAGCGTATCCTTGGCCTGCTTTTAGAGGAAGCTCCGATGTTGTTAGTAAAAAAAGCCATATTAATGTATGAGCTAATATTAATATGGTTTTGTGTATATAAGTTACAAAATAGACAATATGGAAGTGGTGGCTTTATTTTGATTAGTGAAATAAAGATGTAATTGTGATGTTTATCACTTTCGGTTCTTTAATTTTTAATAATTAGAGTGAAATTGTGATTTGAATCTCTTTTTTATCAAAAGTTAAAATTCAAAAAGTATGATATTGATCGATTAAATATTGTTGACAAGTTGTATTTTTGTTTTTTGTTGTAAATTTACATGTCAATTTAATGACCATGATCACGAAGAAATGATTTGTAAGCTAGGATTTATGAGGGGCTGATCACGAAAAACCCGTCGTCAGCTCCAGAATGAAATTGTGTGGTAAATTGATTGTGTACTAAGCAATCAACGGTTTTTCGCAGAACCGTTACAACAACAATATTCATCAGAACATCGAACGGGGAATCCACATGATATCACCAGATGCAAAGATCAAGATACAAAATTTTGGTCGCTTCTTATCTAACATGGTTATGCCAAACATTGGCGCGTTTATCGCGTGGGGCTTTATAACCGCACTATTTATCCCAACGGGTTGGCTACCGAATGAAACGTTAGCGTCTATGGTTGGGCCGATGATTACTTACTTATTACCACTGCTGATTGGTTACACGGGTGGTAAATTGGTTGGTGGAGAACGTGGCGCTGTTGTCGGTGCTATCACCACAATGGGTGTGATTGTCGGAACAGATATCCCCATGTTCATGGGAGCCATGATGGTTGGTCCTATGGGTGGTTGGGCGATCAAAACCTTTGACCAACGTGTTGAAGGTAAAGTAAAAAGCGGTTTTGAGATGTTGGTAAACAACTTCTCGGCAGGCATTATTGGTATGCTTGGCGCAATCTTGGCGTTTTACCTTATTGGGCCATTTGTCAAAGTGCTCTCTGGTGGTTTAGCGGCAGGCGTAAACTTCTTAGTTTCAGCACACCTTTTACCACTGACTTCTATTTTTGTTGAACCCGCGAAGATCTTGTTCCTTAACAACGCGATTAACCACGGTATTTTCTCACCGTTAGGTATTCAACAAGCCAGTGAAATGGGTCAGTCAATCTTCTTCTTGATTGAAGCAAACCCTGGCCCCGGTCTCGGTATTTTGTTGGCTTACATGGTGTTTGGTAAAGGTACAGCACGTCAAACAGCTGGTGGCGCTTCCATCATTCACTTCTTCGGCGGCATCCATGAGATTTATTTCCCATACATACTGATGAATCCACGTCTGATTCTTGCAGCGATTGCTGGTGGTATGACAGGGGTATTCATTTTGACTCTCTTTAATGCAGGTATTGTTTCTCCAGCGTCTCCTGGCTCTATCTTTGCAGTGCTACTGATGACACAGAAAGGATCGATTGTTGGCGTATTATGCTCAATATTTGGTGCGGCAGGTGTGTCCTTTACCGTTGCGTCATTATTGATGAAAGCACAGAGCAGCACCGAGGAAGAAGGTGATGAAGCGGCGTTAGAAAAAGCCACATCACAAATGAAAGAGATGAAATCGAGCGCAAAGGGCAATGTGACGGCGGCTTCTCAAAAAAGCAATATTGATTTAGCCAACGTGAAAAGCATTATTGTTGCTTGCGATGCGGGTATGGGTTCAAGCGCAATGGGCGCAAGCATGCTGCGTAAAAAAATCAAAGATGCGGGTTTAGCGATTCACGTCACTAACCTTGCCATCAATAGTTTGCCGGAGAACGCAGAAATCGTGATTACTCATAAAGACCTGACTGGCCGCGCACGCACACATGCACCCAGTGCACAGCATATTTCACTGAGCAACTTTTTAGACAGTGAAATGTACAACCAGCTTGTGACTAAGCTTTTGGCAGCTCAACGCCCTAAGGCGGCGAATGATAGCGATGTGGTTAAAGTATCCATCCTCGCTGCGAATGACGACAGCTTTGAAATTCAAAAAACGTCCGTTTTTCAAATCCAAAAAGAAAACATTCACTTAGGTTTGAATGCCGCTAATAAAGAAGAAGCCATTCGTTTCGCTGGCAATAAGTTAGTTGAGCTTGGCTATGCGGAGCCTGAGTATGTTGATGCCATGTTTGAACGTGAGAAAATGGTATCCACTTATCTTGGAGAATCGATTGCCGTTCCTCATGGCACCGTCGCCGCCAAAGACCGTGTGATTAAAACGGGTATTGTGATTTGCCAATATCCTGCTGGTGTGCAGTTTACGGACGACCAAGATGGCGTAGCGAAACTGGTTATCGGTATTGCCGCCAAAAATGATGAACATATTCAAGTTATTACCACCATTACCAACGCACTCGATGAGCCTGATGCTATCGAGAAGCTCACCTCAACCAGAGACGTGAGCGATATCTTGGCCATCCTATCGGGTAACCAAGCAGCGTAACGCTTTTGCTCCTGAGGCAAAACGAGGTCGGCTGTTCCCCTATACTGCTGACCTCACCTCAATTGAAGTATTAAGCGCTCTTTTCTCTTTTAGATAAGTTTTTGGTAGGTAAGATTATGAAAAATGCAGTACATTTTGGCGCGGGTAACATTGGTCGTGGTTTTATTGGTAAATTATTGGCCGATGCAGACATTGAAGTGACTTTTGCCGATGTAAATGAACCTTTGGTCGATCAATTGAGTCATCGTCAAGAATACAAAGTAAAGGTAGTGGGTTCTGAGTGCAAAATTGATACTGTCACTCATGTCACTGCGGTGAATTCAGCCAGTAATGATGTGATTGATCGCATTGTAAAAACGGATTTAGTTACTACAGCTGTCGGCCCTGCAGTGCTTGATATCATTGCGAAAACGATCGCCAAAGGCATCACCAAAAGATTTGAAGCGGGCAATGAGCAGCCACTCAATGTGATCGCTTGTGAAAACATGGTTCGCGGTACAACACACCTGAAAGGCGAAGTGTATAAATATCTAGACCCATCGCTGCATGCTAAAACCGATGAGTTAATTGGTTTTGTCGATTCCGCGGTGGATCGCATTGTGCCACCTGTCGAAGCCGCGAACGATGACCCGTTGGCCGTGACGGTTGAAAGTTTCAGCGAATGGATTGTTGATGAACAGCAATTTAAAGGTGAGATCCCCAACATTGAAGGGATGGAAAAAACCAATAATCTGATGGCTTTTGTTGAGCGTAAACTCTTCACCCTAAATACTGGGCACTGCATTACCGCCTATTTGGGTTGTTTGAGTGGTCATAAGACGATTCGTGAAGCGATTGAAGATCCTGCAATTCGTCAGCAAGTGAAGCAAGCCATGCATGAAAGCGGTGAAGTACTCATTCGTCGTTACGGTTTTGACCGTGAATTGCACGCCGCTTATATCGAAAAAATATTGAGCCGCTTTGCCAACCCATATTTGGTGGATGAAGTGGATCGCGTTGGTCGTCAGCCAATACGAAAATTAGGCCCCAATGATAGATTAATCAAGCCATTACTCGGTACAATCGAGTACGGTGTTGAAAACAAAACGCTATTGAAAGGGATTGCGGCGGCCCTTAAATATACCAACGACAGCGATCCTCAAGCGGTCGAGCTTCAAACATCATTGAACCAATATGGCGTATGTAAAACACTGGCCCATTACACAGGGTTAGATGAGCAGAGCGAGCAGGTTAAGCAAATCGAAGCGATCTACAAACAGCTTTAATCACATAAATACTTTGGGGGGCGCTAATGCCCTCCCTTTATAACAACAATTAGTACAGCGTATGGCAGATAGAATTAACGAAAGCGATATAATTGAACGACTGAATAGTGCCCATTCGGTGCGCGGATTCTTTATTACGACGGTTGAAGTGTTCAATGAGGCGATTGATGCATTAATGCAACGCATTTTTCGCAAAGATAACTTCGCTGTCCAATCAGTAGTTGGCCCTCTATTGCAAGATTCTGGACCACTCGGCAACTTGTCTGTCAGGCTAAAACTGCTGTTTGGCCTTGGGGTATTACCTGATGATGTTTACCACGATATTGAAGATATCATCAAACTGCGTAATCAACTCAACAGTGATGGTGCTGAATACGAGTTCACCGACCCGAAAATTTTGGTGCCGATAAAAAAGCTCCATTTGGTGGCCAAAATGGGCATGGTGCAGTTGGAAGTATTGGAACCGGATGGCGACATTGAACTGGATTTTTACCAGCTTCAACTTCAGCGTCAGCAACAAATCATCAAATCCGGGCTCTCATTGGCGATTGTCGAAATTTGCAATGAGCTGAACAAAGAGAGCCCATTTTAACCTCATCCCAGACAGGCAAGGATTGCCTTTTCACTGAGTTCTACACCTCCCTTTTTAATCTTCTTGTGTTAGCCTAACCTTCATCTAACGAAAAGAGATTTGATGATGAAAATTGGCATTATTGGTCTAGGTGATATCGCGCAAAAGGCGTATCTTCCGGTCATCACACAGCGCCCAGATTTAGAATTGGTATTTTGTACTCGTAATCCAGCTCTTGTTACGCAACTAGCGCAGCGTTACCGCATTTCAGAGAATTGCACGGATTATCGAGAGCTACTTGGCTATAACGTTGATGCGGTTATGATCCATGCGGCGACCTCGGCTCACCCTCAAATCGCCCAATTTTTCCTTGAACACGGAATTCCAACCTTTGTTGATAAGCCGCTAGCCGACAGTGCAAGCGCCTGTGAAATGTTGTATGAGCTTGCAGAAAAGCATCGTCAACCTTTGTATGTGGGGTTTAATCGCCGTCATATTCCGCTCTATAACCAACACCTAAATGCAGTGCAAACTGGTAATAGAAACGACTTACGTTCGCTTCGTTGGGAAAAGCACCGCTATGATCTGCCCGGTGATGTGCGCACCTTTATCTTTGATGATTTTATCCATCCGCTAGACAGCGTAAACGTGAATGCTAAAGCCACATTGGATGATGCTTATATTACCTACCAGCAGCATCAAGGTCAGTTATCCCGCTTGGATGTTCAATGGCAACACGGCGAAAGTTTGCTGCATGCCTCAATGAATCGCCAGTTCGGCATAACCGCTGAGCGAGTCAGCGCGAGCTTTGTGAATGAAGGTTTTGAGTTTGATTCGTTTACACAAGGAAAACGTTGGCATCAAGGGCAAGAGCAAGCCCTTAGTTTAAAAGATTGGACGCCAATGCTTGCCAGTAAAGGCTTTAGCGCCATGATTGACGATTGGATTGGCGTGATAAATAGTGGAAAGCTGGCTTCAGAAGTGGTGGCACGTAACTTGGCCTCGCACCAGCTGGCAGAGGCGCTGTGTCATTATATTGCGAAGCAAATTCGTTAAAACAAAGCGTGATTGAGTAGTAAGTGGACACCAATACTTGCGGCGTAGCCTGTTGCAATAATCGGTGTCCATTTTAGATGGCCTACAAAGGTGTATTTGCCGTGTGCAGCGCCCATCAGAGCCACTCCAGCGGCTGAGCCAATCGAGAGTAAACTGCCGCCGACGCCCGCTGTTAATGTGACGAGCAACCAGTTTCCGGTGGACATATCGGGTTCCATCGTCAGTACTGCAAACATGACGGGAATGTTATCGACAATCGCCGAAAGAAACCCAATCATCACGTTTGCCCATATGGGGTTCCATTGGCTATACATCACTTCCGAGATCAAGCCTAAATAACCCAGTAAGCTTAGCCCTCCTACGCACATGACCACCCCGTAGAAAAACAGTAGCGTATCCCATTCGGCGTGTGAAACTCGCTTAAAGACATCGAATGGCACCACAGAGCCAATACGTTTTAGGGCGGCCTCGTCATTATTTGCAATCGCAATTACGGTTTTTTTGGCCAGCGAAGTAGGTAAGGTTTTCCTGAGGAAATAGCCAAAAAATTGTAAGTAAGCGAGCCCCATCATCATGCCTATAACGGGTGGAAAGTGCACCACAGCATGGAATGCTACGGCGGTAGCAATGGTTAACATGAAAAGTACGACAATACGGCGGGCTCCACGTTTAAGCTCGACATGTTCATGCAGGGTGGTTGGCTTTTCCTTGGGCAGAAAAAATGACATCAGCAATGCAGGAACAAGGTAGTTGATCACGGAGGGGAGAAACAGAGAAAGGAACTGTGAAAATGGCACATGGCCTGCTTGCCAAACCATTAAGGTGGTGATGTCTCCAAAAGGGCTAAAAGCGCCTCCGGCGTTAGCCGCTAAGACGATATTAATACAAGCAATGTTGATAAAACGGGGGTTGTTTCCTGCCACTTTTAGTACGACAGCGCACATCAACAGCGCGGTGGTTAGGTTATCGGCAATTGGCGAGATGAAAAATGCAAGCAGCCCCGTGATCCAAAAAAGAGCACGAAAATCAAAACCTTTTCCCACCATCCACGCTTGTAATGCATCAAATAATCGCCGCTCTTCCATTGCACTGATGTAGGTCATCGCGACTAACAGAAACAGCAATAATTCGGCGTATTCCAGCAAATTATGCTCTAGCGCGTTTTTGGCAATCTCGGTTAATTCATACTGCTGATAAACATAACCAATCATGGCCCAAATTAAACCAGCTGCAAGTAACACAGGTTTAGACTTTCGTAGCTTAAGGTACTCCTCCATCATGACCAAAGTGTATGCCAGAGTAAAAATGACTAAAGAGGCATAACCAATCGTTGAGTGCGTTAGATCTAACGAATCGATATCGTTAGAGGAAGCGAGAGCGACTGAAGGAAAGAGTAAAGTGCAGAACAAAAGAAGCCATGTGCGTCGAGGTATCATTGTGTTCACTCCTAGAAAGTTAGGTTGATAAAATTCTAGATCTATTGAAGATAGTTCGGTGTGAGATAGCTCCGATCTGCTTGATTTTTAATCTTATTCTTGACCTGTAAAGCAAATAAAGAAAAACCCTGTAGCAATAGCGACAGGGTTTGATTTTGATGAGTGGAAGTGAAGAAAGTTAGGCTTGAGCTTTTGCTAAATGGACTTCTTCTTCTTTCACGCCAGCTTGTGGATCATTAAAGCGAGCTTCATCTAACGCGCCTTCTGTTTTCGCCACAATAAGAGTCACACAGCTATCACCAGTAATATTGACTGCGGTGCGGATCATATCTAATAAGCGGTCAACACCCATAATCAAAGCAATACCTTCTAGTGGCAAGCCGACTTGGTTTAGCACCATCGCTAGCATGACAAGACCAACCCCCGGAACGCCTGCTGTACCAACAGAGGCTAGTGTTGCCGTGAGGATGACCATCACGTAGTCACCCATGGTTAGGTCGATATTGAACGCTTGGGCAATAAATGCTGTCGCAACGCCTTGCATGATCGCTGTGCCATCCATGTTAACGGTCGCACCTAGCGGAATGGTGAAAGAAGCTATCTTGTTATCAACCCCTAAGCGGTTTTTAGCCGTTTCCATGGTGACGGGTATAGTCGCATTGGAAGAGGCTGTAGAGAAAGCGAACATAATGGCATCTTCCATTTTACGGAAGAAGGTGATTGGACTTAAACCAGTAAAGCCTTTCAACATCAAACTATAGGTGACAAAACCGTGTAGCAGCAGGGTAACCGTCAGTACTACGAAGTATTCTGCGAGGTTCAAAATGGCACTTAAACCAAGGCTGGTGAACAGTTTCGCCATCAGGAAAAATACGCCGTATGGAGCAAGGTTCATCAACAAAGCGACTAGTTTCATAATAACTTCGTTCAAGTCATTAAAAACGCCCGCAATACGCTCGCCCGGTTTACCCGCGGCACTGATGGCTATGCCAAATAGTACTGCAAAGACGATGACCTGCAGTGTTTTACCTTCTGCCATCGCGCTGATTGGGTTGGTCGGGAACATATCAATAAACACTTGGCCCAAAGAAGGGGCTTGCGCAGATTGGAATGAGCTTGCTGCGGTTAAATCGGCTCCGGACCCCGGTTGAAACACAGTGCCCATTGTCAGTGCCAGTGTGATGGCAATCGCAGTGGTTGCGATGTAAAAGGCTAGGGTTTTACCGCCCATGCGGCCAAGTGTGGTGAGATCTTTCAGTGAGCTCGTACCACAAACGAGAGAAACAAACACGAGGGGTACAACTAACATTTTTAAGCTGGCGATAAAGATTTTTCCGCCAACATCGAATAAGCCGTTAACGATATACGCGTCAACAAATCCGTTTTCAGCAAATAGGGCTCGAATGGCAAAGCCAGTCAAAATACCCGCTACCATACCTAAAATAACACGGCCGGTAAGCGACATCGGTTTTTTGGTATTCATTGTGAACACTCCTTTATTTTATGCACTTCGACATCATTTCAAAGCGTGCCGCAGGTTAGCAGGGCTGAGTGCAAATCAAAAAGTAAAATAATGTTAACGGTTAATTGCCGTGATCTTTATCACTTAAAATCGCCCATCCTTTACGTTTTAATAACCTATTTTTGGTTTTAAATTTTTATTTTTTATCATTTGGCAACACATGAGTCTTTTGTGTTAACAAATATCACTATTCTCATCTAATGGTAATTCGCTAGTTTTCATTCAATTTTAAGCTCGTTTGGTTGCATATTTACCCATTAAGGTTGCTTTATATGAATAGGGTCTCAACGGCACTTTTATGTAGCATAAAAAGAAGGGCATGCAACACAAGTAGAGAAAGGAAGGAAAGTGATACTAAGTTGAATGTTATCGACTGAAAATCTTAACGTTTGAAGGAGGCTTGGCCTCCTTCAATGAAACGGTATGCTGGCCTTAGGCATAGATTATGCAAGCTTTTTATTTAACCAGTTATCAAGTGCCAATTTGCCAGCACCAGAGAAAACCAACGATACACTGGCTGCAAGCAGCGCAAGGCCAAACTCATAACCGTTATTAGCCATGAATAAGCCGTTACCTAAGTGTACAGAAGCGATTGCGACGATCATCGTAATAGAAAGAAGCAAGGCGGCAGGGCGAGTTAGTAAGCCAAGTAAAATGAATAGGCCCCCAAAGAATTCACCACTACCCGCTAAAAATGCCATCAGCACACCTGGGTTTAAGCCAATTGAAGCCATCCATTGACCTGTGCCTTCTAATCCATATCCTCCAAACCAGCCAAAGAGTTTCTGCGCACCGTGCGCCATAAAAATGATGCCAATTGGGAAACGAAGCGCAAGCGCAGAAAATCCAGAAGTTGATGTGGTTAGTTGTTTCAATAGTGCTTTCATTAAAGTGTCCTCAGATTCATTAAAAGGTAGTAGGTGCTCAGCGGCTTCCTAGCTGTTGGAGCCAGTGTAGAGTGATTCGTAACCTGAGATAACTCACTCTGTTTGATGATTAAGTTCGAAAAAATTGAACAAGATTTATATAGTACTTTTCTTAGCGCGGGGAATGTTGTGACCTTCTATCTATGATGAATCATGCCGATTGATCGTCTGATATCCCCTTCCTACTTGAAGCTGCAGCGGTGTTGGTTACGTTCGCTCACTTCATCAAATCGTTTATCTATACTCATGGGGGAAACTTACTTTCCAACCTACCTGCCACTTCAAGTTGTTTAGTTATACACAATATTATCATTTATACGGACACTAATAGCATTCGGATTGACCTGTATTTCATAGTAGTGTCTTTTCAAAGGAGCAGATAATGAATTAAAAAACGAAGAAGGTTACTAAAATAAACGGGCTACCTTTGGGTCGTTAGCTATATCTTTCTTTACAATGTCATCCATCATCTGTTTTCTCTTTCCCATGGTTTATAAAAAGTGCAAATATTAAAATAATGGAATAAGTGTCAAGAAATAATCAGATTTATGTCCGAATAGATAAATATCTTATTGTTTGGTCATTAGGATAAATAGTGAATTACGTTTTGATAAAATACCAAATTAGTTGGTTTACAGTTCCAGAAAAGTGCTCAGCCATAGATTAAAGAGCTTCGAGAATGAAGGCTTTTTCCTTCCCATTGAAAGCTGCAGCGATGTTGGCTACATTTTTAGCTATTGCTATGGGGTGCTCACTTACCATATCGACCTGCAACTTCAAGTTGTTTAGTCATAGACAGCCTAAACTGTATTTTTGCGCTTTTAAGTGCCTTTTTCATAAGACTCGTCGTTATCAAGAGTACCATCTTCTTTAATTTTCTCTGTTTATTGCCATCAAACAATAATAACTAATTTATTAATTACGGATTATTGTTTTTCTTTTGGCTTGATATTTTATTTAGCGCATTGCATTCATTTTTTTGAAAATTAGATCATCATTCAAATCTATAAAGTTTGATTATATTTAACCTTAACTTTATTGACTTAAGATCACGTTATTTAATTGTATTCATACATCTTATGTATCTATATATATGCCACGTCTAATTGTCGGAGATATAAAGTTTGAAAGTTAAGATAATGACCATTTTGTTATTAGTAATATTCGGTCTCATTGTTGGTAAATATTACATTAGCCATAGTTCATTAACATTAGTGCCTGCTCCAAAAGCACCGAATAATAACAAGGATACTGATTTTAAAGCCGCAACAGTTGCTGATGAGCGTCAGCTGATGAAGCCACCACGAGAAGATGCATCGAGCGCTGGAGATGCTCGTTCTGCTCTGAATTCAGAGCCTATCACTGAAGAGCGCATGCTTGCGGCACAAACCGTTGATGAAGTATGGCACGACATCAACCCAAGCCCAGCGTTGCAAGCCATTAGGCCAAAAAGTGATGCAGTGACGGAAATCAAAGCGATCGAAATCGAAAATATTGAACAATTCCGAGTTCTGGCAACGGGCGATGCTGTCACGGTCACTATGCCTGATAACCAGCCAGTCAATATCCAAGTCACTTCATCAGAAATTCAGAATGAAGGCGTCCGGACTTGGTCTGGGCAGTTTGAACTCGACGGGGAAGTTTACCCGGCCACATTCACTTTCGGCAAAACGGCAATACTTGGTTTTATTGGTCATCCCAGTGGTCAAGTGAAGCTTGAAGGCAACGGCAGTGAAGCATGGGTTTACCGAGTACCACCGAATCATGGCTATGACGAAACCTCGACCAGCCATTGATACCTAAAACGCACGGCTTTGTGTGTTAATAAAATAAATAATGTAGGAGTTTTCTATGAAAATAGCGTCATTGGCATTAGCCGTGGTGTTAGCAACACATGCGTTACCGAGTAGTGCAACCACTGAAATTGATATTCTAGGTGTTTATACACCCGGCACGGCTGAGTGGTTTCAGCAAGATCACGTGGCTCAAATCCAGCACCGATTTAACGTGGGAAATGAAATTCTGCGTCAAAGTGGTCTGGACATCAAAGTCAACTTAATTGGCACGAAAGAAGTAAAATACGATACGCAAAGAGGGCTGAAAAAATCGCAAGAGCAGGCGCTTGATGCGATTACTCCCGGCAATAAACAAGATCCGGCGTTTGCCGATATTGAGCAATATCGTAAGCAGGTTGGCGCGGATATGGTGGCGCTGTTTCGTAATCTAGATATTAAAAATTCTCCTGATTATGAAGATAAAGGCAATGGTACTTACATGCTGAGCTGTGGTCTAGCATGGATAATCCCTGCCGCGTATTGGAACAATAGTGCGCGTTATGCGCAATCTAGAATGTACAGTCATAGCTATTTGAATGAGTGTGGCGATGATACGTTTATTCACGAATTAGGCCACAATTTGGGCTTGAACCATGCTCATGAACAGTACAATGGCGAACCCCATCTTTCAAATGGTACAGAGCAAGATGCGTATGGTTATGGGGTTCAAGGCCAATTTGCGACGACCATGGCCTATGGTTTCTTATTTGGTATTCATAGCCGTTCTTACACATTCTCTAACCCAAGCAAAGTGTGTAAAGGTCAAGCATGTGGTGTCACTGACTACGCGAACTCGGTGCGAGCGATTGGCCTGAGCGCGCCACACATTGCGGCGATTTATGCACGTCCAGATGGGAGTAATGACGGAGGAACGTCACCCACCGAACCGACTTCGCCCCAACAAGCCATCTATGATTTACAAGGGCCTTTTGCCATTCCCGATCATGCACAAGGAGAGTTAGCACTTCCGATTAATGTGACTTATCAAGGAAATGCGGAAACGGCCACTATTCAACTTGATATTGCACACCCATTTGTGGGTGATGTTTCAGTCAAGTTGTATGCACCTGATGGTGGCTATTGGAACTTAAAATCGTATAACCAGTATGATCGCAACACGGCTTATCGTGTTCGCTTTACACTCAGCGGAATGCAACAAATGAACGTGCAAGGCCAGTGGCGTTTAGTCGTGGCGGATCACTATCAAGGTTTAACGGGTGTATTAAATTCGGCACGCTTATCCTTTGAATAAAGGTTTGCTGTGATGTTGACCCTGCACCTATGTGCAGGGTTTTTAATTACTGGCCAAATTGGGTGGCTTTGAATTGATTCAGCAATCGATGGATCACATAGGTTGTAAGTAATGTGGCGACAATAGCAAACAAAATACTGCCGACTCGGTACAGGGCACTGAAAATTAAATCATTGCCCGGCGTCAAATATTGACCAAACAAGATCCCCAAGGTAGTCAATGAGCCAAAGCCGACCCCTGAACCGCTGGATTCTTTTACATGCCAGTAGCTAAAGAGCATCGCACCTATCCACAGCAGCGGAATAACAAATAAAAGCTGACCTGACCAATCGTAGAGCAGCAGTTGGACCGCAATACCGAAAGTGACACCAAGCAGAGTACCCATCGCGCGTTTGCGTGCGTAGCCTAGCGCTCCGTTCCAATGCATCGGGAAAAGTAGCAACAAGGTTGTGGCTTGCGCGGACATTGAATCTTGCAGATCGAATATTTGAAACACAACGAAAGAGAGTGTGGCAATGGTTGCGCCCATGAGCGCTTCATGGCGCATACGATGTGACTCTTTGGCCACGCTTGCATGAGCGGGAGGTTGCCTTTTCTGTGCGTCGGGAATACAGAATGTCACCAGATAAGCGACCATTACCGAAAGCAAATTCGCGATAAAGTTGCTGGTAATCAGATCGTTAAGATCAGTTGTGGGGTAGCTTGCAAAGTGCAGCATGATGCTCAAGCTCAATACGCTGTTCGCTCCAAATAAGAATAAGCTGCCTTTCGACATACAAGCAAATTTGCAGAGAAACAGTACAAAAGCCATCATCGTCATCAGTGCCGGATGACCTCCAAATAGTCCCCCGAGAATGGCTACTTCTAAGCCACAAACGACGGCGGAAGCGAGAAGTTGCTTTGCGGCGTGTGCATTCATGACGGGTACCATGCCCAGTAACAGCATCGGTGTTACGGTAAAAAATACCCCGTAGTTCCAACCCAGTAGTTTACAAAAGGTAAAACCAAGCGTCGCACCTGTTGCAATTCTGACGCATTGGCGAAAATCATTTTCAGATAATGGATGATCCCAAAGTCGCATTTTTTACTCCGCTTAATAGATGTAGTGCAGAGTGCTTAGAAACTGAATTTGCATTTTTGCCAGCCAAGCAAACGGGCCACTTTCTGGTAGCAACTGTACCGTCGCACGAGCACCGGAAGGCAATGTTGACATCGTTTCATCGAGCGAAAGGTGCACACGCATGCGTTGTGCATCACGCACCCAGCGATTAGATTCTGTTGGAGTGGCTAAACGCCCATTCGCATCAAACTGACCAGTGCTTACCCCAGCATCCAGGCTACGAATACGCGCGGTAAAGACTTCGCCGGGTTTGCTATCAAAAGCAACTAGGGCGAGGCTATTGTCTGGGAAATGGCGTAAGCTTTTTTCTCTAAAATCAGCAATCACGTCTACATCCGTCGCTACCAACGCAACTAACGGCGTACCTGCTGCGGCGTAGGTGCCCGTTTCAAGCTGTAAGTTGGTAATGACACCATCTTGCTCTGCTAGCGTTTGTGTGTAGGCAAGGTTTAGCTTGGCCTGCGCCAATTGGTTCAAAGCGGCGCGAATGCTGACGTTACTCTCGTCACTATTACCTCGACTGACGTGCAATTCTTGCAGGTGAGCTTGCGCTGCAACCAAATTGGCTTTCGCGGCGGTAGCGCCACTTTGTGCATCGTCTTTAAGTTGTTGAGAAGTCCCATTGCGTGCAAACAGAGTGTTTAATCGGTTAGCTTCGCGCAACTTTTGATCGGCAACGATACGGCTTGCCGTGACATTAGCTTCTGCGGCTGCAATCGATGCATCCAATTGAGCGTTACCTTGTACCGCACGTTCATAATTGAGTTGGGCCTGCTCTACCGCCAGTTGATAGGGTTGTGGGTCGATGGTGAAAAGTACTTCACCCTTGTGTACGGTTTGATTATTAGTGACAAAAACATCACTGATTTGACCATTAACTCGGGGAGATATTTTGGTCACAGTCCGCGTTGCCATGGCTTGCGGTGTTAAAGGCATAGCCAAATCGGCCACCAAAAAATAGGCAAAGAGCGCCACAAAAGCGACGATGGAATATTTGATCCAAAGTGCAAATTTTTGATCAGGTGTCATAAGTAATTATTGTTCCTTTGAAGGTGTTGCTATCGGTTTGCTGAGCGTATCTAGAGCGTTGTGTGAGATTTGTTCGAGCGTAAGAGTCAGTTGGTGCAATTGTTGATCGTCAATATTACCCAGTAAGTTTTGGCGAACTTGCAAAATACGGGTTTCCATCTGCTTGATAAGAGCACGCCCGTTACTCGTCAAACTGACGATTCGAGCGCGCTTATCGTTGTGACAGCAGTGACGTTCGATCAGCGATTGTTCTTCGAGCTGCTTTAAAGTTCGCATTAAAGAAGCCAGTTCTATTTCTAACGCTTCGGCTAAGGTTTTTTGACTGACGTTGTCACCGAGACGCTGTAATTTCCACAATGCGGTCCAACGAGGATGGGTAAGGCCCAAGGGTGAGAGTTCTCGGTCCGCCACCATTTTCCATAAGCGTGAGAGACGAGCAAACTGCTCAGCGAGTGATAATTCTTTCAGGGTGTGCGTGTTTTCAATCATAACGAGTCACATATTACTTAGCGTGCTAAGCAATATAATTTACTTAGCGCGCTAAGTAAATAGCTAATGACGAAGGCTGACATTTTCATACAAACTCAGGACAGCACCTCTCAATGAAACACTGTACATTATTTTCAATGAGCGACTCCCCAATGTTTGAGGCTGTCCTAGCTGCTGAAATTCTGGTCCATACTATGATAATTGAAAATAAACTCGACTACCTGTTTAGCCTGTCTGAACTCTCCGAAACGATTTACCCCAATACCAAAGGCTGGTCTAAAATCAGGAAGAATATCCGTTTTTGTTTATGGGGCGTGACCAATGCCTATGCTCTAAAAAGTATGCTGAGGCTGTTTTCGTGCTCCGAGTTAGCGGAGGTATTGAAGCAATGCCCACAGTTTTTGGAAAAACCATTAAAACCTTATCTCTGCGTCAATTGGTCTGCCAAAGAGCGTACATGGCACATTAATCAACATTTTATCTACTTAGTTGAACAGTTTGGCTTTAATGCTGCGAAGTTTTTCTCAGAATCAGGCTTCTCTATTTTTGATTTTTACGACAAAAATGGGGCGAGTTATTCATTAAGCCTGTGCAGTGGAGAGATAAGAGAAGGCTCGTTGGGGCTGCAACTGACGGATGAAAAAGGGCAGAAAATTTACTCGATCAGTTTCAATGTTTCTGATCAAGGGCGCAGTATTTACATTGGTTCACTACAAGGTCCAAGCAGTGGTGTGACCGATCGTAATCAAATCATTAAAGATTTGACGCGCACGACTCACGGTTTAAGAACCAAAGCACTGATGGTTGAAATGATCATGACGCTAGCGCGTATTTTAGGGGTTGAGAACCTGTATGCGATTTCTAACCGCGGCCATATGTATCAAGCGTTGCGTTATATTGGCTCAAAGCGCAAATCAGTAAGCTTTGATTACGATGAACTGTGGACAGAGTACGAAGCAGAGAAAATGAGCAAATATTTGTACCGTTTGCCAACCACACCAAACCGTAAAGGCGTTGAGACGCTAAATCGCAATAAACGCCGTCTATATACTAAACGTTATGAGTGGTTAGCCGAGGTGGAAACAGCCATGTCGGGCCGTATTGAACAGTTGAAACTTATGCCCAAGCATTTCGTGGTTTGATGGATCCACAAAATTAGAGGCTGATATTATGGTTCAAAACGTCACTGTAGGTAACGCTTCAAACTCAGGTTTCGCAAAATAGTAGCCTTGCATGAGTTCAATGCCGAGTCGTTTTAGCCATAACATTTCTTGTTGAGTTTCAATACCTTCAGCGAGTGGACAAATCCCTAGCTCAATGAGCATTGCGACAGTATGACGGACGATTGCTTGCTTCGTGATGTCTTGATCGATATTACGCAGCAGTGACATATCTAATTTTACTATTTTAGTTTGGAAGTTAACCAATAGCCCAAGCCCGGCGTAGCCTGCACCGAAATCATCAATCGCGGTAGTAAATCCTAGGTTGGAGTAATAAGCGACGATCCGTTTTATGTGCGCTGTGTCTACGATTTTTTCCACCTCAGTAAATTCAAACATGATCCGTTCTGTCGGGAAACCGAACTGCTTTGCTGCCTCTAATGTGGTGCGGATACAACGCTCTGGTTGGTAAACGGCATTAGGTAAAAAATTAATGCTCAAAATACCTGACAGTTTTAGTTTAGCCGCGAGTTTAATCGCTTTGATTCGACAAAGTTGGTCAAAGCGGTATCGGTTGTCATCACTGACTTGTTCAATGATGGAGTAAGCCGATTCATTATTCAGACCTCGTACGAGTGCTTCGTAGCCAAAGATGGTGTTATCTGCAACGTTCACTATGGGTTGGAAAGCCATGGTGAAGTCAAAAGGCAAGCTTTGTTTTTCTGAGCATTGCTGGCAAATACGTTGGTCCATATGGACTTGCTGTTGTTGCATAATCACTCACTGATATTTAATCGAATAGCATGATTATAGTTACTTGCAGCGTGCTCACCAAATTGCATAAATCAAAACGTGACCAGTAAGCCGACGAGCTACAGCTCTTCAATATGGTGTAGATAGTATTGAGCTTGATCTAAGATTGCTTGTTGAGTGGCGTTTTCAGTGTTATCCCAATTTTTATAAATCATGCCTATCCTTGGATTTTTGGCTAACCGTTCACGATGAGTGAGCATGAACTGCCAATATAAACTATTGAATGGACATGAATTTAGACCACTACGGCTCTTTACTTGGTAGTGACAATCTTTGCAGTAATCACTCATTTTTTTGATGTAAGAGCCGCTTGCGGCATAAGGCTTGGTAGCAACAATTCCCCCATCAGCAAACAGAGCCATACCTCGGGTATTGGGCATTTCTACCCATTGCAATGCATCAATATAAATACCTAAGTACCAGTCATCCACCTCATCCGGCTTGCAACCTGATAGGAGTGCGAAATTACCCGTGATCATCAAACGTTGGATATGGTGTGCGTAGGAAAATTCCAGTGATTGAGTTACGGCTTGTTTAACACAATGCATACGAGTATCCCCTGTCCAATAATAGTGAGGAAGAGGTCGTTGAGCGTCAAGGGCGTTGTGCTTGGCGTATTGGGGCATGTTCGCCCAATAAATGCCTCGAATGTACTCACGCCAGCCCAAAATTTGCCTAATGAATCCTTCGATTTGTGCTAAATCCATCGTATTGTCATTCTCAAATCGCATGAGTGCACTTTGAATGACTTCTGCAGGCGATAGTAGTTTGCAGTTGAGTGCAAAAGAGAGCCGGCTATGGTAGAGGCTCCAACGATGTGGGCTCTTTGCCGTCATTGCATCTTGAAAGCGACCAAACAGCGGCAAGCCGTACTGACAACAGTGGGCCAATAATGACAGCGCTTGTGAGCGGTTAATCGGCCATAACAATGAAGGAGTATACAGGCCGAAAACGTGAATATTATGGTGCTGTAAACGGTTATAAATTGCACTGACATCGTTTTGAAAGCTAAGTGGTTTGGGTAGGTTTTCTATGTCTTGCACGCTGAGCTTATTGCGATTTTGGTGATCAAAATTCCAACGCCCACCCAAAGGCGTTTGATGATCATCTTGCAGAAGAATACCGAATCGCTTACGCATTTTGCGATAAAACGGCTCCATAATAGTGGTTTTGTCGGTGTTAAAATGCTGAGTGATCTCGTCAAAAGGCAATAAAAAGTGTTCAGTATCAAAACAAGTCACTTGTGTATGAGAGAGGTTTAGCTCCTGCAACTGTTGCCAAACTCGGTATTCATCAGGTCGCTGATAGTGAAAGTATTCTGCGTTGATCTGATGACACAGATCACTAATCAATGGTGGTAGCTGCAAATAATCGGCAGTTTCATCAAGGGTCAAGTAGAGAACCTGGTGTCCCTCACTTTGCAATAATTCGGCAAAAGCTTCCATCGCGGCAAAAAAGGCGCAGATTTTTTGAATGTGATGTTTTACATAGCCTGTTTCTTGTTTAAGTTCAGCTACCACGTACAGTACGGAATCATCCGTTTTGTTAAACCAAGAGTGCTTGATATTGAGCTGATCGCCTAGGATCAAGCGTAAGGTTTTGTACGTTCGCATGCTGTATACCGTTGAGATTGGTTATCGAACATCTTCTACGTTCCAATCAAAAAATCGATCATTGTTGCCGAATAACAAGCGCTGTCTTTCTGTTGCGCTTTGAGAGCCAATTAAGAACAAACAGAGCGATAACGTGAATGTGAGTAGGCTAACATCAATTGAGTGGCTTTATTGCCGAAGGATGAATGATCATTTCCTCTAAACCGCCGCCGTTATGTACTTGAGTGAATCCTTGCTCGAGTAAATAGGCCATGGCTTGGCCCGATCGATTGCCGCTGCGGCAGTAAACCACAATCGGTTGTTGTTTATCGATGTGAGAAAAAGCACTGCTAACAGTATCAAGTGGGTAGTTTAGCGCACCTTCAATATGGCCAGCTGCAAATTCTGCTGCGGTTCGAACATCGACTAAAAGCGCGCCATTTTCAATCCATTGCCATGCTATCGTTGAGCGCTCCGATGCCAATGCATCTGAGGTATTGGAGATCAGGCCTACACACAATAACGCTTTGGTCATCAGTGACTTTAACATGTTAGTTTCCTTCTTTTGGCTTAAAAATTAGCCTTCAAATGTGAATGGCGTTAATCAAGAGATTTCTTAAATCTCAAAGACGCGACGATAATCCCACCGACGGTAAAGCTCAACATCCATAACGCATCTCGCCATAGATCCATGAGGTTAGCACCGCGCAACACAATCCCGCGGATCATGCGCATAAAGTGGGTCGCGGGCAACGCTTCAGAAATCCACTGCGCTGCTACTGGCATGCCTTCGTAGGGAAACATAAATCCAGAAAGTAAAATCGAAGGCAGTAAGATAAAAACAGTCATTTGCATGGCTTGCAGTTGAGTGGAAGCAATGGTTGAAATCACCAAACCTAAGGTCAAACTGGCGGCGATAAACAGCAGCGTACCGAAGAGAATTTGGCTGATCGCACCATTAATGGGCACGTCAAAAATAAAATGCCCTAAGCCCAAGATGATGAAGACCTGAATTAATCCGACAAAAATATAGGGTACAATTTTGGCGACCATAAGCTCAATAGAGTGAATTGGCGTTGTGATCAGCAGTTCTAAATTGCCGCGCTCTTTTTCTCGCACAATCGCGGCACTGGTGAAGAGGATCATCGTCATGGTTAAAATGACCCCCAGTAAACCGGGTACGATATTGACCGCAGAGCGGCGAGTGGGGTTATAAAACAGCGTGACTTCAAAGGTTTTGACGGTAGCTGGACGAATGTCAAAATCAAAATCGGTCAGCGGCATGGATTGCAGACCTAAAATGGAGGCACTGATCATCGTATCGGAGCCATCAACAATCCACTGGCCTAACACGCGATTTTGCACCGCGCGCTGGGTGAGATCTTTTGGCAGGATCAGCGCTGCTCTTACGTTACCTTGTTCAGCTTGCTCTGCTGTGGCAAAAGTGTGTTTGACGCTCACAACCTGTGTGGCTTTGACTGACTCTACAATTAACCGTCCGAGGGTACTTTCACTTTGATCAACGATGGCGATCGGAATATTGCGTACGTCAGTATTGATGGCAAAGCCAAATAGCAACAGCTGGATCAGTGGGATCATCACTACCATGCCAAACGTAATTCTGTCTCGCGAGAGTTGGCGTATCTCTTTCACCATCACCGCTTTCATTCGAAACAGTGCTTTCATTGACGCCCCTTGCCAGTCACAGTGACAAAGACATCTTCCAAACTTGGGCGAGCTAGATTCATCTCAGCTTCAGCCAGTTCAGGGAAGGTTGTTTTTAGCCACGCGATAGGTTGTGTGACTTGTTGATGAATAAGGATCCGCAAGCGGATGCCAAGTTGCGCAGCAGAGCGAACCTCCGCCCGAGCCATGACTTTTTCTTTTAATTGGCGCAAATTATGGGCTCGGACTTCGACAATGTTGACGCCCATCGTGTTCATTAAGGTTTCTGGCTCACCATCTGCACGAATTAAACCCGATTCCATGATGGCTAAACGGTGGCAGCGTTCCGCTTCATCCATGTAGTGAGTGGTGATCAAAATGGTGGTGCCTTGGTCTGAAAGATCGAACAATTGTTCCCAAAATTCCCGTCTATTTTCAGGATCGACCGCTGACGTTGGTTCATCCAAAAACAGCAGTTCAGGTTTATGCATCGTGGCGGCTGCTAGTGACAAGCGCTGCTTTTGACCGCCACTCATCCCACTTACGCGTTGTTTTCGGCGCTGATCAAGCCCATAAGTGCACAACTGTTCATTGAGCCGTTGTGCCAATGCTTTGCGCGGCATACCAAAAATTTGTCCAATAAATTGTAGGTTTTCCTCTACGGTCAAATCATCGTATAACGAAAATTTTTGCGTCATATAACCAATTTTTAGGCGCAATTGCTCGGATTGTTTTGGGATCGCTAACCCCAGCACATCAACACTGCCGGAGGTAGGGCTTAATAAACCCGTGAGTACGCGAATTGTGGTCGATTTGCCACAACCATTT
Organism: Vibrio sp. ZOR0018; assembly: GCF_963865925.1. Lineage (NCBI taxonomy): Bacteria > Pseudomonadati > Pseudomonadota > Gammaproteobacteria > Vibrionales > Vibrionaceae > Vibrio > Vibrio sp. ZOR0018. The sequence continues at coordinate 48,533 of NZ_CAWMCN010000085.1, read as the reverse complement.
GGGCCGAGAAAACCGTAAATGGTTCCTTTGGGGACACTCAGATTGATGCCTTCAATCGCAGTGAAATCCCCAAATTTTTTGACCACATTACGGGCGTGAATGGCGAGTTCAGTCACTATTTTTGCCTCGTTAAATCGATTTGCGCCGGAATGCCAGAAGGGAGCGATTGCGCGGATTCGGGCAGATCCACTTCGGCTAGATACATTAAGCGGGCGCGTTCATTTTCGGTCAGTGCGTAGTAAGGCGTGAAAGAGGGTTCCGTTGCCACCCAACGAACTGTGCCTTGCAGAGGCTCTTTTATACCGTCGATATGCACTGGAAACTGTGCGCCCGGCACGACCGCTAAACGATGTGGTGCGGGAACGTAGACACGAGCATAAGGGATGCGGCTTGCTTGGATGATAGCGACAATGCCGTTGTTTGGGACGCGCTCACCCAAGTTGTATGGGAGGTTATCCAAAATTCCATCGCGGGTGGCGACAATGGTTAACTCGTCGAGCTTTTGCTGTTGCAGTGAGACGTCGGCTTTGGCGGCGGTCAGCGCCGCTTGCGCTTGTTCAATATCTTCAGGGCGAGTGCCAGCGGTGAGCTTAGCAAACTCTTCTTTTGTAGAATCGAGTTCGGCGCGAGCGGCATCACGCGTGGCGGTGGCGCTGTCTTTTTCTGATTGGCTGAGGAGCTTTTTACCGACCAGTTCTTCCACACGTTTGAAGTTTTGCAACGCCTCTGTCAGTTTGGCTTGCGCGCGATTGACTTTGGCTTGCGCGGCTGCCATGTCTTCTTGGCGTTCACCATTGCTCAGTTTGAGCAAATACGCTTGCGCTTTGGCCGCCTCTGCGAGTGCATGGGCCAGCACCGCCTGCTGATTTCTGGTATCCAGTCGAACCAATACTTCGCCAGCATGCACTGCGCTGCCTTCCGCGACAGGAAGCGCGCGAATGATCTCATTGGCGGTGGCGGAAAAAGTGATGCGGTCTCGCTCTAAAGTGCCCAATGCTTGCGCGCTATTTTCCGGCGAGCAAGCATTGAGAGTTGACAGTAAAAGAGAGATAAAGGCAATGCGATGTTTCATGCTCATGGCGAGAGGCTCGGTTAACTTATTGTCTTCATACTAGAAGTTTACCGCCAGCGCCTCAAGCTACATGGTTCATCAAAAGTAGAGGATGTGATTAGCCCCACTTTAATATCGGCCATTGTTGGGGCTGAGCGTATTGGATGAGGCGCGTGCATGGGTTGACCAAATAGGTGAAATCGGCGTGTAGACACAAAGGTAAATCATTGATCGAGTCAGTGAAAAAATGCACTTGACCCACGTATTGTGGGCGCTTAGCTAGCCATTCATTTAAGCGAGTGACTTTACCGTCTCGGTAGGTGGGTGTCCCCAAAATATGCGTGGTGTAATGGTTGTTCTCTATGACCATATCGATACCCATCGCCTCTGCAACGCCTATTTTACGGGCGACAGCTTTAACCAAAAAACTGACCGACGCCGAAATAATGAGCATTTGAATACGCTCGTCTGTTAACTGTTTAATGAGTGCTTTGGCTTGAGGAAATAGCCTAGGTATGATGCGTGTAGCGACACAATCGTCCGCCAAGCGCTGGACTTGCTCTGTGGGCAGGGTGAGCAAAGGTTGCATCGCAAAATCGAGGTAATCTTCCATGTCCATTTCACCGCTGGCATAGCGTGACATGATCAGCCTATCCTGCGCGACAAAATCAGGGTCGCTCGCTATGCCCTTATCGGCCAAATATTCGCTCCAAATCATTGCGCAGTCGCCGTCAATCAATGTGTCGTCCATATCAAAAACGTATAGAGGTGTCGGCATCTATTTAGGCTCTCACAGGTTGTATTTCGTTAAGGTTAAACAGTAATTCTAGCTGACTGCCAGTGGCAAATAATCGCTCTGACGAACGATTGAGTAAATCGACCGTGAGCTCGCAGCCTCGCACATCCACATGGTAGCGAATGACATTACCCAGTAATTGGTGATGCTTGATGGTGCCATGTTGCGGCGCAGAAACATGGGCACCATAGCTCCGCCCAGCTTCCTTGACGTAGATGGATTCGGGGCGAATAGCCACTTTCCAAGCCGTGTCTATGTTAAACAACTGCTTGGCGGTGGCCGCCTCTACTAAATTGTAATGGCCCATAAAACCAGCCACAAACTCATTGGCTGGCTGAGTATAAATGCTTTCTGGGGAGCCTTGCTGAACGATTTCACCTTGGTGCATTAAAAAAATACGATCAGAGAGAATCATCGCCTCTTCTTGATCATGGGTTACAAATACGGTGGTGAGATTGAGCTCTTTTTGAATATCACGGATCTGCTGGCGCAAGTGTTTGCGAATTTTGGCATCCAGTGCTGAAAGGGGTTCATCAAGTAGCAAAATACGCGGCTTGACCACTAAGGCGCGAGCTAAAGCGACGCGTTGGCGCTGCCCACCCGAGAGCTGGTTGGGATAGTGTTTTTCTTTCCCTATCAGCGAAACCAGTTCGACCACTTTTTGTACTTCGCGCGCGATGTAAGCTCTGTCTTGCCCTTGCATTTTGAGGCCAAAAGCGATGTTTTCAGCCACCGTCATATTCGGAAACAGAGCGTAGGATTGAAACACCATGCCAATGCCGCGTTGCTGTGGTGTTTGGTTAGTGATGTTTTCACCGTTGACCCAAATTTCGCCGTCATCGACGGGATTTAAGCCAGCCAAACTGCGCAATAAGGTCGATTTCCCGCAGCCGCTCGGACCAAGTAGCGTGACAAATTCCCCTTGCTCAATGGAAAATTCAATCCCTTCAAAAACGGTATTGTTGCCAAAGCGTTTGGTGAGGTTGGCGACGTGGACGTAATCAGAGCGAGAGGTTGTGTGGGTCGTGGAATTCATTGAGTGGATCCTCGGCTAAAACGACTGGCGAGCCAAGTCAGTAAAAAGATAAACAGGAAGTAAGTCATCACTAACGCGGAGGTGAAGTGACCACTAGTCTGACGCATGTTGTAGAGATAAATCTGCAAGGTTTCATAGCGCGTGCCGACCAGAATGTTCGCAAATACAAACTCGCCAAGTAGAAAAGAAAAGGATAGAAACAGCGAAGCCATCAACCCTTTTCTAATGTTTGGCAGTACGATCAGTAAAAAAGCACGGCTGGTGCTTGCGCCGAGCAGGTGCGCGGCGTCCATGAGATCGTGCAGATGGATCGCCTCAAAACTGTTGGCAATTGCACGGTACATAAACGGCAGCGCAATGGTGAAATAAGTGCCAATCAAAATCCAAGGTGTACCCACAATTGGAAATTGGCTATCGGCGTACAGTTGCAGTAATCCAACTGAAGAGACCACAGGCGGTACCGCAAAAGGGATTAAAATCAGCAGGTTCATCACTTTATCGAGACGAGGGAAATAGTAAAACACCACGAAGATCGCCGGAATAATCAAAACCGCGCTGAGTGTCAGAGAAGCGATGCCAATCAGCAATGAGCGGCCAAATGCATCGAGAAAGCGAGGGTCGGTCAGCAGTTTGAGATACCAGTCAAAGGTGAAGCCATCGGGTAAAATCGTTGCGCCCCAGCGTGAAGAAAAGGAATAAACCAAGGTGGCCAAAATGGGCAGCAACATCACTCCCACGATGGAATAGACCACACTTTTATGAAAGGTGATTTTATCAAGGGTAGGATTAGCGTTTTGCATGGGTGTTCCTTGCGCTATAGCTTTTCGCAATTAGCCACTGATTGATCACAGTAATGAAGGCTAAAATTAGCATCAATACTATGGAAATGGCGGCGGCTAAATTGGGCTCTAAGAACAGATCTCCCGCCACTAAACTGGCAATGCGTACCGTAATGACGTTGTAGTTGCCGGATGTGAGTGCGTAGACGCTGGCATACGCGCCCATCGCATTGGCGATTAGGATAATCAAGGTGCCGAGTAGGGCTGGTGAAAGCACAGGCAAGGCGATTTTCTGCCAATATTGCCATCCGTTGGCACCCAGAGTAGATGCCGCCGCTTGCCAGTCATCACTGAGTGCATCAAATGCAGGGTAGAGCAGCAGCACGCCAAGAGGGATCTGAAAGTAGATATACATCGCCAGCAGTCCCCATTTGCCGTACAGGTTGAACTCTTCAATCAAACCGTATTGCTTTAGCAGCAAAGTTAGTGCGCCGTTGACCCCAAGAATAATAATGAAAGCGAATGCCAAAGGGACGCCCGCAAAATTACTGCTCATATTGGTAAAGGCGATCACACCATCGCGCAGCTTGCCATCGACTCGGCGTAAGGAGGCGACCAACATTGCCGCAATCGCAAGGCCCGCGACGCTGGACCATATGGCGAGCCACAAACTATTGCCCAGCCCTTGTAAAATAAAGGATGAGCTGAAGATTTCGCGATAATGGTCTAGTGACCATTGATCGTCAGAGATAAAGCTGTTGAACAAAACCCACAGCATGGGGGCGAGCTGAAATAAGTAGAAAAACAGCGCAAAAGGAGTAAGCCATAACGCAGGTTTGAGTTTGCGTGCCCAGTGCGTTGATTGGCTCAGCACGGCGCTAGGCTTGCTAATAACTTGGCTACTGCTCATGCTAAGCACTCCGCAGAAAAGGGCTTATTGTGATCAAGATTAAGCAGTTGGCAGCACAGGCCGCAGAGCTCAGTTTGTTTGATCTCACAAGCTTGGTGCGAAAATTGATCGCCCAATACAAACAGCGGGACGTTGCGCTCTTCGGTTAATATTCCGCCGTGTGACTTGTCATTGTTCATGCCGTGATCGCTGGTCACCATCACTTGGTAGCCATCGTTTAGCCAGCTTTCTAAAAAGTGAGATAACAGCGCATCGGCCATGCGTGCACTATTACGATACTGTCCTGAATCAAGGCCAAACTTATGTCCAGCATCATCGATATTCATTGGATGGATCAGTAAAAAATCAGGCTGATGAGTACGACGTAAGTATTCGGCGTCTAAAAACAGTGCTTCATCGGGATAGTGATCCCAGTGATAAAAACAGCCATGCTGAATATTGAGTGTTTTATCACAGGTAAAACGATCGCGCGTTGCATCAAAAGGCGCGCGGTTATAGAGCTCGCTGACCCAATGATACGCCGCTGCGGCTGTTGTCAGCCCTTGATCTTTTGCCAAACTGAAGATGGATTGATGATGTGAAAGGCGCACAATGTGGTTATGAACAATGCCGCTTTCGACAGGCTTTACGCCAGTGAGTAGACATTCATACAAAGGACGCGATAGCGAAGGCAATTCACATTGTAGGGAGTATAAGGTTGCTCTTTGCTGCTCAATTAAGCCGTTTAAGTAGCCCATGCAATCACGGGCTACGGAATAATTGAGTCCATCAAGAACAACAAGGATCACCTTATTGTTCATGGTTACCTCTTACTGCTGGTGGATAATGACATTTTCTTGCCATTGACGTGGCAATTGGCGAGCTGATTTTTCCCAAGCATTAAAGTCGCTAATTGGGCTCACGTTCTGGTATTGATCGTTAGCAATCAATTTGCTTTGTACCGCAGCAGGCAGTGCAACGTTGCTGCGGATCGGGCGAGCATAGCCTTGTGCAAGGTTGATTTGGCCTTGATCGCTAAAGATGTATTCACGTGCTAGCTTGGCCGCATTTGGGTTTTTGGCGTATTTATTGATGATGGTGGTGTAGCCGGAAATCACAGAACCATCTTGCGGAATGTTAACGGTAAAGCGGTTACGGTCAATTTGGTCACGGTAACTTAGAGCGTTGAAATCCCACAATACGGCCACTTCAACTTCACCTTTTTCGAGGTTAGCGATACTTGGGTCTGTAAATGATAAGCGCCCTTGCTTGGCGAGTTTGGCAAAAAATTCGATTGCCGGATCGAGGTTCTTTTCACTGCCACCATGAGCAAAAGCAGCGGCTAGTACGGCATTATTTGCTTGCGCGGCAACACCGACATTACCAATACTGATTTTGTAATCGCCTTTGAGCAAATCGTTCCACGTTTTTGGCGCATTCTTGACTAGATTATTGTTCGAGATAAATGAAATGGTGCCCGTATAAGCCAGAGCCCAGTGGCCATCTTTATCTTTGGCCCAGTCCGGGATCTCATTCCAAGTGCTCGGTTTGTACGCTTGAGTTACGCCTTTTTTCACCGCCACGCGAGCAAATGCAAAGCCAACATCACCGATATCGGCGGTCGCATTTTTCTTTTCGGCTTCAAACTTGGCAATTTCTTGCGCTGAGCTCATATCCGTATCTTGGTGTTTTAGGCCATAAATCTTACCTAAATCGCTCCACGTATCTTGCCAGTTAGCCCAACTGCCGGGCATACCAATGCTGTACACTTGGCCTTCTTGTTTCGCTGCGTTGATCAAAGATTGTAAATCAGCCTCTTTAGCAAAAGCCGAAGTTGAAAGAGTCAGCGCAAGTGCTGTGGCAGTCGTTGCGCGGGTAAATAAGGTTTTCATTGTCGCTATCCTTCTGGACTAGGTCAGTAAGTTCGATTTTTATCCTAGGGAAGAACTGTGACGTTTTCGGTGTAGTTATTTGACATTTTTGATGATTTTCTATTGCACTTTTATTTCAAATTCAATCAATTAGCCTGTCATAAATTTGTTATCTGCCTTAAGTAGTCTAAAAGACGTTTATTCACTCTGTATAATATTGGACTAGGTCACGCATGAGATTTCGCAGCCCTTTGCCAGTGGCAAATGCTCCTTTAGAAAAGACCCAACTTGGTAACATTAAAGGCACCCTTCGTGAGCAAATTTGCAGTGGGATGCTGAGCGACAGACAAAAACTGCCATCTGAACGTGAATTGAGTGAATTGTTTAATACAACGCGCATTACAATTAAAGACGCTTTGGTTTCACTGGAAACCGAAGGGTTGATTTACCGAGAAGAGCGGCGTGGTTGGTTTGTCTCTCCGGCGCGAATTCATTATAACCCGCTATCGCGTTGCCACTTCCACCAGATGATCCGCGAGCAGCACCGAATCGCAGAAACTAAGCTAGTTGCGGTACGCAGCGTGATGGCTTCTCGTGAGTATGCAAGAGCGATGGATATTGACCGAATTACGCCCATTCATATTATTGAACGGTTGCGCTCGATTGACGGGCGAGCGGTACTGTTTGTCGAAAACTGCCTGATTGCGCAGTGGTTTCCAAAGATATTAGAGGAAAATTTAACCGCTTCGTTAACGCATCTCTATCAGCAAAAATACGGTTACATCACCACGCGCTCTCGTTTTGAAGTAATCCCTACGGCTGCACCTCTTCATGTGGCAAAAGCCCTTAACTTGGCTGCTGGCCAATCTGTAATGAAAATTTGTCGAGTTAATTACAAACAAGATGGCGAGATCATGGACTGTGAATTTGAGTACTGGCGGCCAGATTCAGTCCTGATCCGTATCGACAGTTGTGATGGAGAATGAATAGCTTTAGACTCGGCGCAACCTTTTTCACCCTGCTAGTCGTTTATGAATTTTTCTAAGCTTAACTTAAGCGCCCCTTTGATGGCTGCGCTGCCTGCGTCGCGACACACGGCGACCAAAATCCAACAATTGGCTATTCCAGCCGTACTTTCTGGGCAAGATGTGCTTGCCTTCGCGCAGACGGGCAGTGGTAAAACGTTAGCTTATGGTTTGCCTTTACTGCAACGGATTGAAGTTAATACTCTTGAAATTCAATCGGTTGTCATTGCTCCTACCCGTGAATTAGCACAACAAGTCAGCCAAGAGCTGAGTACCGTGGCAAGCAAAATGGGCATTAGCTTATGCACTTTATGCGGGGGAGTGGCCCAAGAAGAGCAGCTTGCGCAGTTGGCCAAATTACCGCATTTAATCGTCGCGACACCGGGCCGCTTGCTTGATTTACTCACACAGCAACTGATCTCATTGGAGTCGATGCACTGTGTGGTGTTAGATGAAGCTGACAGACTGTTAGAGATGGGGTTTTGGCCGGATGTACAACGCCTGCTCAGTTTTATGCCCCAAACCAAACAAACGTTGTTGTTTTCCGCCACACTCGCCGCCGATCTCGAACAGGTGGCATTGGCCGTGTTAAATAACCCGGTAAAGATAGAGGCGAATCAAGCCAATAAAGTGGTGGAAGAAATTGAAGAGCAGCTCTACCTTGTGAATAAGGGCAGTAAAGCACAAGCATTAATTGCTCTGATTAAACAGCGGGCTGGGCAGCAAGTATTAGTGTTCATTAGCGCTCGTGATAGTGCTGACGCGGTCGCGAAAAAATTACTCAAAGCGGGTATTCGTGCGGCAGCTTTGCATGGTGAAAAAGATCAAGTTATTCGCGAGAAAACGTTAGCCGATTTCAAAGCGAATCAAGTGGATGTACTGGTGGCCACCGATTTACTGGCGCGTGGTATTCACATTGACGCGCTGCCAGTGGTGATCAATTTTGATTTACCGCCTAGTGCGCCAGTTTATATTCACCGCGTTGGCCGCACAGCGCGTGCTGGTCAAGGTGGTGTGGCGATTTCGCTGGTCTGCCATGGTGAAAGCCAAGTTCTGGAGGCAATCCGCAGCTTAACGCAGCGCGCTTTACCGCTGGAGGCGTTGACCGATTTTCCAGTGACAGACCAACCGACCAGCGGTGAACCGAAGCGCAAACCGCGTGATAAGCAAGCCAACCGCCGCAGTGCTCAAAAGCGCAGCGTGAAGCAGTTTCAACAGAAAACAAGCCATTAAGTAGCTCAATATACGCATGCTATTGTGCGTTTTGATGGAGTAAGGAAACTAAGTGACTCAGGAAATTTATGCATTTATTACGATTGAAATGGCACATTAATCGAGTTTATGTGTAAATTTTTAGAAGCTTATTGTGAACAACCTATCATTATTGGACTAAATCAAGAAAATGCAGTATTCATTTTCATGAGATTATATTCACAATTTTAGAATCATTTCGAGGATAAATATTCTTTAATCCACGTTATTAACACGATTGTGGATAATTAGTCGTTAATCAATCATTATCAATATAAGCGATGACTTTCTAGTCAAATAATATTTTAATGTATGTCACATTTACTGAAATTTTTTTAACTTACCATTTCGCCACTTTGATTGTTTTATCAAAAAACACTTATTAAATATAAATACATATTTCTACCAATAATAGGATAAATTTCGATATGGCTGCCGATATTGTAAAGGTTTCAAGAAACACAGAAAATGCACCTATATGTTCTGTCTCCACACAAACTGTCGCTTTTTCTCATTATAATAATATTTCAGCACAACTACCGATAGATCCTAAAACAGGTGAAATTGTTATTGGTTGTATAAATGACCAAACAAAACAATGTCTGAATAATATACAGTCTATCGTAGAAAGTATTGGTCACGTTATGGATGATGTGGTCAAAATGAATATTTTTGTAAAGAATATTTCAGATATTGATGCCATCAAAAAAGTATACCCCACTTTTTTTCAGGGGCCGCTTCCTACAGTGACCATAGCGGCGGTTACGGCTTTACCTGTCAGTGATGCTTTAGTGCAAATTGATGCTCTTATTTCAAACGGTGAAGGCACTGCTCCACAAGCGCCTTGTGAGCTCATAAAAGTGTCAAGGAATACTGAACATGCACCTCAAGGTCTATACTCTCAAACCGCGGCCTTCTCTCATTATAATAACCTCTCGGCTCAATTGCCGATTGAACCTAAAACGGGAGAAATAGTACAAGGCGGTATTAAAGAACAGAGTAAACAGTGTTTGAATAATATTAATGCTATCTTAGAAAGTATTGGTCATACGATGGCTGATATCGTTAAAACAACGATATTTCTTAAAAATATATCTGATGCAGAAGCCATCAATGAAGTCTGTGGACAATTTTTCCCAAGTTATGTGCCTGCGCGAAGCCTAGTTAGTGTTGCTGACTTGCCTATGAATGCATTGGTGCAAATTGATGTTGTTGTGTCACATGGTGATGGTACACCGCCACAGCTTCCTGAAGATGCTCGCTTACTTGTGATTGAAGAAAATAATACCGTGAATGCACCTGAAGTCGACTATTCCAACTCTGTTGCTTTTTCTCATTATAATCATATTTCAGGTCAGTTACCTTTATCTCCAAAAAATAATGAAGTTGTTGCTGGTGGAATAAAAGAACAAGTTAAGCAGTGTTTAGAAAATATAAAGAATATTGTAGAAAGTGTTGAGCATGTTATGGATGATATTGTTAAAGTCAATATTCAAATAAAAAACATGGATGACATTAATATTGTCAATGAAGTTTACACAACCTTCTTTAACCATGAGCTACCTGCGAGAACCGTGATTGGTGTTTCAGAGCTGCCTATGGATGCGTTAATACAAATTGACGCTGTGGTTTCTAATTGTGAAGGTACGCCACCTAAACATTAACGAATATTTCTTATTGATTAAACAAGGGGGTATCAATGATACCCCTTGTTACTTGTTAGCTATCTGTAATTGCAATACCAATATCACGCTGTTTAGTTATGGCAATCGAAATCAAACAGGCGGCGTATGAAAAACCGATCAATTACTGTTTTTCAGGGCCGTTAAAACGTGATGTAGTGAGGGGACCACTTGGTGTCCAAGCGCCAAAACCTCCTCACTGGGTTCGACGAGATCAGGAATTTGGTAGGTGATCATATTCGCACTCACGGCGGATCGCACGCCGTTATTAGAATCTTCAAAGGCTAAGCATTGGGTCGGTTCAGCGCCAAGACGTTGCGCAGCGAGTAGATAAATCTCAGGATCGGGTTTGCCATGTGTCACTTCACAACCGGTTGTGAACGAGTCAAAATATTGCTCAAGGCCTGAAAGGCGCAGCTTAATTTGTGCCACGTCTTTTTGGGTTGATGTTGCGACAGCAGTAGGAACACGATTGGCTTTTAACCATTGTAATAACTCGATAACCCCTTCTTTCACTGGGATCGCCTGGTGTTTCACCACGGCATCGTAACGTTTACGCCACTCCGTATGTAATACCGGATAGTCTAATTCTGGCCCGTAGCCTGCGCGCAGTGCTTGTTCAATGCCTGCCGCATTGCGACCAATAGCCGAGAGATAAACCTCTTTTAAAAATGGGACGCCAACTGCGTGGCAAGCTTGTTCGAATATAGTAAGGCAGACACGTTCCGTGTCGAGTAACAGTCCATCCATATCAAAAATGGCAGCTTGAAATTTCATAAGTACAACTTTAGGCGAGTGAAATGGAGTGGGCTATTTTCACATAAGTCGACCTATGGAGGCGATCTTTTTCCTGCACTTTTTCTTTTTCTCATACTTCAATAAAATCAGCCAATTATAAGCGCTAGTTTGTTAGCAATGAGTTATGCTTAATGTGAAAACCTTGTTGCGAGAAGAGGGGGGGAAGCAATTTGAATAGTGCATTTGTACAACAGTGGATGCCGGGTTTACACCAACTGAAAGACTATGAAACTCGCTGGTTGATGGATGACGTACGTGCGGCGCTTTCTGTGGTTGCGGTTGCACTGCCTGTCGCGATAGCGTACGCGCAGCTCACTGGAGTAAGCGCGATTGTCGGCTTATATTCCTGCGTATTGCCGATGTTGGTTTACGCGATTTTTGGCACGTCTAGGCAGTTGATCTTAGGCCCAGACGCGGCAACTTGCGCAGTGATTGCGGCGGTAGTGACACCGCTGGCGATGGGCGATCCTCTCAAACACTGGCAGTTGGTCATGACAATGACGGCAATGACTGGTGTATGGTGTTTGCTGGCCAGTCGTTTCAAACTCGGTATTTTAGCCGATTTTCTCTCTCGCCCTATTCTACTTGGGTTGTTAAACGGTGTTGCTCTGACCATTATCGTGGGTCAATTTGCTAAAGTGTTTGGGCTGAAATATGAGCAGCAATATCTACTAGAGCGTATCGTGGAAGCGCCATCCTTGCTGATTGATTTGCATTGGCAAACCTTATTGATAAGTGCGCTGACAGTGGTGGTTTATTTTCTGTGTAAGCGTGTCAGGCCCAATTGGCCAGCAGCGATGTTGGCTATCATCGCTGCTGCATTTTGGGTGTGGTTTTTTGGCGCTGAACATCTTGGCGTTAAAGTCGTTGGTTTAATCCAAGGTGGGTTACCGATATTCCAAACCCCTCTATTTGATCTAGGGGTGAGCCGTGAATTAGTCATGCCCGCTTTGAACTTAGCGATGGTGAGCTTTGTCAGTATGATGCTCACTGCGCGCAGTTTTGCGGCAAAAAATGGTTACGATATTGACGCCGACAAAGAGTTTCGCGCGCTTGGCTTAGCTAATATTGCTTCTGCATTTTCACAAGGTTTTGCCATCAGTGGGGCGGATTCACGTACGGCGGTGAATGACGCTAATGGTGGGAAATCGCAATTAGTTTCGATTATTGCAGCGATTGTGATTGGATTTGTCGCGATTGTGGCGTATCAGCCACTACAATACATTCCGATTGCTGCATTGGGGGTGGTGTTGATTATCGCGTCTATCTCGTTGCTGGATCTGAAAGGGATTTGGAGTTTACACAAGCGTGATAAAGACGCCTTTTATTTGGCAAGCTTAACCTTCATCGCTGTATTGGTCATTGGCGTTATCCCCGGCATCACTCTTGCGGTATTACTGGGTCTGTTCCAATTTTTACGCACCGTGATGCGGCCAAGTGATCAAACATTGGGTTTGGATGATAAAGGAACGATTCGCACGATTGATACGTCAGCGAAGGCGAAACCAATACCGGGTTTGGTGATTTATCGTTTCAACTCTCCGCTGACTTATTTCAATGCGCCTTACTTTAAACGTCGTATTTTATTTCACACTGAATCGGCGGGCATGAGTGTGGGGTGCGTGATTATTGATGCGGTGTCGAGTTTTACCCATTTAGATTTAAGCGTCATGGCGATGTTATCGGACGTGCAAAGCATTCTGAAAAAACGAGGCATTCGTTTAGTGCTAGCGGGGCGTAAACGCAGTTTGAGAAAATGGTGTGAAATCGCTGGAATTTCAACGGGTGATGGCGGCGTGGTGATTCGTGCGGACATGTATTTAGCCATTAAGCTAAGTGGATGTTACCAACACGCTGTAGAAGAAGGGCAAGTTCCACCAGTACAAAAAGAGCCGCAAAAGGATATTGAAGGTGAAATTGCGGCTGCTATTTAAAATGAGGTTGGCTCTCGTTAATAATATTGGTTCTCGTTAATAAAATATAAAGAGCTCTTGAGTATCGAAAAGATGTAAGAAATCCCATTCAATCATGATGCTTTCCTTTTTATGTGATGAGAGCGAGTGCTCGGCCTTTTGCTAAACGGTTAGTGCCTGTTTGGATAAGCATAGGTGAGCGTTATGCATTAGGCAAAATGGTACGGGTTATTAATCTAATATAGGTAGCCTATGGATATGGTGGTTTTCGACGCTAGGCGTAGCTTGTAGGCAGGTAAACAGTTCGCTGTACTTGAGCGGCTAGTTTCCGATGAAACTGTAGCATTTCACCTTCACTGCATGGCTGCCAAGTTAAGGCCTTGCCGACCACACCGTGATGTTGGAAGGCGTTGAGCCGAATGTTGACGTTCGCAGGCAACTGGTTAATCAGATGCGCCACTTCGGTAATTTCAGTCTCTAAATCACTTTTGTCCGGTATATGTAGCAGTCGCACTTCGTGCAGTTTATTCAGTGTAGCGAGGTGGAAAATAGTGCGTATCACTCTATGGTTACTGCGTCCGGTTAGCCACCGATGCGTTTCCTCTTGCCAAGCTTTTAAATCGATCATTGCGCCATCCACATAGGGCGATATTTTGTCCCATCCCGATTCTGATAGTGAGCCATTACTATCAATAAAACAGCTGAGATGTTTCAATTCTTCATCACGTTTGATGGCTTTGAAAAGAGCGATGATAAACGGAAGTTGTAGGGTTGCTTCCCCTCCTGAAATGGTAATACCGGCTAAGAAATAATGATTTCGGCGAATAAGTTCCACGAGTTGTTCAACACTGTAGTGATGAATTTTGGGGTTTGATTGGTGCATGCAGTGCTCAATACAGCGATCGCAGTGAGTGCATTTATTCGCTAGCCATTCGACTTGCTGGTCAGCATTGAGGCGCAGTGCTTGCGATGGGCAGGTTGTTACACAATCACCGCAATGGTGACAGTGACGAATCGTATGTGGGTTATGGCAAGACAAGCAATTGAAGTTGCAACCTTGCATAAAAATGACCAGTCGGTTGCCCGGGCCATCAACGCAGGAGAAAGTCAGCACTCGGCTGACTTTTGCTCGGAGCGGCTGTTTTTTACTCACCATTAGTTTAGCTGACAGAGTTTGGTTGATAAGCCGGTTGCATTTCATGGCTAACCACGCGTGCTTTTCGCTTGAGCACGGCCGTGTTTTTGGCCGCTTCTGCCCCAAGAAATGTGGTGTTGGTGCGTGATCCGCGCTGCTCAAATTGCGCTATTTCAGACAGTTTCACCATGTAACCCGTAATGCGAACTAAATCGTTCGAAGCCACGTTGGCCGTAAATTCGCGATAGCCCGAGTGGAGGGCTCCTTTACATAGGTTGAACATCGCTTCTGGGTTGACCTTTATGGTTTCATCCAGAGTTAGAATATCGCTGATACCAGAGGTGTAATATTGATGATGTCCAGCCGTTGCTTGCACATATTCAATCGGGTTGGGTTCGGTACCATAAGGGATGCGCACGCCCGGAGTGACATCAAGATCAAGGCTAATACCACCTTGCGCGTGCAGTAAAGCACGGCCGTTGAAGCCATATTTGACTGGTGAGTTTTGTACAATGTCGGCCAGCTTGGCGGAAATGGCGATGCCTAATTGGTTGGCGATATCATCATGGCCATAACGAGCGTTACTCTGCTCCTTTTCCAGTAATAGATTAACGGCTTCAGCCATGCCATAAATGCCAAACATCGGTGCGAAACGAGATTCTTCAATCAACCCTTCTTGAGTCAGAAAACCTTCAAAAAAATGAGATTGTTGGTGCAGATGAGCAGCTCGAACATCCATCAGCTCAATCATATATTGGCTGTAAGTGGGTAGAATCTGATCGAAAAATGTTTGGCGGTCACAGGCTTTTTTCGCGGCCTCTTTTAAATTCATTCTGACCAAAGTATTGCAGCCACCCGCTAAAGGAAGCGAGTTGTAGCAACTGACGATACCAAAACCTTGCTCGCCATAGGCGGTGGCATGAATCGGATAGTTGGCGATGTGCGGTTTACTACATTGACAGATATTATCGGTCGCTTGTCGCAGTAAATCCTCAGGAGTGATAGAAGAGTCATACATGAAGGTAAGGTTGGGAGCGATCTGTTTCAGTTCAGCATCGACACGTAAAATAGTACGACAAATAATATTGTCGCTCGGGCCGATGTTGGCGTGCATGAAAGCATCGGGCAGAGTACGATCAAGCATGATCCAAAACAGCTTCAATTTTTGATAAATCAACGCTTCGCTCAGTTCGCCCACATAGGGCAATAACACGCTATCCAATTGCCCCAAATAGACAGGAATAGAGGTCACTGAAGGCACGTGATGGTACAAAATGGTCAGCATATTGAGTGCTTCATCAAAATTACTGGCAGGCGAAAGCTCTAAATACTCACTGCCTTGTGCTAAAAATTTTGCGTAGTTAGGCAACACGTAACGTGGTTTAAAAGGGGCATGGCCTTCAAACATATCGCAGATAATGCCTTGTTCCATTGCTCGAGCCAACTCAGGAGAGAGTTTCAGATAGGGCAAGCTTGCTTCGGCCTCTAGCGCAAGGAAGTGTGACTTTTGTTTGGGCGAGAGGTGTGCGTCAGTGACAATGGCGTGGAAGCGTTGCTGTGTATCGAGTGAATGGCGCATGAATTAAACCCTTATATTATTGTGGTTTAATCCTAATGTGCTTGGTTACTTTTCACTATTGATAATACATCAAGTAGTCATTTCCATAATGGAAATAAAAACGCCACTTCGTTATCGTCGAAGTGGCGTCATCAGGAACCTAAGGTTAGGCGTATTGCGCTTCGATTTGGTTCGATTTTAGATAAGCAGGGTGAGTGGCGAGCTGCTCTAAGTAACGTTCAATATTCGGGAAGTGAGTAATCGCTCCGTTGGTCAGCAATATTTCAGCAATGAATGACATCATGAAATCAGCGCCAGTGAGTTGATCGGCCACTAAGTAGCGTTTACCCGCTAAACACTGATCAAAATAACTCATCACTTTGGCCGTTTCGCTTTCTGCATAGCCACCAAGGAAATTGGTTTGGCAGCCATCTTTGGCAACAAACATCTTTAATAGCAGCGGCAATATGGCAGAGCTTTCCGCAAAGTGGAGCCATTGCTGATATTGCACATATTCCACGCTGCCACGCTGAGGCGCAAAGTGTTGACCGTATTTTTCTATCAAGTAATCGGTAATGGCGCCAGATTCAGCAATCACCAAGCCATTGTCTTCAATCACAGGTGACTTACCTAACGGATGCACGCTTTTTAGCTCGGGCGGTGCCAGAAAGGTCACGCTATCACGTTGATATGGAACCACTTGATACTCAACCCCGAGCTCTTCAAGTAACCAGATTATGCGCTTAGAGCGTGATTTATTTAGATGGTGAAGTTTGATCATTATGTGGTCCTTATTAAAGTGGTTGGTTGATTTGGATAACCAGTTTGCCAAAGTTTTTGCCTTCCAATAGACCAATAAAGGCTTGTGGTGCGTTTTCTAAACCGTCAATCAGTTGCTCGCGGTATTTCACTTTCCCTTCGCTTAGCCATTGAGTCATATCAGTAGCAAATTCGTTATAGCGATGGCCGTAGTCATCAAAAATAATGAAACCTTGCATGCGGATTCGTTTGGTAAGCAAGGTGCCCATCAGCATAGAGAGACGATCAGGTCCTTCAGGCAGCGACGTTGCATTGTATTGAGAAATCAAACCACACAGCGGAACTCGCGCTGCTGTGTTAAGCAGAGGTAAAACCGCATCAAATACTTTGCCACCGACATTTTCGTAGTAAACGTCAATCCCTTGAGCACATGTTTTAGCCAATTGCTCTGCAAAATCGTCAGCTTTGTGATCAATACATTCATCAAAACCTAATACTTCTTTAGCGTAACGACATTTTTCCTCACCGCCAGCAATGCCCACCACATGGCAGCCTTTGATTTTAGCAATTTGACCAACCGTTGCCCCTACGGGGCCAGTGGCTGCGGCGACTACCACAGTTTCACCTTGCTTCGGTTGGCCTATGTCTAGCAAACCCATATAAGCGGTAAAACCGGGCATTCCCATTATGCCTAGTGCGTATGAGGGTGAGGTTGGATTTTTACCGAGTTTGAGTAAACCTTCGCCGTTAGAAATAGCGTAATCCTGCCATCCGGTATAAGCGAGTACCCACTCACCTTGCTCAAATTTTGGGTGGTTTGATACTTCCACTTGACACACGGTCCCGCCTACCATGACATCATCAATCGCGACAGGATCGGCGTACGATTTAGCGTCACTCATGCGGCCGCGCATGTAGGGGTCAAGTGAAAGATAAACACTACGCAGCAGCACTTCACCAGCGGCAGGTGTTGGTTTAGGCGCATGTTCTAAGCGAAAGTTAGCAGGCGTTGGTGCACCGACAGGGCGTGAAGCGAGTACAATGCGGCGGTTAGTTTGTTCAGTCATTGGAGAGTCCTTTATTATTTTAAATTAGACCAGTCGTCTAGTTTGGGTTTCAAAAAAACCGCTATCGAAATAGCGGGTGAATCTTAACTAGGGCACTGGCCTTGCAAAATGTGTTCGGTGCTCGTAAGCGCTTGTGCAAGCCCTTGGTTATCTTGACGCAGTTTACTGAGCAAACTTGCGCCGAGCCAAAGGTTATAAAGCAATTCTGCGGTTTGCTGGCTGTGTTGTACGTGAATGGAGCCGTCGTCGATCCCTTGCTGGATACATTTTCCGACCGCCTCAATAATGCTATCTGCACCTTTAAGTAAAGCAATACGCATCGCGTCAGACAAGTCTGAAACTTCAGCGCTTAATTTCACCACCAAGCAGCGCTGTGCGTTACATAAGCCATTGCTCTGCTCATACCAACATTGCCAATAATGCATCAAGTGTTGATAGGCGTTTCCTTCTTCTTGGTCAAAAAGGGCATTAATCCGTACTAAATAGTGCTGAAAATAGTCCGTAATCAGTGCCTCGCCAAATTGCTCTTTTGACTTAAAGTAGTGATAGAAAGAGCCTTTGGGCACATCAGCGGTTTTTAATAATTCAGACAAGCCTACGCTGGTGAAGCCTTTGGTTACGACAAGTTGGTAACCGACCTCAAGGATGTGTTGGCGAGTATCATGGGTTTTTGTATTCATGGACGGCACTATAATTTAAATTAGACCAGTCGTCTAGTTTTGTTTGTTCATATTGTATTTGTGCTACTGGCTATGGTTGCTGAATGATAGAAATGGACACTTCCTCCTTGAAGTGTCGCACTATTATTTATCTTTTAATGAGTGAGAGATGAGACTATTTTTCTGTCTTTAGCGTATCCGATGGCCAAATGAGGTTTTGCCCATTGCTGAGTTCAGCTTGAATACTCAAGGCTGGAACTATTTCCTTATCCTCTTTTTTATATGGCTGCGTAGAGAAATTGGCGGTAATTTTACTGCCATCACCAAAGGTTGTTTGTTGTACCATCCCTTGTTCATCAAGCCATTTAAAATCGACTAAAGGTTGGTTCCACACGACTTCATGGATTGGTGCAAACCCTTGCTGATAACGGCGTAATGCGTTAACTCGTGCGCTGTTAGGCGTCGCTTCATCACGGCTAAGGTGAATCATCGCTGGGGTGTTATACAGCATGGCGATTAAATCTCGCTCCGCTTGCACGTTGGAAAACTTCACGCTGTCGTTGTGCCAGTGGTGACTGTTGATCACCTCATCATGGAACACGGTCTGATAGAGAGGGATACGGTATTGCGGTGCAAATAACAGTGTTTTGTACGGCTCTTTGACTTGCGCGGGTTTAAAGAAAAAATCTGGGCTCGTTGTTGGGAACCATGCTCCAAGAAAGTAAGGCGATTGGCGGTTAGTTTTCATATCAGGATCTGTCCAGCCAAATCCTACCGTTTCTAAACCATGAGCAAAAGAGAGCCCTTGTGTCGTCAGGCTGTTACCATCTTCAGAGCCGAGAACCACATTCTGTTCATTAGCTATCCAGCGCATGCGTTGATTGAATGCCTCCAGCATCGCGCTTTCTTTCATTCCTTGGCCCTCTTGGTATGAGTAATCTTCACGGGCCATTCCGGTCCCATCCACATCAAGAAACAGGCTGTTAAAGCGGCCATATTTTAAAATTGCCTCAATGCGTTGCTGCACAAAGCCCAATTGGCAGGCTGGGTTAAGATAAAAGCCGTTGCCACGAAACCCTTTTTGTTTTTTGCCGTCGGCGTTTTCTATCGAACATTGCTCACGCATTGCATCCGGTAGCTGCGCGGTAAGCCAACCATCGTTGATGCCTTTTGCAATGGCGGTATTGTAGGAGTCGTACACCCCAACTAAGTAGCCAGCCTGTTTTGCTTGATCAACCACTTGTGGCTGGTAAAAGGCGGGCATCCAATTATCCAAACCTAGCCAGAGGTGCTGCAAACCAGCTGAGCTGAGTGCGTCAATCATGGATGTCGATAGCCCCTGTCCCCAAGTGCTGGCATCACGTAGAAACGGTAGTTTCTGCTCTGCGAGCCATGCTTTTCGTGCCTGAGCGGCTTGGTATTGGCTAGCTATCCCTGCTTCTTGGGTTGAAGGTTGCTCTTTTATCCAAGCATTGAGCGAGCGGTTCACTTCGTCAATCAACAACCGTTTGTTGTAGTTGTTGAAAAAATCTTTTCCTTTAACGAGTGGCTTAAGCTCTTTGAGCGCTTCGTTTGATGCTACCCACTGGGGCTGCTTAAAATACCATTCTTTAAGTGCCCAGAAATCAGTCACATCTTGTTTGGACACTAAGTCTTGGCCAAACAAGTAGACATGGCTTGCGCCGATAAGCTGTTTTATGGCTGGGTTTTGCTGCGCTTTTTGTTCGAGCGTTTGTGATAACCCATTCTCTTTTCGCCACTGACGGTAGCGTTTGGCACCATCTAGTGGTGAGTTGCCAAGGGAGATTTCCACCTCAAAAGGCTCATCTTTATTGAGCACAGTGAAAGCGTGCGTGGCTTGCATGTCCAGCTTGTTTTGCTTGGCGCTAAAATTGAGTTTGTTGTTGGTGGCGGTATTGAGTTGGTAGCTCACATACTGCTCATTGCCAGCTTCTACACTCCAAAATGGCATTTTGAGATCTTGGGTGGTATTGCTGGCAGAGCGTTCCGCTATGAGGTAGTTCACCCACTGTGGGTTATCAGTTGGAATCCGCATTCCTTCACTAAAAGGAAGAATGAGCGTTTTGCTTTGCTGCTCAGGCAGTTCAAACCACTGCACGGTTAACGGTTTAGCACGAGAGATCTTACTCTCAGCGCTCGCGGTAATCGACAGCTTCAATGTTTGTTGTAAATTGGCCTCAACCTTTAACTGGCTAGGAACAAGCAGCCAAGAGGCGTGATGTTGATTATCTTGTTGCAGTTGGCTGACCTGCTGTGGCTGGCCGTTAACGGTTAGCTGGCCTTGGTTAACGGTTAGCTGGCCTTGGTTAACGGTTAGCTGGCCTTGGTTAATGGTTAGCTGGGCATTTTGCTGCCAATCAATAGCAAAATTTTGTGGCTCTATTTGCACGGTTTGGTTTTGATTATGCAGTGTAATTGACGCTGGTTGTGATTGGCTAGCCAACGCCAAAAGTGGCGTACAGGTGATCAATAAAGAACAAAGTGGTTTATACATGGTTTGTCATTTCCAGTGTGTCTCGGTGTGTTGATTACATAAGAAATCGACAACTCAATTGTCACCCTGATGTCTTCATTGAGCCTGATTTGGCAGAGTCAAACGTTGTACATATTCCACTTTGATTGCTCCTTGATACTCGATAGTTTTGATCAGAGTACTGAGCCATTTAGCCGAGCTGGGGGATGAGCTTGGTTTGTCCAATAATTGCTGAGTATTACTTATTGCTACCATATCTTGCTGCTTGATTAACTGAAATTGGTCGTCAAACCATTGCCAAGCAAGGCTTGTTGGGGGGCAGTTTGTCAATGCTATGGGGGACTCAAGTGCTAGTGGGTAACCACCGTTGGGAGAGGCGGATTGCAACCATGTGGAGCCAAAAGGCATGGTAAGAACTAACCAATAGTGCTGTTTGTCGAGTGTCAGTCGATAAACGCCATCTTGCGGAGCAAAGAGCAGTTCTGGGCTTTCTAATTCTATATAAGGGGCTGATGACGTTACTTGGCTCTGTGAGATGAGCAAGCTATTGTCAGGGCCAAGAAGTTCAACCTGACTAGGCAGCTCTGCTCCTTCCATTGATAATTTGAACTGGTAACCTTGCTGCATCACGTTGGTTTTTTTTTGTATCGAGACTTTGATCAGCGCCGCATTTGGTACCACATCGCTTAAGAGCTGTTGGCCACATTGGGTTTGTTCAATAATGGCATGCTTGACGCTTGCCCAGTGTTGCGTGGCAATGGTTTGGTTATTGAGTGCGAGGATCAACTCTTGCCAGGCAAGCTGTGGCTGATGGTTCGCTAAAGCGCGATAGGTTGATTGCAGTGGTGTTGCCATAAACCAATCATCACTCACGGCGTGGCTTGGACTAACGACGAACAGTACAAACAGCCAAAGGTTACGCATTGGACACCTCGACTAAACGATACCCAACGCCACGAACGGTTTCGATATTGAGTGAGGGTAACTGCTGCCTCAGCTGTAAAACATGATTATCGACGGTTCGAGTTGAGGGAAAGGCTTGGTAGCCCCACACTTTATTGAGTAGTTCATCACGGTGAAAAACACGTCCTTGATTTTGAACCAGCAGCAGTAATAGCTGAAACTGTTTCGGTTTTAGCGTCATCAACTGCTCACCTAAGGTAACGCTGCGCTTTGAGAGATCAATGGCAATGTCAGCGTAGGAAAGCAAGCTTTCTCCTAATGGTCGCAGTTGCGCTTGAATTCGCGCCAGTAATTCTTGTTGCGAAAATGGTTTAGTGACGTAGTCTTTCGCCCCCGCCATCAGACCTGCTATTTTTTGCTCAACCTCGATTTTGGCCGTCAGGATGATCACTGGCACGGCTTTGGCCATTAGCCATTGAGGTAGATGATCCAAGCTGTCTCCTTGAGCCAGTTGTCTATCTAAAATCACCAAATCGGCGCGAAACCATGCTTTTTTGACTTGTGAGAGCTGCTGTACCCACAAACAATCAAAACCTTGCTGTAGCAAGTAATCATGCAAACCTTGCCCGAGTAGAGGATCATCTTCGACCAATAACAGTGTGTTCATAATGGTAATTCCAATTGGCAGCGAGTGGGGTGGGCTTTACACGTCAGTTTGCCGCCCATTTTAAGCATCAAATGGCTCACAAGACGGAGCCCAATCCCCATATTGGAAGCCGTGCGAGAACGGGAAAATAGCCGTTTTAGACGAGAGGGAAACTCGCCTTCATCGCTAACGCAAAGCCGCAGTTGAGTGTCAGTCACGCTGGCCGTTATTGAGATTGTCCCTTGACCATGTTGCTTGGCATTACGGATCAAGTTATCCAAACAAATCCCAAGCCAGTAATACGGTAGTGTGAGCTCGATATCTTGTGTCAGTTCATAGCTGAGTTCGTGTTTCGCTACGCAGTGATCTAACCAATCTGAGAGATAAGCGGTTTGACATTGAAACGGCTCATTTGGGTCGCTACTCAAAAATCCTTTACTGGTCTGAGCAAGCTGAGCTAAACGTTGGTGATCGGCCAGTAAGCGGCCGAATGTATCTTGGGCTGGCTCTGGCAGAGTATCAAATTGCTGGCGAAACTGCTCAACGGTCAAGCCAAGACTGGTGATAGGGGTGCGTAGTTCATGCGTTAGCAACTGTAAAATAAAGCGTTTTTCTTTGGCTTGTTGGCGGCGTAACCAGAGCGTCCTACTCAGCGTTGCCGCGAGCAACAGCAGTAATATGACCGATAACCACAGTGAGATATGGGGTTTTTCTTGGCTAGAGACACACAGATTACTGTAGCGTAATTGGCAACTTTGAGTAGCCGCTGTGATGGCCGACAATACCAATTGCTGATCGAGCGCGACTTTTTTCCATTGCAATGCGCTCAGTACGCGAATACCGAAATCGCCACTGATCCATAGTCGTTGTTGACGGTCAATATAAGCGCGATAACCGCTGACCAAGGCATCTCGCCCTGCCGTTTCTAAATCGGTAAAAAAGTTGTACAGCGGATGCTGAGGGTCAGAGAGAGTCGTGTAGGGCTGTAGCTCGGCGCTTTGCTCGGCCGTTATGTTATGAGTAGAAAAAGCTAAGTATCGCTCTGCGTAGCTCCCGCCTACAGGATGCAGAAACGGAGCAGTCTTAAACCAACGGATGGGCAATTCATCGCCTTGGCATAAAGCGAGTTCAAACGACGCTGCTTTTTGCAATTCAGGGCGTGATGCCAAGGTTTTTGATAAACCGGGCGACAGTGCGCACTGTGAGGCTATCGCTTTGAGCTCGGTTATGGTTTGCCATGAATAACGGGAAAAATCAGGATAGGCGCTGGCGCTGAGCAGAAGATCGACAGGGTATGAGTTAATACTTTGCAATGGCAAGGCTCGCGCAGCCGATAGCGATTCGGCTTGGCGTAGAAAATGCTGCCAACGATCTTGCAGCGTTTGCTCTTGCCCGTGTGCTAGGTTTGATTGTCCTAGCACTGCGGTGAGTGTGATCAAAAGGTACAGCAGCCGTGTTCTCAACGTTAAGCACTTAGAAAAAGGTTCGCATTCACGAAATTATAGCTGTGCTAAGTCAGGATTTGTCACCTCAATGTCACTAAAGCGGAATGTCGATCAAAACTCGGCATCCACCGTGAATGTCATCCTTTGCTTGGTATAAGGGTGATCAAAGCTCAGCGACTCAGCATGTAGATGTAAACGCGCTCCTTTCGTGCCATAAAGATCGTCGCCAACGATGGGCAGGTTGAGTCCTTCCACATGAGCGCAATGTACGCGCAATTGGTGGGTTCGTCCTGTTTTGGGGTAGAGGTAGACTTTACTGAATCCATCTCGGCATTCAATTAATTGCCAGTGAGTGTCAGCGGGTTTGCCATGTTCAAAACAGACCAATTGACGCGGCCTGTCATCTAAATCGCCCCGCAGCGGTAAGCGAATGTCACCATGCGATTGCTGTAATTCACCAGCGAGTAAAGCAAGGTAGCGTTTTTCAACGCCGCGAGTAATAAATTGCTTCTGCAGGCTTTTATTGGCTCGGCGGGTGAGAGCAAACACCAATAAACCTGAAGTAGACATATCGAGGCGGTGGATCACAAAAAGCCCTTCATCTGAGCTAAACGTTTGTTGCAGACGAGTGTAAACCGAGTCCTGAATATTGACTCCGGGAACGGATAGAAACTCGGCAGGTTTGTTGACGACAACAATGGCTTCATCCTGATAGATGATGTCGATCTCTTTGCCTTGCGCTGGGTTATGCAATAGCGGGTTATCATCGAGCTTCAGCCCATCAAGCATGTGAGCCAAAATCGGTTGGCACTTGTTTTGACAAGCAGGATAGAATTTCTTGTGTTGACGAATTTCAGATTTTGGTGACGCTCCCCACCAGAATTCGGCGAGTGAAATCGGTGTCATCTGATGTTGAAACGCGTAGTGCAGCAATTTTGGTGCGGCGCATTCTCCAGATCCTGCTGGTGGAACAGGGTTAGCCGTAAGACGGAAAATCTCCCCCAGAGATTTTTCAGTGCCGTATTGATTGAGAAATCGATAGTGAGAAAAAAGTCGTTGCTGCAACGCATTAGAGAGATTTTTACGCTGCTCTTTTAACGCATCAATCTGTTCTTGAAATGCGTCTATTTGCGCTTGTAGTTCGTTGAGGTTGACGTCCCATTTTCGTTTTAATTGCTTGAGGAACGTTTTTTCAGCCACACTTTGTTTGGCGAGACAATCTAAGGTTTCACGCAATTGTTGGGCATCATTTGATTGTTCGGCAAGGATGCGTTGCTGTTTACGCTGTTCACGACCTTGAATCATCAGTTGGCGATGCGCTTCTAATTCATCTTGCGCCTGCTGTTGGGCCGTGGTCCATTGCTGCTGAAGTAGCGCACGCTGTGGATCGCACTCCAATTGTTCAACTTGCTGATTAATTTGATTGATCGGCACGCTGCCTTCCAAGAAAAAACCATCGTTAGTGAGCATGTCAAATATAGGCGGCACGAAATGCGGCAGCAGGTTTTGCTCAGCTAACTTCCCCGAGAATGCAGACAGGTACCCTAGCTCTCCACTTTGTTTACGCACCACTAAAACGCCAAACATTTTCCCGATAGCTTCCGGATGCTGGTTTAGCACGCCGTGATTATCGAGCCCAAAATTATGTTGCCAATTCTGCTGGTTCAGCAGGTGTTGTTGCAGCTGGCTTGCCGCTAATTCGCTTAGCGGATGCGGCTCGTAACAAAATGGGAAAGTAAAGCGCTCAGGCAGAGAGTAGCCTTCAATAGGTTTTTTAAAGGCAGTAAAACAGGGCGCTGGTGTTGGCATTTTCTCTGGCTCGCAGTGGATGGTGGTGGAGAACGCAGAATTGTACTGATTTGACCTAGAAATGCCAGTTTCTGGTTGAACGGCGATGATGATACGATTAATTAATGTAACTAGCTTATTAATATCATTAATATAGCTTAGTGAATCCCAAAGAAATAAGTTAACAGTGTCGATTTAACCTGATGCTATGCGTTTATTTAAAACATATAGAATGATTGGAGGATTAATTCATTTTATTTCTATGTAAAACAATGTCAGCTTTATGTTAGTTTTTTTGTCATTAATTCTATTTATAGTGATTGGTTCCTGATTCTATTTAATTTAATGAGTGTATTGTTTTTAATTTTGATGGGTAAAGGCTGAGTATTGATTATCATATAGGCAATATTATGCCCGCTCGGGCAATTTGTTGCTCGGCTGGGCAATTTTTTGCCCGCTCGGGCTGTGGGGCTTTATTCTTAAGTAAGCGTAATTGAAGGGAATGATTTTTGCTTACGTGTTTATGGATAAATGGTTAGTCAGTTAAGGAAATATAATGAGTCAGAGTATTGTAGTGGGTAATATGGAAACGGTTCATGATGGATTTCTGCCAACGTCTATCATTGTGTGTTCCGCAAGCGTCAAGTTTGGAAGTCGCGTCAATGTGGATTAATAAAACATATGCCATTTTAGCGCTCTCCTTATTTCCTTCGATGGTGTTACATGCTGAGCAAGAAACGTCTGCAGCAGAAGTGTATGAAGTAGGAAATATGTCTCCAGAAAAAGCGTTTGCTACCGGACGACTGCTTCGAGCGCAATACAAAAATATGGAATCGCGACCATACCTCCAGTACGCGGCAGACAACGACAATTCGGATGCCGCCTTTCTCTACGCGATGGAGCTTTCGAACTACAAAACGACCATTAGAACGCCTCCTGAAGCGCGTGAATATCTGCTTAAAGCCGCAGAATTAGGCAATCGTCGCGCCATGAAACATCTTTATACTGATGCCAAGTGGTTAAGAGATCGCGATGTGCAGTATTGGAAAAGCCAGTATTACGATAGTTTGATTCGTTTAGGACGAGATGATCCTGCACAAGCCACTTACGAGCTTGCCCAGTTTTACAAAGGTATGGATAACGAGATGTATAGCTACTATCTCGATAAAGCGGTCAGTTTTAATCATCCACGAGCATTGATGGATAAAGCAAAGCAAGTTCAAGAGGGTGGAGGCCTGTTTTTAATGCCAGGGGAAAGGGAGACCAAGGTGAGAGAGCTCTATCTCGCGGCTGCGAAGACAAACTATATCCCTGCGATGAGACGCTACATCGGTATTTTAGAGAGCAAAGGCCGTTTTGAAGATGCCTATCAATGGCGACTGATGGCGTTAGAGCAAGGTGATATTACCTCTTTGGCAACGGTAGTTAAGATTCTGCTCGGCGATAGCGCATCCTATCATTTTGTGACTCCCGATCGGATCAAAGCGCAAGCCTATTTAGATTTATATCTCTCTGCTGCTGGTACTGAACGTATGCAGTCGCTCTACTCAATATTGGAATTAGAGGAAGAAAGCCTTGCTGGTAAGATGAGTGAGGAAGAAAAAGCACAAGCTAATGACATATTTGTTAACTATAAGAATAATCTGAATTTTTATTATCATGATGTCTTTTGGGATATTAATTAGGTAAATTATACAGTATTAGAAACGGCATATTTTTTTGGGTGAAGATCATGTTTTTGTGATTTTTTATATTTAAAATGCTCCTATATGAATAGAATGTGCCGAGAATTTTAAATCCCCACGAAAAATATCGATAAATCTAATGGGGTAATTTAGGGAAGAGTTTAATAGCTAATGCTAATTAATGGGATTTATTGTTTAAATGCTCATTAAAATCTACCAGATAATAAATATTAAGAGACTTGAGTTCTATTAGAACTTAAGTCCAATAGATTTAACTTTAATTTTTACAACGTTATGTAACCCTCGGCCTGAGTAAGTGGTAACTAAGTTTAGCTACGCTCTTGTCCGTAATTTTGACAATGATTGGCATAGGTATTGGAGACGTAATATGTCTAAAGAAGGAAGTGTAGCTCCTAAAGAGCGGATTAATATTAAGTATATTCCAGCAACGGGAGATGCACAGGCTGAAGTTGAGTTACCGCTAAAAACTCTGGTGGTGGGTGATTTTAAAGGCCATACCGAAGAGACCCCACTTGAAGAGAGACAAACCGTTTCAGTGGACAAGAACAACTTTGAAGCGGTTATGCGTGAAAGCGATTTGAAACTGACCACTACAGTGCGCAATAAACTGAGTGGCGATGAAAATGCTGAGCTTCCTGTTGAGCTTAGTTTCAAATCTCTTGCTGACTTCGAACCGGATTCAGTGGCAGCACAAGTTCCAGAATTAAATAAATTGGTTGAGCTACGCCAAGCTCTTGTGGCCTTAAAAGGTCCTTTGGGCAATATTCCCGCATTTAGAGAGCGTCTACAAGAGCTACTAAATTCGGAAGAATCGCGTGAAAAACTTCTATCTGAGCTAAGCCTAGTGAGCGGCAAAGAAGAAGAGCCTCAAGCATAAGGCTTGATCAACCCAACTTTTTATTTAATCAAATTTAGGAACGAAATTGATGTCTACTACTGAAGCCGTCTTAGAGAGACAAAGTGCCACCCAAGGCAGTTTACTTGATGAAATCATGGCACAAACGCGCATTGCACCGACTGAAGAAGGGTATGATGTTGCGAAGAAAGGGGTTGCTGCGTTTATTGAGAATCTCATCGGTTCGAATCAAACGGAAGAGCCGGTTAACAAATCACTCGTTGATCAAATGCTGGTTGAGCTTGATAAGAAAATCAGTGCTCAAATGGATGAGATTTTGCACGAAGAGCGTTTCCAGCAGATGGAATCGTCATGGCGTGGTTTGAAACTGTTTATTGACCGTACCGATTTTCGTGAAAACAACAAGGTCGATTTGTTGCATGTAACGAAAGGCGAGTTGCTTGAAGACTTTGAATTTGCACCAGAAACGACGCAATCCGGTCTTTATAAGCACGTTTATTCTTCTGGTTATGGCCAATTTGGTGGTGAGCCGACTGGCGCTATCATCGGTAATTTTGCTTTCACGCCATCAACCCCTGACATGAAGCTACTGCAATACATGGGTGCACTTGGTGCGATGGCTCATGCTCCATTCATTTCTAGTGTAGGCCCTGAGTTTTTTGGTATCGATTCTTTTGAAGAGCTACCAAATATCAAGGATCTTAAGTCAACATTTGAAAGCCCTAAATACACTAAATGGCGTTCTCTACGCGAATCAGAAGATGCGCGTTACCTTGGCTTGACTGCGCCTCGTTTCTTATTGCGCGTACCTTATGACCCAACAGAAAACCCAATTAAATCATTTAATTATGTGGAAAGTGTCAGCGCTTCACACGAACACTATCTATGGGGTAACACCGCGTTTGCTTTCGCTACTCGTTTAACCGATAGCTTTGCCAAGTACCGTTGGTGTCCAAACATCATTGGCCCACAAAGTGGCGGTGCGGTTGAAGATCTGCCAGTACACGTGTTTGAATCGATGGGTGCACTGCAAAGTAAGATCCCAACTGAAGTGTTGGTGACTGACCGTAAAGAGTTTGAATTAGCAGAAGAAGGTTTCATTGCTTTAACCATGCGTAAAGGCAGTGATAACGCCGCATTCTTCTCTGCAAACTCGATCCAAAAGCCAAAAATATTCCCTAATACTAAAGAAGGCAAAGAAGCGGAAACCAACTACAAGTTGGGTACGCAACTGCCATATATGATGATCATCAATCGCCTTGCACACTACGTCAAAGTGCTACAGCGTGAGCAAATTGGTGCTTGGAAAGAGCGTCAAGATCTTGAACGTGAGCTTAATGGCTGGATCAAACAGTATGTGGCTGACCAAGAAAATCCACCAGCAGACGTACGTAGCCGTCGTCCTCTTCGTGCTGCAAAAATCGAAGTCATGGATGTTGAAGGTGAACCAGGTTGGTATCAGGTCTCTCTCTCTGTTCGTCCTCACTTTAAGTACATGGGCGCGAACTTTGAATTGTCATTGGTTGGTCGATTAGATCAAGCATAACCATGACTTATATTGCACCTGAAGAGAGTGCATTTGGTGTCGGCTTCTTTGAACGTTTAGAAGCTGGCACCAAGCCTATGTCTTTGACTCAAGGGCCAAATGCATGGGATGTGCTCCAATCAATCAAACGCAATGTTTCCAATATTTTGAATACTCGCATGGGTGAGGCACAAAGTGCTCCAACGTTAGGTTTAGTGGATTTTAACGATGCAACGTTAGAAACCTTAGACTTATCGCTGCGGATTAAGCTTGCGATACAAAGCTGCTTAGATGTGTATGAGCCCCGTTTACGAAATATTGTGATTCGATCCGAGTCGGACGTGTTTAGCCCTTTGATGCTGCGCTTCCATATTGTGGCCGAAATAAACAGTGATGCGTTACATGAGAAAGTGCAGTTCAACCTGCTACTGGATCAAAACCGAAAGTACCGAGTGTATTAGAAAATTATGGCTCAAGATAAGTACTTCAGAGAAGAGCTTGCTTTCCTTAAAGAACAAGGAAAGCATTTCACTGAAATTCATCCTCAACTCTCTCGCTTTTTACACGGTAAAACGACGGATCCTGATGTCGAGCGTTTATTGGAAGGATTCGCCTTTCTCACCGCTCGCTTGCGCGAAAAAGTTGAAGATGAATTTCCTGAGCTAACGCACTCCATCATCAACATGCTATGGCCAAACTACTTACGTCCTGTGCCAAGCATGAGTATTGTCTCGTTCACACCGGATAAAAGTGTCAGTGATAAGCAGCAAATCGCTCGTGGCACTCAGCTCGATAGCAAGCCTGTTTTCGGCACCAAATGTCACTTTAGAACCTGTCGTGACGTGCAGATTTACCCACTGAAATGTACTGACGTCACTGCGCAACATACTAGAGAAGCGACCATCATCGAAGTGTCGCTTAATATGTTGGGTGAGATAAGCGTCGGTGATGCGCATCTTGATGATCTGCGCTTTTACTTAGGTGGTGATAAATACAGCTCACAAATGCTCTATCTATGGCTCAACCACTACCTCGATAAGATTTCTGTTGAAGTCGCGGGGGTAGAATTTACGCTGCCGCGCAATAGCTTCCAAACGGTCGGATTTGATAGCGAGCAGTCACTTTTGCCCTATCCTTCCAATGTGTATGAAGGTTATCGCGTTTTGCAGGAATACTTGTCGTTTCCTGAAGCATTTCACTTTGTTGACATTACCCGTCTGGCTAGCGTAGTGCCGAAATCAGTGCATGGTGCGTTCAAACTGAAAATCAGTTTTTCGAAAACCTTGCCAGCGGACGTTCGAGTGCGTCAGGATAATTTCCAGTTGTACTGCACCCCTGTCATTAATTTGTTTGAACATGATGCCGATCCGATCGATTTAACGGGCAAGCGTTCTGAGTATCGCATTATTCCCTCTAGTCGTTACCCTTCTCACTATGAAGTGTTCAGCGTTGACGGCGTGTTCGGTTGGCAAGACAAAACTCAAGCCAGCCAACGAATTCGGGGTGAAAAACGTGTCTATTCAGCATTTGAAAGTTTTCAGCATGAAGTGGAGCGGGTTCGAAATCGTGAAGCGCTCTATTACCGCACGCGAGTAAAAGACAGTATCCGTGGCGATGGATTTGATAATTTCATCTCTTTCATTCGCGGAGATGAAACGCAATCCATGCATGTCGATGAAGCCATCTCGCTCAAACTCACCTGCACCAATCGCTTATTACCGCTCGAACTCGGTGTCGGTGACATTTGTGAGCCGACAGACAGCTCGCCCCCCTTTGCCACTTTCAGCAATATTACCGTGCCTTCACAATCTCTGCGCCCAGTACTGGATGGCAGTCTATTGTGGGTATTGATTTCTAACTTATCGCTGAATTATTTATCGCTGCTGTCCAAAGATGCCTTAAGCAGTGTGTTGCGAGCTTACGATTTCAGAGCCTTGGTGGATCGCCAAGCGGAGCGTGTTGCGCGTTTGCGTCTTGAAGGGATCCAAAAAATTGAGTCGCAACCCGTGGATAAAATATTGCGCGGTTTGCCAGTGCGAGGGCTGCAATCGACGATTCATATTGATCAAAACTGTTTTGGTTCAGAAGGGGAGCTTTACCTCTTTGGCACCGTGCTTAGCCACTTTTTTGCCCTATATGCCAGCATCAATTCGTTTCATGAGCTGATCGTTATTAACGCGTCCAATCAAGAGAAGTACACATGGGGAACACAGACAGGAATGCAGCCATTGATCTAGAGATGGCTGCGGCGGCTGTGCCGGAGCCTCTACTGGGTTTACCAAGCGATGTACGAACGTACAACTTCTATCAGTTGGTGGAACTGCTGCAAAAACTTAATGCGTTTAATCCTGAATCAGAAGATTGGGAGCGGACATGCCAGTTGGTATTCAGTGCCAACCCCAGTTTAGGCTTTGCACCAGCGGACGTAACGGATTTACGTGAGTTCGCGGATGAGCGCCTGATCTTACAAACCAATTTTTTCGGATTAACTGGGGCACAGTCACCGTTGCCTGGTTTTATTTTGCAGCAATTGGTCGAAGAAGATCCCGGTGGTTTCAAGCGGCCCTTTTTGGATTTTTTCAATAACCGGTTGATTAACCTTGTGTACCGCGTATGGCGAAAGTATCGCTATTACGTCCGTTTTCAAGCGGGTGCGCAGGATCAATTTTCATCACAGCTGTTTGCTTTAGTCGGTTTGGGTGATGCGGACTTGCGCGGCGAAACACCGATAAATTGGTGCAAGATGCTGGCTTATGCGGGCACTTTGGCTGGCCGAAGTCGTTCACCGCAAGTGGTGTCTGGCATCATCGCGCACTGTTTTGATCTGCAAGAAGTCAGTATTCGCCAGTGGGTTCGACGCAAAGTCCGGATAGAGCCTTATCAGCAGTTTTGCTTAGGTAAGCAGAATGGCGAGCTTGGGATCAACAGCATGTTGGGTGAGTCAGTGATGGACTGTAACGGTAAGTTTGTTATCTGTATCAAAAACTTAACTCGAGAACGATTTGCCGATTTTTTGCCATCAGGCAAAGAACATCAACCGCTGTGTAAGTTGGTGGAGTTTATTTTACGAGAGCAGATGGCTTACGACCTTGAGCTGACCATGCACGAGAGCGAGGCTCCAGTGATGAGTTTATGCCATGACAGTGGTGTGGCTTTGGGTTGGTCATCATTTTTAGGGCGCGATTTGGCGGACAAAAGCGTGCTTATACAAGTAAGGCAATAGCGATATGCAGAAGAAGCAAACGCTTTCAATGGTAGTGACGAATGTGCAACTACTGGAATCAGGATTATCCGCACAAGCGATGTTTAATGTGCAAGGCGGTGTGATTGGCTCTGCAAGTGATGCGCATTGGCAGCTTCGTGACGGTAAAGGGAAAATTCAAAATCATCACTGTGCCATCCGTGTGATTGATGGTGCGTTTTGCATTCAAGATCTGGTTGGTAATACCTATGTTAATGGTTCCCATAAGCCGTTAGGGCAAGGTGCTTCGGCTAAGTTGGAGCACAAAGATGAAGTGGCCATTGGACCTTACCAAATTCGTGTCATTTTTGGTCAAGTGGGTGAAGACGATTCTCTGATTAATGGCTCTTTGGATCAGTTGTTTGCTAAAGAGGGGCTCGATCTACTCAAAGATGGTCCATTGGATGATATCAGCCGCGACGAGGATGAACCAGAGCCGAGTTCAATGGACCCTATCGCCGCTTTAGATGATTTATTGCAAGGCATTAAACAAGAAGAGTCGTTGCTTGAAGAGACGGAAAAACCACTCGCACAAGCACAACATTCATTAGTGCCAGAATACGATAGCCAGCAGTCGCAACTGCAGTTTACGCCTCAAGCTGACAGCGAGTATGAGATGACGTCATCGATTCGATTAAAGAAAATTCTCGGTTTTGGCAAAACCTCCACCGATTTACCACCTATTCCGGCTGTTGAGCACCATGAGACTGCGCAACCACCGACTCATTTGAACATTAATAACAGTATTTACAACGTACCTGAGGGCTTAGCGATGGACGATAAAGTATTAGATCTACTTGAGGAAGAAGTGGCGAGAAGCTACCACCCTCACTCCGAGCAACACAACAGCTCGTCAAACAATGCATCACACTTATTGACCGGCCCTATGCTCACCGGGCTAGGTGTTGACGTTGGCAATAGCCACGATATGGCGAAAATGCACATGCTTTCAGAAGAGCTTGGGCAATCGTTGCAAGCTTGTGTGCAAGGTTTGCTTGAGCTTCACCAGCAAGTGAGTAAAGGGCGTTTTGGTATGATGAATCGTAACTTGCAACCGATTGAAGATAACCCACTTCGCTTGGGGCTATCATACGAAGAAACCATTCGTACTCTGTATGATGCTGATAAAAGTGTGGTGCACTTGTCTGCCCCAGCGGCGATTGCCGAAAGCCTAAAAAATGTGCGCGACCATAACGAAGCAATGCAGCACGCCACTAGCGAAGCCCTAAATCAGATTCTTAATGCCTTTTCTCCTCAAGTGCTACTGCGCCGTTTCCAACATTACAAGCGCAATAGTGATGCACAGAACCACTCTTCAGATGCTTGGGCGTGGGAGATGTATTGCCACTACTACCAAGAGCTCACTTCTAATCGCCAAAAAGGATTTGAGAAACTGTTTTGGGAAATTTTCGAGCAGTCTTACGACAAGAAAATTCGTGAAAAACAGCTGGAGCTATAACGGTGAACAAGCGGTCTTTTGTCCTGCTGATGCTACTGACGGTATTAACCGCCTGTAGCTCATCAGAAAAGTATGAGCCAGCCACACAGCCGACCAAGGTAACCTTCAGTCTCGTTAGTGATGAAGGTACTAACCCTAATATTTGGGGTGAAGCGTCGCCGATAGAGGTTCAAGTGTTTGAGCTCAAAGATGATTCGATGTTTATGTCTGCCGATTATGACCAAGTAAAAGCAGACTACAAAAAAGCGTTACGCAGCAATTTTATCGCCAATTACGATTATGTAATGACACCAGGCCAGTTTAAGTTTGTGAACGCGTTCGAGATTGATGAAGGCACGAACTACATTGGGGTCATGGCGCATTTTGCTGAACCTGAGCTGAGTGAATGGAAAAAGGCCGTCAAAGTGCTTAACAAAGGTAGGGAATATCATCTTTTGATGTATTTCAAAGACTACGATGTAAAACTGGAAAGGGTGGAATAACAAGATGTTTGCGCGTAATCGTGTCATTTGGAATGAAGGTCTATTCATTAAACCGCAGCATTTCCAGCAGCAGCAACGCTATTTTGAATATCATATTGATGAACGCATCTCATCAGTCAGTGGCTACCTTTACGGAGTATCAGAGTTATCACTTAACCCTGAATATCTCTCTTTTGGTCGTATCGCGATCGAACGTGCGGTTGGTATTATGCCTGATGGAACCGTTTTCCGTATTCCTCAGGAAGATGTGTTGCCAGATGCGCTCGAGATTGCCGATGCTTCGCTTGCAAACCAGTTGGTCTATTTAGCGGTGCCGCTTCGCAGTGAATCGTTAATGGAGATTAACTGGCCCGAAGAGCGTGGAACCGGGCGTTACTTAAGCAATCGTTTAGAAGTGCGCGACGTACATACCGTGCGCGGTGACACCACGACGCTAGATGTCTCACCTGTTCGTGTGCAGTTGATGCTTGAAAAAGAAGACAGAAGCTCTTACGCCTCAATTGCGATCGCTCGTATTTTAGAAAAACGTCCTGATGGTAGTGTCGTACTCGATCCGGACTTTATTCCGTGCCATCTTAATGTTGCGAGCAATGCGGCTTTGCACCGTTTTATTAACGAAATATCTGGGTTAATGCGCGAACGTGCCAAAAACATTGCTCAACGTATCAGCTCTCCCTCTCAAGGCGGGGTCGCGGATGTGTCTGATTTTATGCTGTTGCAAGCCCTGAATCGTCTACAACCCCAGATGCAACACTTGGCAGAGCTACGCAGTTTGCACCCGGAACGTTTATTTGAGTGCCTGTCATGCGTATGTGGAGAATTGGCTACATTTACCGATGAAAGTCGTTTACCACCGAGCATCCCGAGCTATAACCATGAAATGCCGACCCACTCTTTTGGGCCGCTGATCCGCAACTTAAGACAGAGCCTAAGTATCGTACTTGAGCCTAGAGCGGTCTCGATTCAGTTGGATAAACGTAAGTACGGCCTGATGGTTGCCCCAATCCACGACCCTCAACTGGTTGAAAGCGCAGAATTCATCATCGCGGTGAAAGCACGCATGCCATTAGATGAACTGCGTCGTCTCTTTACTCAGCAGACCAAAGTATCGTCAGTGGAGAAAATCCGCGAGCTCATTTCACTGCAATTACCGGGCATTCCAATTACACCGTTACCAGTTGCACCAAGGCAGTTGCCTTACCACGCCGGTTATACCTATTACCAATTGGATAAAACCAGCTCAGCATGGTCGATGTTAGGTCGCTCAAGTGGTTTTGCTTTCCATGTCGCGGGTGCGTTTGAAGATCTTGACCTGCAATTCTGGGCGATTAGGAGCTGATGATGGCCATTGATAAAAAAAACACCCAATACAGCGGTCTGCTTTTTGACAGCGTCGAGCAGATCAACCACGACCAAGATTACTGGTTTCAACTGCGTGGTGATAACCCTAATGTTTTGATTGATGCTGCTACCCCTCTGTTTGGTTTGTCGCTGCGGGTACGCAGCTTGTCAGAGTGCGAAAACATTGAGCAGATCTACAAACAGACGGTGGAAGAGATTAAAGCGATTGAAATCGAGCTTGCCGAGCAAGGGTTTGAGCATGCGATTTTGATGGCTTATCGCTACATTCTGTGCGCGTTTTTGGATGAAGCCGTCATGGGAACCGAGTGGGGTGCATCTAGTGTGTGGGCTGAACATTCTATGCTGTCTCGTTTCCACAGTGAGACTTGGGGCGGCGAAAAAGTGTTTACCATCTTAAGTCGCTTGGAAGGTGAACCTAAACGTTATCGCGCGTTGCTAGAGTTTATCTATCAATGCCTAGTGTTAGGTTTTGAAGGTAAATACCGTGTGATGGAAAGCGGCCACAACGAGCGTGAAAAGGTGATCAGTCGTTTACATGACACCGTCAGTTCGTTGGATGAAAACGAGCCGAAAGAACTGACCTCCGCCACGGACCATGTGGTGAAATCAAAATATAAGTTAAGCAGGCAGTTACCGGTTTGGTCAGTACTGCTTGGTTTTGTCATTATTTGGGTCGGTGTGTTTTTAGGCTATTCCTATTTACTGCACAGCCAATCGGCAGACGTATTAAACCAATTGAACCAAATACTCTAATTATAAAAGGCTAGGTGATTGTAGTGATCCGTATTGAATTACCCACATTAATTTCAAAACTCAATGAACAGAGTAAGCTAGCCCTAGAGCAAGCCGCTTCATTATGTATTGAACGTCAGCACCCAGAAGTGACCTATGAGCACTTCTTACATGTGTTGCTAGAGAACCCACTTTCGGATGTGCGTGTGATAGCTAAGCACGCTAACTTAGATGTGGAAACCGTAAAACAAGCCATCAGTGCAAGTTACGCTCGTGAACAAGTGTTAGATACCTATCCAGCATTCTCGCCACTGTTGGTTGAGCTATTGCAGGAAGCTTGGTTGCTTTCTACCACTGAGCTGAATCAGAATCAGCTTCGTTCAGGTGTGGTGTTTTTAGCCGCGTTGATGCGCGCTGATCGTTACCTACCACTTAAACTAATCCGTCTTTTTGAACACATCAACAAAGAGAGCCTAAACAAAGGGTTTGATACGCTGTTGCAAGACTCTTCCGAGTCGGCGGTTGAAAAAAGCAAAGCGGGTTCTCAAGCTCCTGCCGCGCTGGATGCAGCGTCATCTTCGCCACTGCATAAATACTGCACCAATGTCACGGCGCAAGCGCGTAACGGCGAACTTGACCCAGTATTGTGTCGTGAAAACGAACTCAATTTGATGATCGACATCTTGTGTCGTCGTCGTAAAAACAACCCCATCGTTGTGGGAGACGCTGGTGTCGGTAAAAGCGCTATGATTGAAGGACTTGCATTGCGCGTCGTTGCGGGCAATGTGCCGACACAACTGCAAAATGTAGAGTTGTGCTCACTCGATCTAGGCTTGTTGCAAGCGGGTGCTTCAGTCAAAGGTGAATTTGAAAAACGTCTTAAAGGCGTGATTGACGCGATCAAAACCTCGCCTAAACCGATCATTTTGTTTATCGATGAAGCGCACACTTTAATTGGTTCTGGCAACCAAGAGGGTGGTAGTGATGCGGCCAACTTGCTCAAGCCAGCTCTTGCGCGAGGCGAGCTCAGTACTGTCGCAGCCACCACATGGAAAGAGTACAAAAAGTATTTTGAAAAAGATCCTGCGCTGACTCGTCGTTTCCAGTTAGTGAAATTAGAAGAGCCGAGCATCAGCCAAGCAGTAGATATTCTGCGTGGCTTGAATCGTGTTTACGAAAAAGCCCATAACGTATTGATTACTGATGATGCATTGAAAGCCGCCGCCGAGCTTTCAGCGCGTTACATTTCAGGTAGACAACTGCCGGATAAAGCGATTGATGTGTTGGATACTGCTTGCGCGCGTATTGCAATTAATATCACCACACCGCCGAAGCGCTTAGCGCAACTAGAGACCGCTTGCCATCAACGTCAACTTGAAATTGATATGCTTGAGCGTGCTCAATATTTAGGTCAAGTGGTTGATTCGCATCGCTTGGATGAGCTATGTAGCCAAGAAGTGGCCGATGAAGCTGAAAAAGCGACCTTGACTCAAAGCTGGCAAGAGCAAAAAGCGATCATTGAGCGCATTATTACCCTACGCGATCAGCTCTTAGATGGCGCTGAGGATCATGGTGAGCAGACCCAAGTTGAGCGTGATGAGTTACTTGTTCAATTGCAGGAGCAATATCGAGCTTTAGAAGAGATCCCTCATAATGATCGCCTCATGCATCCACAAGTCGATGCTCAGCAAATCGCGGAAGTGATTGCGGACTGGACGGGCGTGCCCGTTGACCAAATGAACAGCGATGAGCTGCATAAAATCACCCACCTAACGGCTATTTTAGGTGAGGCAATCAAAGGGCAAGATACTGCGATTGAGCGTGTTCACCGTAACTTATTAACGGCGCGCGCGGATTTGCGCCGTCCGGGGCGTCCAAAAGGTTCCTTCCTACTCGTGGGTCCAAGTGGCGTTGGTAAAACCGAAACGGTAGTCCAACTGGCGCAACAACTTTATGGTGGTAAACAATTTTTAACCACTATCAACATGTCGGAATATCAAGAAAAGCATACCGTTTCACGCCTGATTGGTTCGCCTCCGGGTTATGTTGGTTATGGTGAGGGTGGCATTCTTACCGAAGCGATTCGTAAAATGCCGTACTCTGTGGTGCTGTTAGACGAAGTTGAAAAAGCGCACCCAGAAGTGCTCAATATTTTCTACCAAGCCTTTGATAAAGGTGAGCTGGCCGATGGTGAAGGTCGAGTGATCGACTGCCAAAACATCGTCTTCTTCCTCACCTCGAATTTAGGTTACCAAACCATAGTCGATTACGCGCAGCAGCCTCAGTTGCTTGATGAGCAGCTTTACCCAGAACTTGCGGCTTTCTTCAAACCCGCCTTACTGGCTCGTATGGAGATTATTCCGTATCTACCGCTCAGCAAGGAAGTGCTAGAGCAGATTGTGCGTGGCAAGTTAACCCGCCTTGAGCAGCTCTTTAAACAGCGTTATGCCGCTGACGTGGTGATTGAAGATAGCTTGATCGAAGAGATCTTAAGCCGTGCAACGCGCTCTGAAAATGGGGCTCGTATGCTGGAAGCGATCATCGAAGGTCAATTACTACCACCGATTTCATTAGCTTTGTTAAATAAACTGGCTGATAAACAACCAGTGCAACGCATCTATTTAGCGGCGGAAGAGGGTGAGTTTATTGGAGAGGTTGAGTGATCATGAGTCACTGGTTAGCTTACGCAACCGAGCTTGTTGTCGCGAGAAAGCCTAGCCAATTGGCCGCATTGTTTGTAGAAACGCTGCGCCGAGAGCTAAGGCTCGATACTTGCTTGTTACTGGTTCCCAGTTCAGACGGCCGTACCTTAGTGCCACAGGATAACCCGCTGAATTTAAGCTGGTCGGTCACCGATTTTGATTGTCCGTTTGCCCATGTATTGCAATCGGCCAAATCGATGCACTTAACCGCTGATGAATTGGTTTTTTGGCAATCTAATCGCCTGTTTAGTCAACTCACTAGCCGGGTCGGCATGCTAGATAGCGTGGTTGTACACCCGTTACCTAATGGGGATACACAAGTTCAGTCTATTTTGCTGTTGATTGGTGAAACCCATACCTTGGAAGGCCTATTTGAGCAGCCAGATTTTATCAAGTATGTGGATGTGTTTTGCCATCAGTGGTCGTTGCTTAATGAGATGCAACGGGAAGAACAAAATCGACAAAACTTATCGGAATCGTTGTCTGACGTTCAGCGTGACAATGCTCGTCGTTCATTAATTGCGAGCCTCTCTGAAACCTTAATCGGTAACAGCTTGGTGATGAAAAAATTAAGAGAGCAGATCATCAACGCCGCGCCATCACAGCTTTCAGTGATGGTGCAAGGTGAAACAGGGACAGGTAAAGAGTTGGTCGCGCAAGCGGTGCACCAACTCTCGCCCCGTAAACAAGCGCCATTTGTTGCTATTAACTGCGCGGCTATCCCTGAAAACTTATTGGAAAGTGAACTGTTCGGCTACTGCAAAGGGGCGTTTTCCGGCGCGGATAGCGATAAACAAGGGTTGATTGCGCAAGCCGATGGCGGAACCCTGTTTTTGGATGAAATCGGTGATATGCCCTTGAGCCTGCAAGCCAAATTACTGCGGGTGTTGGAATCTCGATCTTTTCGGCCGATTGGCGGTAAAAACGAACAATCTTCTGATTTTCGTTTGGTTTCAGCAACGCATGTCAATCTCCTCGAACAAGTGCGTAATAAATCGTTTCGTCAGGATCTTTATTACCGCTTATTTCAGTACCCGATCACTTTGCCACGCCTTGCGGCAAGGATGGATGACATTGAACGGCTTAGCCAACATTTTGTACGCAGCTTTAATCAGCAGCATGCAACCAACATTCGGGGTGTGCACTATAAAGCGATCGATTGCCTAAAACGTTATGACTTTCCCGGTAATGTGCGTGAACTCAAGCACCTTATTGAATTTGGTTGTGCGCAAACACTGGATGGCACACAGGTGGAGGAGTCCTGCTTTACACAACGTTTAGCATACACTAAAGCCGATCAGCAGCCAGAGACTGAACGACATGGGCATAAGGTCGCTAAAGCTGAGCCCGGTGTCAGCCGAGTGGTGGATGATTTAAAACAAGCGGTGAATGAATTTGAGTCTCGTATTATCCGTGAGCGCCTCCAATATTTTGCTGGTGACAGGGCCAAAGCGGCCCAAAGCCTCGGTATTCCCAAGCGGACCTTGGCCTATAAATGCCAAAAATTGGAGATTAAAACACCATGAATAAACGGTTGTTTAGGCTCACAGTTTGCCTCTCTATGACGCTGTATTTCCCCATGGCGAATGCGGAAAATGACGCTATAGCACAAGCAGAGCAATGCACTACGATCACATCTCGGTTAGAGCGATTGAGCTGTTTTGACCACCTGTTTAAAACGCCTTCTGACGTGGTGATGCCTCAAGCGGCAACGCCCAATGCGCCGCTATCTTGGCAACGCGCCTTTGATAGCATCAGCCAGTATAAAGACGGGGAAGCAAGTCACTTAACCGTTGAGGGCGACGATGATAAAGGGAATGCGTGGATTACTTTGGTTGCGTTAAATCAAAATACGAAGTTTGACGATAACGCTAAACCTGTGCTGCTGATGAGCTGTATCGACAATTTGAGTCGAGTGGAATTGGCGTTTCCTAGCGCGATTGATGACCCTCGCATCCAAGTGTCGATTGCTAATATGCAGGCACAATCTTGGCGTAGTGACGATTTAGGTTTGCTCTTTTCCTCAGGCAGAGGCATGCCAGCGATTGAGATGATGAAAGCGATGGCGCGAGAAAATCGCCTTGTGCTGCGTTCAAACTCTCCTTTTGTTGATGGATTGCAGTTTGATGCGAGCGAGCTTTCGCAATCATTAACGGCACTAAAAACACGCTGTGGTTGGTAAGGAGTTCCAATGGAGTTAACCGATTATCGCCGCTGTATTACTCAGCCTATTCAAGCCGATAACCCTGTGGGTGAGCGCCTGATTGATGATCCACTGTTTGATTTTGTTGAAGATCAAATGATGAAAGTGGGGTCACTCTCCCACGCTAGTGTGCAATGGGATGAAGTCGAACACAGTACGCTCAAACTACTCAGCGAAAAAAGTAAAGATCTCAAATTATTGATCTACTTGTTGCAGTGTTTGCATAACCAAGCCACACCG
This sequence comes from Vibrio sp. ZOR0018, assembly GCF_963865925.1. Lineage (NCBI taxonomy): Bacteria > Pseudomonadati > Pseudomonadota > Gammaproteobacteria > Vibrionales > Vibrionaceae > Vibrio > Vibrio sp. ZOR0018. Next base: position 6,480 of record NZ_CAWMCN010000085.1, on the reverse strand, counting down.
CTACGTTTCACCACGTCGCTGCAGCTGCTGAGCGATTTCATGTCCCTTTACTGGGAAGATTGCTTCCCTGCGCCAGGCAAAAGAGGCAGTTTGCCACGTCGCAAATTCTTCAGCCAGATTGTGCAGCGGTTAGCCTTAGTCATCGACAAGTTAGATTTCGCACAATTTGATGGACCAGATCGTGATGAGTTAAACACCGCGATCGACGCGCTACAGCAAGCGACTACTCAAGCCGGACTGATGTCTGAAAGCGTTGAAAGTCTAGTAGCTAAAGTTCAAGCCCAACTGCGCCGCGCAACAGAACGTGAGCAAGCGACTCAACATGTGCAAGAGACTCCGGCGGTTGAACGTAAAACCACCACCCAGAGCGCCATCTCAGTCGACAGTTCAAGTGACAAAGCCACTAAGCAGACCTTACTAAAGGTAGCTGAGTTTTTGTCTGAACAAGAGTTCGGCATTGCCTTGGCAATACGAGTCAGGCGTTTTGCCGTGTGGTCAAGTATTACCTCATTACCTGAGCACGACGTCAGCGGGGAAACACTGTTACGGGCGATGGCGCAAGAACGAATCAAAGAGTATCACGACCAAATGCGTAGCCCAGATTTAGCCTTATGGCGCAAGGTAGAGCAGAGTTTGACCATGGCACCTTACTGGTTTGAAGGGCAAATGATGAGCTATCAAATCGCGCAAAGTTTAGGCCAAAAGGCGTGGAGTGAAGCCATTTTGAGTGAAAGCCAGCAGTTTGTGGCACGTCTACCTGCGCTGCTCGAGTTGAAATTCAAAGGAGGCGAGCCTTTTGTCAATGCGAGCGTAAAAGAGTGGCTACTCAGCCAGCAGCAAAGTAGCGCCCAAGGCCAAGTAGCAGGTGATTGGCAAGACAAACGCAAAGAGGCGTTTAGCTTAGCGAAAGAGGGAGGCATTGCGGTGGCGCTCTCTATGCTCAACGATGGCCTGGTCAGCGCCAGTGAGCCAAGGGATAAATTCTATTGGCGGTTATTATCGGCTGATTTGTTAAATAGCAATAATTTAGATGCGATGGCGAAAGAACAGTACCAAACGTTACATGCTCAGGTTAGCACCATGAGCGTTACCGATTGGGAACCCTCATTAGTTGAGCAATTAGAACAATACACAACGTCAGAGTAAACGAAGGACACAAACCCATGTGGAAATTTATTGTTGGGATCGCAAGAAAGTTAACACCGGGCATTGCCGCGGCGATGCCTATTTTGCTATTTAGCACATTCATTTTATTGAATGTTGCGATTTGGTGGGCAGGCCCTTGGCTAGAGATCGCGGGGAATAAGCCACTTGAATCGATAACCGCTCGCGCAGTGGCAAGTAGCTTGTTCACTTTAGGTGCATTGGCCGTTTGGGGTGTGTGGCAGTGGCGAAAATTGCAAGGTTTTAAAGCCGAGCAAAAGCGTGAAGATCAGCTTCGCCAAGATCCAATTAAAGCCTATGAAGAGCGCCAAGAGGTTGAGCTGAACCAAGTGATGGTCAGCATGAAAGAGAACCTCAATAAACGTAATTATCTTTATGCGTTGCCATGGTATTTAGTGCTCGGTTTGGAAAATGCCGGCAAAACCAGCCTCATCAACCGCTCTGGGCAAAACTTTGTTTTTTCTTCGGTAATGCGAGCCTCGGGTCAAAAAAGTGAAAACCCGTATTCGTTTGATTGGTGGATTGGCGATGAATCGGTATTGATCGATCCAGATGGAGAGCTACTGACACAAGGTAACCACAGCAATGATAACGATGGTGCGATGGAGCGCCGTTTGTGGCTTCATTTTGTTAATTGGTTGGAGAGAACGCGTAGCCGCCGTCCACTCAACGGTATCGTTTTAGCGTTAGACGTTTCTCATTTAGCAACCGCAACTGCAACCGAGCGTAAAGCTTACGCCAATTTATTACGTGCTCGCTTACGTGAACTAATGGAGACGTTATCCACGCGTTTACCTGTCTATATTGCATTGACAAATTGGATTTATTACACGGTTTTGAACCTTTCTTTAAACATTACTCGCGCAGTCAGCGTGAAGATGTGCTGGGCTTTACCTTTTCGCTCGACTCTATTGATGACTTGGATAACTGGCTCAACGAGTTTTCAAAAGACTACAGTCAGTTTGTTGAGCGCATTAATGATGTACTGCCGCACGCGGTTTCTGTGCCGATGGATTTGGAAGAGCGCAATGCTATTTATAGCTTCACGCGTCAAATCTCCGGTTTAAAAGAGATCTTATTACAATTTTTCAACGATGCATTGGCCAGTGATCAGTTCTCTACGTCGGCTTTGGTGCGTGGTGCGTATTTCACTTCTGTGTATCAACAAGGTGTGCCTACAAACGCATTTGATGATGCTGCTTCGCGTCGTTATGGGCTAGATCATGCCATTAATAAAGCGCAGCAAGCTAAAAACTCAACGGTTTATTTCACACAAAAACTGTTTAATAACATCATCTATCCTGAAGCTGGGCTTGCCTCAGATAATTTTCGTGTTGCGAAGCAAAAACGGCGCTTGATTGGTTTGTCAGTAGTGGCTTGTTCTATTGCAACTGTGTTATTAGTCGGCACTTGGCATCGTTATTACCTTAGTAACGTGAAGCACTCTGATGCGGTGTTAGCGAAAGTAAACGAGTACAAAAACGAGTTCCCCTCTAATCTTTATTTAGCCTCTCAGCAAGATGTTCTCGTGCCGCTCAATAAAATTCGAGAGGCGACATTGGAGTTTGGCTTCTTCCGTGATAAACCACAGTACATTTCCGATTTTGGTTTGTACCAAGGCCACACGATTGGTCCAATGGTTGAAGCGACCTATTTGAATTTATTGGAAAACCGCTTTTTACCTCTGCTCATGGCTGATGTCGTTGTACAGCTTAACCAAGCCAAAACAGATGAAGAGAAGCTGGCCGTGCTGCGCGTCTATCGCATGATGGTAGATAAAAGCGGCCGCTATAAGGATTATGTACTCGATTATTTCTCCAAATACTGGCAGCAAGAGTTCGCTGGGCAACGCGTGATCCAAGAAGAACTACTGGGGCATTTAGACTACGCCATGTTACACACGGATTTAGCGGGTGATCGCGCGCGCGGTGATCGCAATGCAGAGTCGGTGATGAAGCCTTATGATCAGGTGGTGGCGAAAGTGCAGTCTGATCTTGGTTCTATGCCTAACGATCAACGTGTTTACCGTAATTTGAAGTTGAATGCACAAACGGTTCTTGGCCCCTCGATCAATTTACGCAACTTGATTGGCCCCGTCTTTGATGTGGTTTTTGAAGAGCGAGTGGTCAACAGCAGCTCGCTGTATATTCCGCAAATGCTTACCAAAAAAGGGTTTGAAGATTACTTCATGCCGCAATCAGAATCCGTTTCTGAGCTGGCCTTGATCGACAGTTGGGTACTGGGGCAATCCAAATCGGCTCAATTTAGCGAAGCGGATAAGCACGACCTTCGTAACAAAATCCGCAGCTTGTATGTGGCGGACTACACCAATACCTGGCGTGCGGCTCTTAATGAAATCAGCGTTAAGTATTTTAGCGACATCAATGACGCGGTGTCAGTATTAGAAAACTTTACTGGCAACATTGAACCGATGCAACGTTTGCTTCGCACTTTAGAAAGCAATACTCAAATGTATGCCAGTGTGCCTAAAGATGAAGCCGCGCAAAAAGAGCTGTTAAAAAATCCAAAATACAAAGTTGCTTCGCAGATTGATGCACCCTTTGCTGAACTAAACGCTATGCTCAAGCCAGTCGGTGATAAGCCAGCGTACATCAATGAAGTGTTAGTGGCGGTGGAAGAGTTACAAAATTACCTCAAATCTATTCAAGAAGCGCCAGATGTTGGTATGGCTGCGCTGGATGCCACTAAAGCACGCGTAAAATTAGTGAACGCTGATCCAATTTACACGGTGAAACGTATTGCATCAGGTTTGCCTAAACCGCTCGATACTATGGTGTCTAAACTGGCGGATGAGAGTTGGTATGTTGTCAAACAAGAAGCGATCAAGCACCTTGAAGTTCGTTGGCATGATGATGTTTACAAAACCTTTGAAGAGAAATTAGCTGGGCGCTATCCATTTAATGAGTCATCCAACAAAGACAGTTCTCTTTCTGACTTTGAAGCGTTTTTTGCGCCCAACGGCACATTAGACAACTTCTACAACAACCAGCTAAGAATGTTTGTGGAAGAAAATATTGCGGTCAATGATGACGATAACGCGCAGTCGATTATTCGCAAAGACGTTCTAGAACAGCTCAAGCAGGCGAAGAAAATTCAGCAAGCTTTCTTTAACCGCAAAGGGGTCTTAGACGTTAGTTTCTCGGTTGAACCGTTACGCTTGAGTAACAACAAACGCCGCAGTGTGCTGAATGTTGATGGTCAATATCTCGCTTACAGTCACGGCCCAAGAGACAGTGTCGAGTTGATTTGGCCAAATACGCTGCGTGATTCTGCGATCTCTAAAGTAACGTTAGTGCCGACTAAAAATAATATGTCGCCACGAAGTATTAATATCCAAGGTCCGTGGGCATTTTTCCGCTTGCTTGAACAAGGTGATGTGGTGGGTGCTAGTTCCACGTCGGTTGACTTTAAGTTTGCAGTTGACGGTGGTGAGATGATTTATCGACTCAATTCAGAGGCAGATATTAACCCATTCACCGAGCGGTTATTTAAGTCATTCAAACTCTCGAAAACCCTTTACTAAAATAATAGTGAGGAGCGATTGGTCATCGCTCCTCAACTCACTTAGGACGCTGTAGTCATGTCCAATATTGTATTTATCGACCACGCTCGTTTTCATTTGATAGATGATGCTGCCGCTGTTCGTCACATTGATGCCTACCAAAAGGTGAGAGATGAGATCAATCGTCGTAACAACCCATTATCAGGTGGTCCAGACTGGGCTGTGGTGAAAGTTGCTTGTGAAACATTAGCAAAAGGCCCGGGGATTGACCTTTTGCTGTGCGGTTATTACACCGTAGCCTGTTTAAAAATGCAGGGCTTAGCGGGATACGCCAATGGTGTTGAACTGTTGTGCTACTGCTTAAGTAATTTGCCAAAACCGGACGTAAAATCGGCGAAAATGCGCAAGGAAGTGCTCGATTGGGTTAATGCTCGTGTAGTGCGGGAGTTAAAAGATCTGCGTCCGAATCATGAAGCACTGCGTGATTTATACCGTTGTGAGCGCTTTTGTGAGCGCATGCATGCCATTTTAGAGCTGCAACAGCCGGACTATTTGGTTGATTTCGAAGGAGTAGGTTTTGCTATTTTTGAACATATTGATCGTTTAGAAACGCAATATCATTCGCTGCTAAAGCGTCATACCCAAACGGAACAGGTTGAGCAGGTTCGTAATCAAAAGCGCTCACGTGTTACGCATGTGGCCGCTTTTATATCCGGTGTTCTTGGTGTTGTGATGGTGTATGGAGCCGTCACTTATTTGCCGTTTTTCAACTCAATATCTTATGCAACCAACCTAAGGTTACCTGCTTTACATACGCCAGAGCAGGTCAATGCGTTTCAACAGGCCAACTCGCCAGCCAAGCTTGAACAGTTGTCAAATGAGATTGTGCCATTGTACCGAGAGGCGATTGAGCAAAAAATGGCGCTCTCTTTTGAATCGGCTCGTGTTGAAGCCCAGCAAGTGTTGGATGCGTTATTGCAACTTTATCCCCAAACCGAATCAGTGCTGGAGGTTGATCAAGCGTTTGCCGATGCTCAGCGTGAAGCTCTGCAACAAACTGAGCGCTTTATGGAGCGTTTTAGTGAAACGCGAACCAATATGGCCAACATCGCGCTGCTCGCGCAAAAAGGAAAATTAACCGAACTGCAAAGACAAACCAAATCGTTGGAGGAGTTCGCTATTAGTTTGTCACCTATTTACGGGAGAGCTGCATATGTCGAAGAGTTGCTCAAAAAAGGTGATGTTGTACAGGCTGAACAGGAGTTTATGATTCTGAAGCAGCGGCTTAATAATTTGAGCTGGAAAATGGCCGAGCTCGACAAGCAGTTTGAGCATTTGACTGTGACACATAATCAGGAAGCTCATGCTCAATAAGCTGAGCAACAATTGGTTATTGAAGGGCAACTTTTTGCTCATATCAGGCAGTTTGTTGCCTTTGTCAATCGGGCTGTTTATAACCTTATGAATATCAAAGAAAAATATCTGGCACTGCACTTGCTGTACTAGTGTCATTTTGCGATAAAAGAGTGGAAGGGAAAAAGATGGCAAGGTTAAGTTTTAGGCTCACCGTGGAGGGTTTGGCAGACGACACGTTGGTGGTGCGTGAATACCAAGGTGTGGAATCGCTGTCTGATAGCGCGCAAGCGGGCCTGCGTTGCTACGGTTTTCGCTATGAGATAAAACTAGCCAGTCGCCAATCTGGCTTAACAGCGTTGGAGCTGGTGGACAAAACCGCTCAGCTTGAGATGCTGCGTGATGACCTTGTCGTGCAGCGCGTGCACGGCATTGTGCGC